>JANNQO010000038.1:0-15283 GCA_031400795.1 Rubrivivax sp. | reverse complement strand
CCGCACGCCTTGCGGTGGGTATCGCGTGGCGGCCACTGGTTGGCAGGGAGTCTGATGCGAGAGATAATATATCAGACATCGTATAAGTTGCGCCATGACTTGCCTACAGGATTGACGCCAAGCGCCAAGGCGTACTCCCTGGGCTCGGCCGCCGGGTTTGCGCTGGAGCCCCGGCGACCCGTTTCAGCCCAACGCTTCGGCCGCTGCAGCGGCACGCCGCCGCCGGTCGCGGCTGTTGGCCAGGTGCATGCGCATCATCGTGCGCGCCGTCTCGGCGTCACCTTCGGCAATGGCGTTGAAGATGCCTTCATGCTCGGCCTGTACATGGCGCAGGTAGTGCTCGCGCGCAGCAGCACCGGTCGACTCCGGCTCGTCGAGCCGGGCACGCGGAATGGAGGTCGCGCCCAATGCCTGCATCAGGTTGGCAAAGTGCGCGTTTTGTGTGGCGCGGGCAATTTCCAGGTGGAAGCGGAAGTCGGGCTCCACCGCAGGCTCGCCGGCATCCACCGCCTGGCCCATGGCCTGCAGGGCTTCGCGCATCAGGCGCAGGTTCTCCGGTGTACGGCGTTGCGCTGCAAGGCTGGCGGTTTCGCTTTCCAGCGCAATGCGCAACTCCAGCAAGGCGATCACGTCACGCAGCGTGGCCAGATGTTCGCTTGAAATGCGAAAGCCAGGCGCGCGGTGCGCGTGGGTGGCCACAAAGGTGCCAATGCCGTGCCGCGTGACGACCTGGTTGGAGGCTTGCAGCATCGACAGCGCCTCACGCACCACGGTGCGGCTGACGCCGTACTCAGCCATGAACGCTGACTCTGCGGGCAGCTTGTCACCCGCCTGCAAAACACCCGCCTGAATGCGCTGGCCCAAGTCGTCGACGAGGGCATAGGCCAGGTTGCGTGGCCGCATGCGCGTGCCTGTCGCGCGGCTCGGCAGCGGTGCGGGTCGCTCCGGCGGCATCGGCGGCCCGGGTCGCTCCGGCCGAACGCCGGCAACAGCGCCGTCGGCAGCGCGGGCGGCAACAGCGCGGGTGGAAGCAGTGCGGGTGGCAACAGCGCGGGTGGCAGCGACGACACGTAGCGGTGATTTGCTCATGGTGTTGCGGGTTTTCCCAAGCACATCAAGTCTTGACAGTGAAACAAGTCTAGATGAAAGTTCAGTCATCTGACAACTGATGACTTACGACTAAATCCAATATGGCCGGGCCACTGACCATCGGACAGCCCCGTCAAGGCCAGAACCCATGGACCCACAACCCACCACCGGCCTGCGCTTCCCGCGCCTGCTGCTCACCGGCGCCGCCGGCAACCTGGGCCGTGTGCTGCGGCCACGCCTGAAGACGCTGTGTGAGCACCTGCGCGTCAGCGACATCGTGCGTGCTGACGACATGGCCCCGATGGCAGAGGGCGAAGAAATCCACAGCGTGGCACTGCAGGACAAGGCCGCCGTGATGGCCCTGCTGCAAGGAGTGAGCGCGGTGGTGCACCTGGGTGGCATCTCCACCGAACATGCGTTTGAAGAGATCTTGCCGGCCAACATCGTGGGCACGTACCATGTGTATGAAGCCGCGCGGGTGCACGGTGTTCAGCGCATCGTGTTTGCCAGTTCCAACCATGTCAGCGGTTTCTACAAACAAAGCGAAACCATTGACACACGCCAGCCCATGCGTCCTGACAGTTATTACGGCCTGTCGAAGGCCTTCGGCGAGAACCTGGCGCAGTTTTACTTCGACCGCTACGGCATCGAGACCGTCAGCCTGCGCATCGGCTCGTCATTCCCGCAGCCTGCCGACCGTCGCATGCTGGCCAGCTGGTTGAGCTACGACGACCTGTGGCGCTTGGTGGTGGCCGCGCTCACCGCGCCGGTGGTCGGCCATACCGTCGTTTACGGCGTCAGCAACAACCGTGGCACCTGGTGGGACAACAGCAGCGCACGCCACCTCGGCTTTGTGGCGCAGGACAGCGCCGAGACGTTCCGCATGGCCGTCGAGGCAAGACAAGCCGCGCTGGACCCGACACAACCGGCAGCGATGTACCAGGGTGGTGGTTTTGTCACCACGGGGCCGTTTTGAAGTGGCAGGGCCACGGGCCACACGCCGGTGTGAATGCGCAGGGCGCGCGGGACCGAGCCGAGCCCCTACACCCCGTAAGGCACCCAGACGTTCTTGACCTGCACCGCTTGCTCGAGGCTTCGCCTCGCCTCGAACGTTGGCGAGCCGGTCCACAGGCGTTTCAGGTTGCAGACCGACAGGGCTTCGATGCGCCTGGCCTGCTCGGGCGTAGCGGACGGCCACCACATCGCGTCGACATCGGCGTGTGCGGCGAGCACGTCGGCCAGGGTGTCGGGGTCGCCGGTGACGAGGTTCACCACGCCGCCAGGCAGGTCGGAGGTGTCGAACACCTGGTACAGATCGGCCGCAGGCAGCGGGTTCGCCGCCGACGGCACCGCGACCACGCGGTTGCCCATCGCGACGGCCGGCGCAATGAGCCGGATCAGGCCGAGCAGCGGCTGCTGCGAGGGTGCGATCAGCGCGATGGTGCCGATCGGCTCGTGCATCGCCAGCACCACCGCGCGCTGCGGCGGCTGATGCACGGCGCCGTCGTACTTGTCGGCGAGTGCGGCGAAGGTGAACAGGCATTCGATGCTGGCTTGCAGCTCGTCGGCGGCTACCGCGAAACGATCGCGCTGCGCGGCCAGATTCTCGGCCAGGTAGTACAGCACCTGCGCGCGGCCGTGAGCCGTCTGTTTCTCCCAAGACGAGGCCGCACGCGCCGCCTCGACGGCGTTGCGGATGTCTTTGCGGTTGCCTTCGGGCACCACGCCAAGCAGTGTCTTGCCCGACCAGACCTCGCGGCTGTAGCCGCTGTCGGGGCGCACCTGCTTGCCGCCGATGTAGAGCTTGGCGGTGCGGTCGATGGCCACCACCACACTCTTCATCGCGGGCGCCTTGCCGGCACGCCTGGCCGCGGCGGGCGCGGCGACGGGTTTCAGGTACTCGCGCAGCCCCTCGCGCCCACCTTCGCGCCCGAACCCCGATTCGCGATAACCGCCGAAGCCGCACGCCGCGTCGAACTGGTTCGCGGTGTTGACCCACACCACGCCGGCCTTCAGCCGCGGCGCCACCTCGAGCGCCAGGCCGATCGACTCGCTCCAGACATTGGCGGCCAGGCCGAAGCGTGTATTGTTCGCCAGCTCCACGGCTTCGTTCGGCGTGCGAAAGGTCTGCACGACGAGCACCGGGCCGAAGACTTCCTGCTGCACGATCTCGCTGGCGGTGTCGACGTTGGTCACCAGTGTGGGCGGATAGAAGCAGCTCTCTCCGCCCAGTGGGTTCATCTCGCAGGCCTGGTAGATCTCGGCCCCCTCGGCACGCGCGCGGTCGACAAAACCACGCACACGTTCGAGCTGCGTGCGGTCGACCAGCGCGCCCATATCGGTGGACTTGTCCAGTGGGTCACCGACGCGGATCTTCGCCATGCGCGCTTTCAGCTTGGCCAGCATCGCGGGGGCCGTGCCTTCGTGCACCAACAGGCGCGACCCGGCGCAGCACACTTCGCCCTGGTTGAACCAGATGCTGTCGACCAGGCCTTCCACCGCCGCGTCCAGGTCGGCATCGGCGAACACCAGGTAGGGCGACTTGCCGCCGAGTTCCAGGCTCAGCTTCTTGCCGCTGCCCGCGGTGGCCTGACGGATGGCGCGGCCGACCTCGGTGCTGCCGGTGAAAGCGATCTTGGCGATGCGCGGATGCGTGGTGATTGCCTGGCCCACCGCGCCGTCGCCGGTAACGATGTTCACCACGCCCGCGGGCAGGCCGACTTCCTGGCAGATTTCGGCGAACAGCAGCGCGGTGAGCGAGGTCTGCTCGGCGGGCTTGAAGACCACCGTGTTGCCGCAGGCCAGC
This sequence comes from Rubrivivax sp., assembly GCA_031400795.1. Classification (GTDB taxonomy): domain Bacteria; phylum Pseudomonadota; class Gammaproteobacteria; order Burkholderiales; family Burkholderiaceae_C; genus Rubrivivax. Next base: position 11,388 of record JANNQO010000038.1, on the reverse strand, counting down.
GCCGGCGCGATCTTCCACGCCAGCATCAGCAGCGGAAAGTTCCACGGCACGATCTGGCCAACCACGCCGAGCGACTCGTGGCCGCTCATCTCGGACGTTAGCAGCTGGGCCCAGCCGGCGTGGTGGTAGAAGTGGCGGATCGCCAGCGGCACGTCGGCATCGCGGGTTTCGCGGATCGGCTTGCCGTTGTCCAGCGTCTCCAGCACGGCGAACAGGCGCGAGTGCTTCTGCAGCGTGCGGGCGATGGCGTAGAGCTGTTTCGCGCGGCCATGGTCGCCCAGCGATTGCCACGCGGGCAGCGCATCTTCGGCGGCGCGCACGGCTTGATCCACCTGCACGGTGGTCGCTTGTGCGATCTGCGCCAGCGGCTTGCCGCTCGCCGGATTTACGCTCTCGAAATGTCCGCTGCCCTTCACCCAGCGCCCGCCGATGAAGTGCCCGAAGCGGCGCTGGTGCCGCTCCAGCCATTCGTTGGCGGCGGCGGGCGACTCGGGCGAAGGTCCGTAGTCCATGGTGGCGAGGATGTCGTGGATCTTGGGCATGGCTCGTTCAGGGCATCGCGTGGCGGTGTGCCGCGCTGTACTGGCCGGTGACGTGGTGCTCGAGCTGGCGTTCGATGTCGGTGAGCAGGCTCGACGCCCCGAAGCGGAACAGATCCGGCTCGAGCCAGCGGTTGCCGAGCTCTTCTTTCATTAGCGCCAGGTACTGCGTGGCAAGCCGTGCCGACGAGATGCCGCCGGCCGGCTTGTAACCGACGAGATGACCCGTCTCGGCGCAGAACTCGCGCAACGCCCGCACCATCACCAGCGACACGTCCAGCGTCGCGTTGACGGCCTCCTTGCCGGTGGAGGTCTTGATGAAATCCGCGCCGGCCATCATCGCCACCCACGACGCACGTGCCACGTTCTCCAGCGTCTGCAACTCGCCGGTGGCCAGGATCGCCTTCAAATGCGCCTCGCCGCAGGCAGCGCGGAAGGCCTTCACTTCGTCGTACAGCGCGGCCCAGTCGTGCGCCAGCGCGTGGCGCCGGCTGATCACGATGTCGACCTCCAGCGCGCCCGCAGCCACGGAAAGTTCGATCTCGCGCAACTTGGTTTCCATCGGCGTCAGGCCGGCCGGGAAGCCGGTAGAGACCACGGCCACCGGGATGCCCGTGCCGTGCAGCGCTGCCACCGCGCCGGCCACCATGTCGTGGTACACGCACACCGCGCCGACCTTCAGCTCGGTCAGGCCGAGTGCTTGCATCAGATCGGCGCGCAGCGGGCGGCGTGCCTTCGCGCACAGGCGCTTCACTCGGCCGGCCGTGTCGTCGCCGGCCAGCGTCGTCAGGTCAATGCACTGGATCGCCTTTACGAGCCACGCGGCCTGGTGGTCCTTCTTCACCGAGCGGCCGCCGTTCAGCGCGGCGATGCGGCGTTGCACCGCGGGCTGGTTGACGCGCACGCTGCGCAACCGGGCGAGGTCCAGCGGCGTGCCGGGGTTCAGGGTCGTGGAGGCCATGTCCCGCAGGATAGCGCGGCCGCTACACCTCCAGCCGGTACAGCCGCACCCACAGGTCGTCTTCGCCGCTGCCCGGCTTCTTGACGTTGAAGCGCTCGTCGGCGCTGCTGCCGCTCAAGGCCACCGTGCGCCACAGCGAGGGGCGCTGCTGCAACTGCTGGCGAAACTCCTCGGTGGCCCAGACCTGGCCCGGCTCGACGACGGGCTCGACGCGCGATGCACAGAGCACCGCATCACCACCGACGATGACATGCGCCAGATCGGTGTCGCGCTGCCGTGTCTGCACGCTGCCGTAGTGCAGCGCCACGCGCAGCAACGGCTGCCCCGGCACGGCATACACCTGGTCGACCAGGTGGCGCGCCGCTTGCGCCAGCGCAATCGGGTCGTCGGCCGCCACCAGCACCGCGTCGCCGCTGCTTTCGACGATCGCCGCGGCCGGCGCACGCTGGCGCAGCGCGTCTTCCAGCGCGCGGCGGATGGGCCCGTCCTGGCCGGCTTGCATCAGCGCGCCGAAACCATGCACGTCGGCCTTCAACACGCAGCTCATATGCTCGTGGGGTACGAAGTCCACCGGCTGCAACGGGTCGCGCCAGGGGCGGTCGTAGCCGACGATGTTGGTGCGGTCCACGCGTTGCAGGTAGCCCGGGTTGATGCTGCCGATCAACGCCGACAGCACCGGGTGCAGCAGGTAGTGCGATGCGGCGGGCAAGCTGTCATCGGGCTCGAGCGTCGCTTCGCCGGGGCGCAGGAAGCGCTGGCGCCATTCGCCGCGGATGCGGTCGTGTTGCACGTGGCCGAGCAGCCCGACGCGGTGCAGCACAGGCAGCACGCGGCGCGTGCCGTCGCCGGCCTCGGGCTCCAGCGTTTCGACCTCGGCGCGCGTCAGGATCTGTCCGGGCACGCGGCGCCACAGCGGATCGAGATCGAGTTCGCCGATGTAGGGCGCCACCTCGGCCAGGTACTCCTGCGCGATCTCGCTGGCGGCGCGGTCGACGGCCTGCTTCAAGTGCAGCTCGTGGCGCCGCTCGTCGGGACGCAGCGCCGCGAGCCGTTCGCCGATCGTCATCAGGTCGCGCGGGCGCAGCAGCGTGTGGCGGCACAGGTACTCCAGCGCGTCTTCTTCCTCGTGCGTGTAGGGGTCGGTGACGCTGCTGCGGCCGAGGAACGCTTCGAGCGGGTTCATCCGCGTGCGGTTCGGCCGCACCATGCGGTCGGTCTTCACCAGGCGCACGTTGTTGACGAAGATCTCGCGCAGGCTCGACGGCGAATAGACGATGTCGATCGCGCTGCCGCGGTACTGCTGGGCCATCGCGGTGCGCCCCGGCAGCATCGCGTAGGCCTCTTTGCGGATGGCCGCGAAGACCTTCAGGTGGTGGTTGATGCGGCGCAGCTGGTAGGCCACCTCGACCAGGCCGAGTTGCGCGAAATGCCAGACCTTGGGCGAGAGTTCGCCGGTCACGAACGGGTTGCTCGGCCCGTCTTCGACATGCTTGTTGAAGTACTCGTCGATGCCGTCGATGAAGATCGTCACCGGCGTCTTCAGCACGCGCAGGCGCGGCACGAGGTGGCCGTCGGTGTCCACCGCGCAGCGCTGCAAGTCGCTGGGCGTCAAGTCCAGCAGGCGCACGAAATGGTCGATCACGCCGTGCAGCTGCTCGTCGCGCAGCAGGTTCGACAGCCGCGCGCCGACCTTCAGGCCCTCGGTGGCGCGGCCATGCTTGAGCACGGCCATCGCGATCGCCGCCAGCCACACCTTCGACCAGGGCAGCGGCGAATCAGCGAAGAAAGCGAGCGACTCGCGGCCGAAGATCTTGTCGCCGATCGGCTTGTCGAGCAGGTTGCCGATCGGCAGGCAGGCTGCCTTGCCCTCGCGCTGGTAGAGGATGCGCTTGGCTTTGAGCAGCAGCGTCTTGCCGAAGCCCTTGGTGCCGATGACGATGAACTTGTCGTCGCGATCCGGCGCGAGGAAAGCGTCGATCTCCGGCGTGCGGTGCAACAGCGATTCGTCGAAGTCGTCGGCCACGCGGATGTCGTCGGCGTCTACCGTCCAGGCACGCATCGGGGGGCTCCTCGGCGCGGGTCAAACTTCTGCTGGGAACTGCTCGGTGTCGACTTCGCGCTGCGAGGCGGCACTGTAGCGCGGGCCGGCAGGGGCGGTGGGGCTGAACAGCGTATCCAGGCGGGCCAGCAGCTCGATCGTCAGCAGGATCGATGACGCCGCGACGTTCTCGCGCAGGTGATCGATCGAGGTGGTGCCGGGGATCGGCAGCAGCTCGGGGCCGCGCGACAGCAGCCAGGCCAGCGCCAGCTGCGCGGGCGTGCAGCCGGCTTCGCGCGCCAGGCCCAGGTAGGCGGTGTGCAGCTTCAGGTTTCGGGCATACGGCTCGAGCTCGAAGCGCGGCATGCTGCGGCGGATGTCTTTGGCATCGAAGCGCGCCGGGTCGGGCGGCGCAGCAGTGAGAAAACCGCGCGCCACCGGGCTGAACGCCACCAGCGCGGCGCCGATCTCGCGGCAGGCCGCTTGCACGGCGATCTCGACGTTGCGGCTCCACAGCGAGTATTCGCTTTGCACCGCGGCGATCGGGTGCACGGCATGGGCGCGCCTGAGCGTGGCCGCGGAGACTTCGGAGAGGCCCAACGCACGCACCTTGCCCTGGCGCACGAAGTCGGCCATCGCGCCGACGCTGTCTTCGATGGGCACGGCCTTGTCCCAGCGGTGCAAGTAGTACAGGTCGATGACATCGGTTTTCAGCCGGCGCAGGCTGTCTTCGAGATGCCGGCGCAGCGCGGCCGGGCGGCCGTCGATGACCCGCTTCACGCCCTGGGGAGAAGTCTCGCCCGCCAGGCCCCCCTTGCTAGCGAGCATGAAGCGCGAGCGATGAGGGCCGAGGAACTTGCCGACCAGCGTTTCGCTGACGCCGAATCCGTACAGCGCTGCGGTGTCGATGTGGTCCACCCCGGCATCCAGCGCTTCGAGCAACAGCCGCTCGACCTGCGCTTCGGGCAGCGGCGGCCCGTAGGCCCAGCAGAAATTCATGCAGCCCAGGCCGATGGGCGAGACCGAGAACGGGCCGACGGCGCGTTTGAGTTGTGTCATGTCGAAAGTCGAGTCTTTGCCGGCGTCGCGCCGAAGTGCCAGGCGTGGCGGTCGCTGCCGTGCACCATCATCACGCTGTTGCGCGTGGTCTTGCAATGCCAGGTCTGCTCCGGCACGCCTTCGCAAAGCGCGAGCGCGCCGGGGGCGAACACGGTGACGTTGCGGCCACCGGCGTCGCGCACCGATTCGCTGCGGATCCATTGCACGCCGTGCTCGCGCGCCGCCTGCGCCAGCGCCTGCGTGGCGCTGTGCTCGCGGTCCGCCATCCAGCGCTTGCGGGCGCGCTTCCACGGTTCTTCACTGAGGTCGATCGCCGCGCCTTGCACATCGGCCTGAAAGAAGCTGTGCTCGGTGAGCAACTCGTGGGCGAGCAGCCCAGGGCTGTCGGCGATGAAGCGCCAGCGCCAGTACGCCACTTCCGCTGCCGCGGTGCGCAGCGTTTCGGCGCCGTACCAGGCGCCGGCATCGTTCGCGGCTCGAAAGCGGCTGGCCACCGGCGAGCGGTAGCGAAACGGCGTGGTCAGCAGGTAGTGCAGGGCACGCGCGGTCGTGGGCAACGGCGGCTTGCTGGCTTCGAGCAGGTCTTCGAGCAGCGCCTGTTCTTCCAGCGTGTCGACGAGCTTCATCGTGGCCACGATGTGTTGCGCTTCCACGCCGCGCCAGGCGCTCGTGCGGCGTGGGGCGACGTGCTCGAACCAGCGCTCGCGCCAAGGCAGCGCCGTCACAGCCGGCCGCGCATGCCGTCCAGGTAGGCCAGCGTGACGACCAGGCCCTGTGCGGTCTGGATCAGTTCGCGCGGCACGCCGGCGAGTACATCGTGGTGGCTGCTCATCCAGGCGCGCCGCGCCGCGGCATCGTTGCCGACCAGCGCGTCGAGCGAGCGGTAGACGCGCACCAGCAGCGCGGCCAGTTCGCCTTCCTTGGAGCGTGGCGCCAGGCCTCGTTGCCCACGCAGCACGCGCGACACGGTGGGTTCGCTCAAGCCGAGCACGCGGGCCAGTGCGGCGCCGGAGAGGCCCAGCAGTTGGGCCGCACGGCCCGTGGCCTTGGCGAGCACGGCGTCGGCGGCGAGGGCAGCGCGTTCTCGTGGCAGTACAGCATTCATGGGAAAGATTTTGGCACCGATCCTAAAAAATTGTCCAGCCGCTGGGCGTCGAAGGTGCCCAGGTCGATCCGGGCGGGCCGTAGTTCTTCAGCAGATCGACTTCAACTGCCGAGCTGCCGCTCCAGATCGTGCAGCACCTCGTAGCAGGGCAACACCTGCGCCGCGCTCGAATTCGGCTCGCGCCCTTCGCGGATCGCGGTGAAGAACTCGCGGTCCTGCAGCTCGATGCCGTTCATCGACACGGCGACTTTGGAGACGTCGATCTTCTGCTCCTTGCTGTCGAACAGATCGTCGTAACGCGCCAGATACGTGCCGGTGTCACCGATGTAGCGGAAGAACGTACCCAGCGGCCCGTCGTTGTTGAAGGAGAGCGACAGCGTGCAGATCGCGCCGCTCTCGGACTTCAGCTGGATCGACATGTCCATGGCGATGCCGAGCGCGGGGTGGATCGGGCCCTGCATCGCCTGTGCCTTCACGATGCAGCTGCCGGTCTGGTAGGCGAACAGATCCACCGTGTGCGCGGCGTGGTGCCACAGCAGGTGGTCGGTCCAGCTGCGCTTCTCACCCAGCGCGTTCATGTTTGTGCGGCGGAAGAAGTAGGTCTGCACGTCCATCTGCTGCAGCTTCAGCTCGCCCGTCGCCACGCGCTGCTGCACCCATTGGTGGCTGGGGTTGAAGCGGCGCGTGTGGCCGCACATCGCCACCAGCCCGGTAGCCTGCTGCGCCGCCACCACCGCATAGGCATCGCGCAGCGAATCGGCCAAGGGGATCTCGGCCTGCACATGTTTGCCTGCCTGCATGCAGGCGATGGCCTGCGAGGCGTGCATCTGCGTGGGCGTGCACAGGATCACCGCGTCGACTTCTCTCAGCGCCAGGCTGTCGGCCAGATCGGTGCTGACATGGCTGATGCCGTACCTGGCCGCCACGTCACGGGTCTTCTCCAGCTCGCGGCTGATCAGCGATACCACCTCGACGCCGCCGATGTTCTTCATCGCGTCCAAGTGCTTGATGCCGAAAGCGCCAGCACCGGCCAACGCGACCTTGATGCTCTTCATGTGTTCTCCAGGATCAGGTGACCCACCGCGGTGTTGCTGGCGGGTACGTGGTAGAAGCGGTGCCGCACGCGCGGCGGCGCATCGCTCATCGCACCGCGCGCGATCAGCCACATCACGAGCTCGATGCCTTCGCTGCCCGCTTCGCGCACGTACTCGATGTGCGGCAGCCGGGCCAGCGCTTGCGGGTCGTCGATCAGGCGGTCGAGGAAGCGTGTGTCCCAGTCCTTGTTGATGAGCCCGGCGCGCGCGCCCTGCAGCTGGTGGCTCATGCCGCCGGTGCCCCAGATCTGAACGTTCAGCGGTTCGTCGTAGCTCTCGACCGCGGCGCGGATCGCCTTGCCGAGCTGCCAGCAGCGATTGCCCGAAGGCACGGGGTACTGCACCACGTTCACCGCGAACGGGATCACCGGGCAGGGCCAGGCCTGAACCTGCCCGCACATCAGCGACAGCGGCACTGTCAGGCCGTGGTCGACATCCATCTTGTTGACGATGGTCAGGTCGAAGTCGGCCTGGATCACGCTCTGTGCAATGTGCGAAGCGAGTTCCGCGTGGCCGATGACCTTGGGTACCGGGCGCGGGCCCCAGCCTTCGTCGGCCACCGCGTACTCGCCCGCGGTGCCGATGGCAAACGTCGGGATCATCTCCAGGCTGAACGCGGTGGCGTGGTCGTTGAAGACCAGGAAGATCACGTCGGGCGTGTTCTCACGCAGCCACGCCTTGCTGAAGTCGTAGCCGCGAAACAGCGGTTGCCAGTAGGGCTCTTCGCTCTTGCCCAGATCGAGCGCGGCGCCGATGGCGGGCACATGCGAGGTGTAGACGGAAGCGGTGATGCGGGCCATCTCAGTACCGCCCGGCCGTTCCGAAGGTACTGAGCGCCCCCTCGGGGGGCAGCGAACGAAGTGAGCGTGGGGGTTCCATGTCAAAAACCTGGTTTGGGGCTGCTGCCTTGCGGCTGGCGGTGCGCTTGCGCGCTGCCGTCTTCGCCGATGCGGCGGTTGCCTTCGATCGAACGGCCGCCGCTCACCATCATGTCGCGGTACTCCTCTTCGGTCATGCCGGTCATGCTGCCGGCCATCTGCTGAAAACTCTTGCCATGCGTGGCACCGAGCTTGGCCAGGAAGTAGATGTTGCCGCCGGTGGCGATGGCGCGGTTCAGGTCGCGCGCCAGCACGGACTGTTTCTGCTCTTCGCTCATCGGCCATTCATCGAGGTAGGCGCGTTCGTCGGCCTTGAAGCGCTCGCGGTTCGTGGCTTTCATCAGGCTCATGCAGAACTGGTTCAGCCAGTAGCCCTTGCGCGATTGTTCGGCGTCGAAGATGGTCGTGCCGGGCACGTCGAGGTAGGGTTTGTGCAGCGACATGCTGATCTCCTAGCCGAGCAGCGGCCCGCGCATGCTGCAACCAGCGGCCAGCAGCGTCGGGCCCAGCAGCATGAGGCGGGGATTCACAGTCATCTTGTCTCCTCGGGCCAGTACAGCCGCATCGGGTTGTCGACCAGCAGTCGATGTTGCAGCGCCGCGGTGGGCGCGATGTGCGGGATGAAGTCGACCAGCAGCCCGTCGTCGGGCATGTGGTCCTTCAGGTTCGGGTGCGGCCAGTCGGTGCCCCACAACACCCGGTCGGGGAAGGTCTCGACGATCTTGCGCGCGAAAGGAGCGACGTCGCGGTACGCGCCCCGTTCGCCGTTCAGCGCAGGCGGGCCGGCGACGCTCAAACGCTCGGGGCAGCTCACCTTGCTCCAGATGTTCGGGTGCTCCTGCATCAGCTTGATGAAGAGCGCGAACTGCGGACCGTCGACCGGCAGGCTCACGTCGGGGCGGCCCATGTGGTCGACGATCACGGTGGTCGGCAGCGCGGTGAAGAAGTTCCACAGCTCGGGAAGGTCGACCGCCTCGAAGTAGATGACGACATGCCAGCCGAACTTGGCGATGCGGCCGGCGATCTCCATCAGCTCGTCCTTGGGCGTGAAGTCCACCAGCCGCTTGACGAAGTTGAAGCGCACGCCGCGCACGCCGGCCTCGTGCAGCGATTGCAGTTCGAGATCGGTGACCGATCGCTTCACGGTGGCCACGCCGCACGCCTTGCCGCCCGAGGCGCGGCAGGCATCGGCCATCGCGCGGTTGTCGGCGCCATGGCAGGTGGCCTGCACGATCACGTTGCGCGCGAAGCCGAGCTGGTCGCGCAGCGCGAAGAGCTGTTGCTTGCTCGCGTCGCAGGGCGTGTACTTGCGCTCGGGCGCGAACGGGAACTGATCGCCGGGGCCGAAGACATGGCAATGCGCGTCGACGCTGCCGGGCGGCAACTGGAAGCGCGGCTTGGTCGGGCCGGCGTACCAATCGAGCCAGCCGGGAGTCTTTTCGAAACTCATCGGGTATTCTTTCTTGCAAGGATGCGGTCGGCCCTGCCATGCGCCAGGATGCGGTCGGCTTCAATGCGCCAGTTTTTGGAGCGGGCGAAGCCTGGTTCGCCGCGCCGGCCGAACAGGCCCTCGTCGGCCAGATCCGCCATCCACGCTTGCCGCTCAGCGGTGCCTGCGGCGCTCCACGGCGTGAGGCCGGCTTCCTGCACCGTGACGGCGACTTCGCGCACCTCTTCGCTGCGCCGCCGGCCGTGCTCGATGACACGCTGGAAGAAGTACGCGCCTTGCTTGTCCCAGTCGATGCCGGGGAAGGTCTCCTGCAACGAAGCGAGCACTGCATCTTCCACGCCGTAGTGCCGCGCCGTGGTGAAGCTCTCGATGATCATCGCCTCCAGGCCCTTGATCATCACGCTGCGGCACATCTTGGTGGCCGACGCGACGCCGAGCTTGTCGCTGGCGACCTTCGCCTTGAAGCCGAGTGTCGCCAACAGCGGCGCCAGCGCTGCCGCATCCGGCCCGCCGAGCAGCAGCGGCACGGCGATGCGGTAGGGTGGCACCGTGGTCATCACCGCGCCTTCGACATAGCGCCCGCCGGCGGCGTTGATGAAGCCCGCAGCGCGGAGCTTCGCGCCGGGCGAGGCCGAGTTGAAATCGAGGAAGAACGCAGCGCGCATGACGGCAGGGGCACAGGCCTCGGCCACCGCCACGGCCTGGCTGGCAGTGACGGCCGAAACGATCAACTCGGCGCCACGCACCGCGGCGGCATGCGAATCACAGAGCACGACTCGAAATGACGCCGCATGCTCGCGCAACGGATTGCCCGCCTCGCCGCCGAGTTTCAGGTCGTAGGCGGTCACCGCGTGACCTGCGCTGCGCAAGTCCTCGGCCAGGATGCGGCCGACTTCGCCGTAGCCGATCAGCGCGATCTGCATGGAGGGCACCTCGCTCAATCGATGTAGCGCAGGCCGGCCTTCTCGAGCGGCTCGCGCATCTTGTACATGTCCAGGCCGAGCACGCCCGAGGCCAGCTTGACGCGCTTCGCGCCTTCGTTGGCTTCGCGGGCGGCGGCGGCTTGCAGCGTCGTGGCCGCCGCGGCGGCCGGCACGACGACCACGCCGTCGTCGTCGGCGACGATCACGTCACCCGGGTTCACCAGCGCACCGGCGCACACCACGGGGATGTTCACCGAGCCGAGCGTGGCCTTGATCGTGCCCTTGCTGCTGATCGCTTTGCTCCACACCGGGAAGCCCATCTCGGTGAGCGTCTTCACGTCGCGCACGCCGGCGTCGATGACCAGCGCACGGGCACCACGCGCCATGAAGCTCGTCGCGAGCAAGTCGCCGAAGTAGCCGTCCGTGCAATCGGCGGTGACCGCGGCGATCACGATGTCGCCACGCTGGATCTGCTCGGCGGCGACATGCATCATCCAGTTGTCGCCCGGGTGCAGCAGCACGGTCACCGCGGTGCCCGAGACTTGCGCGCCGGCGTAGATCGGGCGCATGTAGGGCTTCAGCAGTCCGACGCGGCCCATCGCCTCGTGCACCGTGGCGCTGCCGAAAGCGCCGAGCCGATCGACCACCGCAGCATCGGCGCGGCGGATGTTGCGGTAGACCACGCCCAGTTCGGTCATCTCACTTCTCCTTCGCTTTCAGGGCGGCATCCAGCCGCGGATAGATGCGACGAGCATTGCCTTCGAAGATCGCATGCCGATCGGCATCGGTCAGCGCCGCTGCGTCGATGTAGCGCTTCGTGTCGTCGTAGTAGTGGCCGGTCTCGGGGTCGATACCGCGCACGGCGCCGATCATCTCGCTGGCGAACAGCACGTTCTTCACCGGGATCACCTTCGTCAGCAGGTCGATGCCCGGCTGGTGGTACACGCAGGTGTCGAAGAAGATGTTGTGCATCAGGTGGTCGGCGAGCAGCGGCTTCTTCAGCTCCTGAGCCAGCCCGCGGTAGCGGCCCCAGTGGTAGGGCGCTGCGCCACCGCCGTGCGGGACGATGAATTTCAGCGCTGGGAAGTCCTTGAACAGGTCGCCTGCAAGGCATTGCATGAAGGCTGTCGTGTCGGCATTGATGTAGTGCGCGCCGGTGGTGTGGAAACACGCGTTGCACGAGGTGCTGACGTGGATCATCGCCGGGATGCCGTACTCGACCAACTTTTCGTAGATCGGGTACCAGTGGCGGTCGGTCAGCGGCGGTGAGTTCCAGTGCCCGCCGCTCGGGTCGGGGTTCAGGTTGATCGCGACGTTGCCGTACTGCTCGACGCACTTCAC
>JANNQO010000037.1:0-3673 GCA_031400795.1 Rubrivivax sp. | reverse complement strand
CACGAGGCACGGGCCTCGGCCGCGACGCTGTCGAGTCGCTGTTCCAGCGGCTCGCATCGCGGGCGCTCGGCACGCCCGTTGCGGCGGCTGAGCTACCTCACGGACGAGACATGGCAGCCGCACTCCTCATCCTGCGCGAATCCATGCACCACCTCGGGAAGGTGGCGCTGGATGCCGGTGCCGACCCGGCCGAGGTGAGCTTCGCCGGCCCGGGCAAGCGCGACGTCGAGCTGCGCCAGGCGGTGGCCTCGCGCGTGCTGGTGAACGTCGAAACGCCGCGCGAGGTGCCGGTGCTGGCCGATGCCTCGCGCTCGCTGGGCGTGCCGGCTCGCGTGGCAGTGCGCGTCAACCCCGACTTCGAGCTGAAGAGCGCGGGCATGAAGATGGGCGGCGGGCCGAAGCAGTTCGGCATCGACGTCGAACAGGTACCCGACGTGCTGCGCCAGATCGGCGCGGCCGGCCTCGGCTTCGAGGGCTATCACCTCTTCGCCGGATCGCAGAACCTGAAGCCCGAGTCGATCTGCGAAGCCCAACTCAAGAGCTACGAGCTGGCGCTGCGGCTGGCGCCGTTCGCGCCGCAGCCGCTGCGGTTTTTGAATCTCGGCGGTGGCTTCGGCATCCCCTACTTTCCGGGCGAGCAGCGCTTGGATCTGGCGCCGATCGGGGCCAACCTGCACTCGCTGGTGCAGCGCGCGGCGCGCGAGATGCCGCAGGCGTCGCTGGTCATCGAACTGGGCCGCTACTTCGTCGGCGAGGCGGGCGTCTATGTCACCCGCGTGGTCGACCGAAAAGTCTCGCGCGGCCAGGTGTTCCTGGTCTGCGATGGCGGGCTGCACCACCAGCTGGCGGCGTCGGGCAACTTCGGCCAGGTGCTGCGCAAGAACTACCCCGCGGCGATCGGCAACCGCATGGGCGAGCAGCCTGCCGAACCGTCGTCGATCGTCGGCCCGCTGTGCACTCCGCTGGACCTGCTGGCCGACCGCATGGCGTTGCCGGCGGCGCAGGTCGGCGACCTGGCGGTGATCTTCCAGTCCGGCGCTTATGGGGCGAGTGCCAGCCCGGCGGCCTTCCTGGGTCATCCGGCTTGTGCCGAAGTGCTGGTTTGAACCTCCCCCGGATCGCGGGGGTTGGGCGCGCCAAATATCACCAAACGGCACCGCCGCCTTGTGGCCGGCTCGACCCGGGACGTAGACTCGACCGAGATTCCACCGGAGGGCAGGCAGATGATGCAGAAGTTCAAATTGCTGGCGGGCACAACGCTGGTGCTGATGGCCAGCGGTGCGTTCTCGCAAGTGGCGCCGCCGTGCGCGGGCGGCGAGACCGATGTCGTCGACATCCGCGCCTTGCTCCAGGGCAGCTATCTGTGTGCCAAGCGCGCGCCCGACGTCTGGCAGGAGTTTCATGCGGTCGGCGGGGCACTGTCCGATTGGAAGCAGGGGCCTGGCCACTCGGTGGACCCGACGGAGGTCGTGGGCAACTGGTCGATCAACAACGCGAGGAACGTCATTCACGCCTATCTCGGCGGCTCGGCATTCACCTGGCGCGTTTGCCGGGTCGGCCCGGCAGGTCCAGCGGCGGTCTACACGCTGCGCTCGCCGACGGCCGGAGTCATCACCGGTGCGACCGTCGTCGCGGGCACGGCGTCGCAACCGACGCGGCCTTGCCCGCCCTAGTCGACACTCGGGCAGGGAGTCACGGCGGCGCTTTGGCGCCGCTTGTGTTTGACGTGTTCGCTGTGCCTGCCGCGCGGCGTCCGAATCTGGGGACAGGGTGCCCGTTCGCGTAGCGCTCGGCTACCTGCTGTTTGTCGTCTACGGCAGCCTGGTGCCGCTGGATATGCAGCCGCTGGCGCCGGGCGAAGCCTGGCGGCAGTTCGTCGACATGCGCTTCCTCGCGCTCGGCGCCGAGAGTCGCGCCGACTGGATCGCCAACGGCGTGCTGTACCTGCCGCTCGGGCTGCTGGTGGCGCTTGCGCTGCGTCGCGCGCTGCACGGCGTGCCCGGCGCCCTGCTGGCCTGGCTCTTCTGCGCCGCGGTGGCGGTGGCGGTCGAGTTCGCGCAGCTGTACTTTCCGCCGCGCACGGTGTCGCAGAACGACCTGCTTGCCGAAGGGCTCGGCTCGGCGCTGGGCGTGGCCTGCGCACCCTGGGCTTCGGCCTGGTCCGAGAGGCTGTTGATCGCAGTGCGGCGACGCGCCACGGACCTGGCGCCGCGGCTGATCGAGGTCTACGCGCTGGCCTTGTTGGGCTTCAGCTTCTTCCCCTACGACGTGGTGCTGTCGGGGCAGGAGTTGTCGCTCAAGTTGAACTCGGACACCTGGGGCTGGCTGTGGGCGCCCGCTCATGCCAGCCGGGTGCTGGCCGCGCTGAAGTGGCTGGCCGAAGTGGCGCTGGTGATGCCGCTGGGCCTGTGGTGGGCCTGGCGGCGCAAGCCTTCGGCGGGGCTGGCCCTGGGCGGTGGCCTGCTGCTCGGAGCACTGATCGAGGCCGGCCAGTTCTTCATCCTGTCGGGCGTCAGCGAAGGCGCATCGGTGTTGAGCCGGGGCCTGGGCGTGCTGATCGGGAGCACCTGGCTGGTGGGTTTCACGCAAGGCGGCACGGCTGCGCTGCGCAGCACGCTGCTGCGGCTGGTGCCCTGGCTGGCTGCGCCTTACCTGCTGCTGCTGTTGCTTGCCAACGGCTGGCTGCGCAGCCCCTGGCAAGGTGCTGATGCCGCGCGTGGCGTGTGGAGCGAGCTGCGGTTGTTGCCTTTCTACTACCACTACTTCACCAGCGAGGCCGCGGCGCTGTTCAGCCTGGCCAGCGTGACGCTGATGTACCTGCCGCTGGCGGCTTGGGCCTGGGCAGGGCAGTGGCGGCCCGGCCGCGCTGCGTGGCTGGCGGCCGCCCTGGCGCTGGGCGTGGAGGCGAGCAAGCTGTTCCTGGCCGGCATGCGGCCCGACCCGACCAATGTACTGATCGCCGCGGCGGCTTGTGGCCTGCCGTTGTTGATAGCGCAGGGCATCGGGCCGGTGATGGATGGTCGCTCGGCGGCCGCTTCACCAACGGCGCTTGCCGATGGCCACCGATCCGCGCCGCGGTGGCTGGGCTGGGCGATGGCCGCGGCGGCGATGGCGTGGTCGTTGACGTTTCCGGCGCTTGCCTGGGCGGTGCTGGCAGTGCTCGGCGCCTGTGCCGCGCTGGTCGCGTGGCGCCCCGCGTCGGCGCTGCTGCTGGTGCTGCTGGCGCTGCCGATCTTCGACCTCGCGCCCTGGACCGGGCGGCTGTGGGTCGACGAGTTCGACCTGCTGCTGCTGGTGTGTTGCGCCGTGGCTTGGGCACGCAGCCCCGCCGCCGCGCCGGCAGCGCGGGCGTCGCTAGCAGCCTGGCCGCTGCTGTGGGTCGCCACCGCCCTCGGCATCGGCACCGCGCGGGCGCTGTGGCCCTGGCCGGGGCCAGCGGGCCTGGCCGATCCGCTGAGCCCTTTCGTGGCGCTGCACATCGTCAAAGGGGGTCTGTGGGCTTGGCTGTTCGCGCGGCTCGTGAATCGGTTGCGCGACAGCGGGGCTGCTGTTTCAACGTGGATCGGCGCCGGCATGGTGGGCGCGCTCGCGGCCACGGTGGCCGTGGTGCTGTGGGAGCGCATCGCCTTCACGGCCCTGTTCGACTTCAGCGCCGACTACCGCGTCACCGGAC
>JANNQO010000036.1:0-40986 GCA_031400795.1 Rubrivivax sp. | reverse complement strand
CTCGCCGACTCATGCTGGGCCAGCAACGGCCGCACTCGCGCCAACTGGATCGCCGATTACGACGCCAACCTCGCCGCCTACCTGCAACGCGACGCCTTTGCGATCGGCCGCAAGGTGCAGAACATCCAGGTGCTGGCACTGCGCAACACGGCCAACGCCGACGGCAGCGCGCGGCGCGAGATCGACGTGCAATGGGATTTGGTCTACAAGGACGGCTCGACATTCCGCAACGAGAAGTCGACGCTGGTCAGCGGCAGCTCGGCCGGCACGCCGCGCTGCACCACGCCGCAGACGGGCAGCAACCTGCGCGGACTGGGCAACCAACAGCTGGTGCAGACAGCGGTACGGGCGAGCAACATCCGCGAGGAGCGCTACTCCATCACCACCGGCGCCGCGCTGTCCCCGTTGGTGCGCTACCGGCGCGAGGTGCAGTTCCAGATCACCGACCCGATGGGCAACGCGACCTATGTGATCCTCACCGGCCCGGGGCCGACGAACACGACCGGCGGCGTGGTGTACCCGTTCTCGATGAAGCTGCTGTCGCCGCGGCTGTTGAGGTCGGCGCCTGAACTGCAAGGCAAGACTGGCAACTTCCTGAACTGGCTCGACGACGACGGCTTCCGCAACTGCTTCCTATCGAGCGGCGCGGTGCCGGTGGTGCACATCGTCGACTGTGTCGCGCAAGGCGCCAACACCGCCGTCTGGGGCTGGGGATTCACCGACGTGCCCAGCGCCGACGCCGATCGGGGCTTCGAAGCCCAGGGCTGGGTGGCCGGCGGCATGTACCGCTTCGACCTCTACAACGACGACGGCTGGAAGACCGTCAACGGCCACGCCGGCAAGACCCCGATCGCCACCTACTACGCCTCGCTGGACCGGCTGCCGTACCGGTTCACCGACATGTCGGGCGAGTACCCGTTGATCAGCCTCGGCGGCCTCACGTCCGCGCAGATCGCCAGCAACGCCAACAGCGCCACGCCGGCACCGCTGAGCTTGAGCTGGACGCCGCCGGGCCGCGCCTTCCCCGGCGCCCGCGTGCACCATCTGTTCCAGGTCTGGGAATTCCACCAGGGCGCCAAGATCGGCAACCCGGGCACGACCTTCAACCCCGCCTACCGCACGCTGACCCGCGCCTACCCGGGCACCATGGCGACATCGACGACCAGCTTTCCGGTCACGCCGCGCGTGCCCGACCAGAACAACAAGAGCTACACCGAGTACCTGCTGTACTACGCCGAGCCGGGCAGCTTCAACACGGTGCAGTCGCGCATCAACTTTCAGTGAGCGCGCCGGCCTCCATCTCGCGCCGCAAGCGGACCGCGGCCGAGGTGGGGTCCAGAGCCACATCGCCCCAGCTCAGGCTCTGGCTCTTCTTTACCGGCCGCAACAGCTTCACCTGGTGCGTCAGGCCCAGCGGCAGCCCGCCCAGCTTCAGCGACGTGGCCTCGCCGCGCAGCATCACCGTCTCCTCGTCGCCGCGCAGCAATATGTGCCTGCAAGCACACCCGGCCTGTGAACGACCGCACACTGATTTTGCGCATCGGTGGTGGTACATTGCCCTGACCTCTTCAGCTCGTGCTCGGCTCTCGCGAGCCGAGCAACAGGCCCCGCCAGCACCCCATGCCTGACACCGCCAGCGAAGCGTTCGAAACACTCCTCGCGGTGGCTGGATGGTTGCAGCCGCTGGATGGGGAGCCTTGCGGCCCGGCCCTCGAGTACGAAGCCGACTTCCTCGAGCTGGCGCAGCTCGCGGCCGGCAAACCCGAGACCCAGTTCGGCCCCGCCGAGCAGCCGGACTGGGCGCGCGTGCGCGAACTGTCCGAGTCGCTGCTGCCGCGCACCCGTGACTTGCGCATCGCCGTGTGGTGGAGCCGTGCCCGGCTGAACCTGGACGGCTTCGCCGCGCTGCCCGAGCTGCTGTCGCTGCAGTGCGGCCTGCTCGAAAGGTTCTGGGACAACCTGTACCCGCTGCCCGACCCGGACGATGGCGACACGTTCGCGCGGCTGTCGGCCATTGGTGGCCTGGACAAGGTCGACAACCTGCTCGGTGACGTGCGCAATGCGCTGCTCTCGAACGACCCGCGCCTGGGTGGCCTGCGCATGCGCGAACTCGAGATCGCGCTGGAGAAGCTGGCGCCGCGGCCCGAAGACAAGGCGCGCTCGCGCGGGCAGATCGCCGGCATGATCGCCGACGCGCCGGAGATTGCCGAAGCGCTGCGCGCGCAGAGCAACGCGGCCGTGCACTGGCTGAACAAGCTGCACACGCTGATGGGCAAGCGTTTCAGCCTGGACATGGGCGTCGACCTGAAGACGCTGCGCGGCATGCTGGCGGCCCTCCAGGCGGTGCTGCCTGCCGACGCCAGCGCTGCCGCCGCTGCGGCGGAACCCCCGTCGCCGGGAGCCGGCACAGGCGCGAGTGCCGCTCTGAAGCCGATCCGCGCCAGCGGCGTGTACAGCGTCGAAAGCCGCAGCGAAGCGGTGCGCGCCATCGAACTGGTGTGCGCCTACCTGGAGAGACACGAGCCCACCAACCCGGCGCAACTGCTCTTGCACCGCGCCGCGCGGGTCATCGACAAGAATTTCCTGCAGTTGGTGCGCGACCTCGCCCCGGACGCGGTGAAAGATGTCGCGCGAATCATGGGGGTCGACCCCGCGACGATCAAGGACCAGAATTGAAGTGCGTTTGCCGGCCCCGCCGCGTCGCGGGTTTGTTACTCTAGCGGAAAGAGCCCCATGGGAACCAGCAGCCAGAAATTCATCGCCCGCAACCGCGCCCCGCGCGTGCAGATCGAATACGACGTCGAGCTGTACGGCGCCGAGAAGAAGGTGCAATTGCCCTTCGTGATGGGCGTGATGGCCGATCTGGCCGGCAAACCCGAAGACCCGCTGCCGCCGGTGGCCGACCGCAAGTTCCTTGAGTTCGATGTCGACAACTTCGACACGCGCATGAAGGCCATGAAGCCCCGCGTGGCCTTCATGGTGCCCAACACGCTGACTGGCGAAGGCAACCTGCCGGTGGACCTGACCTTCGAGAACATGGACGACTTCTCGCCCGCCGCGGTGGCCGCCAAGGTCGACGGGCTGAAGCAATTGCTCGAGGCGCGGAACCAGCTCAAGAATCTCGTCACCTACATGGACGGCAAGGGCGGAGCGGAAGAGTTGATTGCCAAGGTGTTGAAGGATCCGGCGCTGATGCAAAGCCTTGGTGCGACGGCCAAGCCCGCGGATCAAGCCTGAGAACCCCCTGCCGGAGAGCACGAACATGGCTGAACAACAAACCGCAAGTCCCGATTTCACCGGCGTCACGCTGGAAGGCAACGACTTCGCCGCGCTGCTGAAGAAGGAATTCAAGCCGAAGTCGGATGAGGCGCGCAGCGCCGTCGAGACTGCCGTCTTCACGATGGCGCAGCAGGCGCTGGCCAACACCAAGCTGATCGGCAACGACACGGTTCAAAGCATCGAGGCGATGGTCGCCGCGATCGACCGCAAGATGAGCGAGCAGGTCAACGCGATCCTGCACCACGACGACTTCCAGAAGCTCGAGTCGGCATGGCGGGGTCTGCACTACATGGTCAACAACACCGAGACCGACGAGTTCCTGAAGATCCGCGTGATGGCGATCTCCAAGCAGGACCTGGGCAAGACGCTCAAACGCTACAAAGGCACGGCTTGGGACCAGTCGCCGCTGTTCAAGAAGCTGTACGAGGAGGAGTACGGTCAGTTCGGCGGCGAGCCGTTTGCCGCGATCGTCGGCGACTACCACTTCGACCACTCGCCGCCCGACGTCGAACTGCTCGGCGAGATGTCCAAGGTCTGCGCCTCCGCGCATGCCCCGTTCATCACCGGCGCTGCACCCACGCTGATGCAGATGGACTCGTGGCGCGAGCTCGCCAATCCGCGCGACCTGACGAAGATCTTCACGACGCCGGAATACGCCGCTTGGCGCTCACTGCGTGAAAGCGAAGATGCGAAGTACCTCGCGATGTGCATGCCGCGCTTCCTCGGCCGCCTGCCGTACGGGCCCAAGACGAGCCCCGTCGAGGCGTTCAACTTCGAGGAAGACACCGTCGGCACCGAGCACGACAAGTACTCATGGTGCAACGCGGCGTACGCGATGGCCACCAACATCAACCGGTCGTTCAAGATGTACGGTTGGTGCTCGCGCATCCGAGGCATCGAGTCCGGCGGGGCGGTCGAGAACCTGCCGACGCACACCTTCCCGACCGACGACGGCGGGGTCGACATGAAGTGCCCGACCGAGATCGCGATCTCCGACCGCCGAGAGGCCGAGCTGTCCAAAGCCGGATTCCTGGCGATGATCCACCGCAAGAACTCCGACTTCGCGGCGTTCATCGGCGCACAGTCGCTGCAGAAACCTTTCGAGTACGACGATCCCGACGCGACGGCCAACGCCGCGCTCGCGGCGCGGCTGCCGTACCTGTTCGCGTGCAACCGCTTCGCGCACTACCTGAAGTGCATGGTTCGCGACAAGGTCGGCTCGTTCAAGACGCGCGATGCGATGGAGCGTTGGCTCAACAAGTGGATCCACAACTACGTGGATGGCGACCCGGCGAATTCGTCGGAGACCGTCAAGGCGCAGCGGCCGCTCGCCGCGGCCGAGGTGGTGGTCGAGGAGATCGAGGGCGCGCCCGGCTACTACTCGTCGAAGTTCTTCCTGAAGCCCCACTACCAGCTTGAAGGGTTGACCGTTTCGCTTCGCCTCGTGACGAAGCTACCTTCCGAGAAGGGCTGAGACTGCTGTTGGTCTCTGTCGCTGACATCCCATCCGTTGCCGACCCCCCTTCGGTTCGGCGCATCATCCCAAGGAGTGATTCCACATGCCAGGCAATTCATTCATCAAGTTCGCCGAAGTCACGAAGGGCGAGTCGACGCACGAGTCCCACAACGGGTCCGCCGGTTGGATCGAGGTCAGCGACTGGAGCTGGGACATCGAGGCGGACACCAGCTTTCTGAAGGGCTCCGGTGCTGCGGTCGGCAAGCCACAGCCGGGCTCGATGTCCTTCTCACACTACTACGATCTGGCGTCGCCGACGATCATGTCCAAGATCGTGCAAGGGACGAGCTTCAGCGTCGTGCACATCGTGATGCTCAAGCAGACCGGCTCGTCCGACGGCAAGGGCGACGCC
Organism: Rubrivivax sp.; assembly: GCA_031400795.1. Classification (GTDB taxonomy): domain Bacteria; phylum Pseudomonadota; class Gammaproteobacteria; order Burkholderiales; family Burkholderiaceae_C; genus Rubrivivax. The sequence continues at coordinate 35,839 of JANNQO010000036.1, read as the reverse complement.
TACTTCGGGATCACGATGAAGGACGTCTTCATGACGAAGGTCTCGAGCAAGGGCGCTGAAGACGGCTCGGTGACGCAGGACGTGGAGATGGTCTTCAAGTCGTGCGCGATCGGCTACAAGAAGCAGAAGGACGACGGCAAGCTGGACGAGACGCCGACCGACTTCATCTGGGACATCGCGAAGATGAAAACCGAGGGCGTGGCCGTGTTCGGCGAATGGAAGGGTAGCTGACAACCCCGTTGACGTCGCCGCCGCCGGGGCGGCGGCGTCCCTGTGGCGTCAGCACGACCGGGTAGGGCTCGGATCGCGCCGGCGCTTCGTGTTCCGGACGCGCGCGTATGGAATCGACGACCGAGATCTTCCTGCTGATCGTGAAAGAGGACGAAGACGACATCGTCCAGGGCGAGGGACGTGTCGACCGCTACGCCGACCGCATCATGATCAACAGTTTCAGCTTCTCGATGAAGGGCAAGCAGAGCACGGTCACCAAGACCGAGGACACCAAAAAGTCCAAGGCCAACGTCGACTTCGGGACCGTCAGCGTCTCGAGGCCTTTCGACTCGGCGTCGAAGGTGCTGTCGCAGATGCTGAAGGAGCGGATCAAGTTCGGTGAGGCCCGGCTCACGGTCGACCAGCACATGACCTGGGGTCTTGGCGAGGAGCGCGAGCAGAACGCGATCATCGTGTTCCACCTCTACAACGGCTACATCGCGGACCAGAAGCTCGACACGAAAGAGGCCGACAAAGGCGCGTCGATCGACGAGACGATCGAACTGGCGTTCAAGAACGTCCAGATCGACTACTGGATTCTGGACAAGAAGGCGAAGGACACCGACACGCGCACCTACCGCTCCAAGGCGACGACGTTCGTCACCGATCTCCCCGACGACGACGTATAGAGGTCACGCCATGCCCAAGGCATCATTCTTCCTGCAGATCACCACGAGCGATAGCGAGTCGATCAAGGGGGAGGCCGAAGAGGAAGGCTTCGAAGGGGCCATTGAAGTGTCGTCGTGGAATTGGAGCGTGTCCGACAAGCTGGCCAAGGACATGATGACCAAGAGCAGCGAGCCGACCACCGGCGGCACGGGCCCGAGCGGCTCCGGCTCAGGCGCGGGAGCCGGTGGCGCGCGTCACGGCGAGGCCGGAGAAAAGTCAACCCAGCCCACGCCGCTGCGGTTCTCCAAGACGACCGACAGGGCCACGGTCCGCCTTCTCACCGCGATGTACAACGACGAGAAGTTCAAGGAAGTGAAGTTCTCGCTGCGACAGCGGTGGAGGACCGGACTGGGAGGGAGTGGTCTTGGTCTGTCGGCGAGCGCGGATCTCGGGTTTGGTGGTGGGTCTGCCTCGGCAAGCGCGAAGGTGTCGCTGGGAGGTGGTAGTGCGGAGGCGAACGAAATGTTCCTGCTGGAGTTGGTCCTGACCCAGGCCCGCGTCACGAGTTTCAACTTCGACGCCCGTTCGCAGAACCTGGACGTCGAGCTCGACGAAAGCTGGGAGTTCAGCTACGACAAGCTGTACTACGACTTCAAGTCGGCGCCCGGCCGCTACCTTGTCGGGCCGGGGAAGAGCGTCGAGTTCGGGCCGACGGACCCGAAGACGAAGGCGCCGAAGAAACTCGACACCAGCAAAGAAGACCAGAGCCAGCGGATCGCGCGGCTCGAGGCCGATAACGAGAAGCTGCGCCGTGACCTGAAGAAGAACTGACAGTCCAAAAACCGCTGCGCGACACGCCCCACACGCATGACGCTGAACAACTACCGCGACATCAGCAAGCTGGGAACCGACGTCGGCGCGGGGTTCCAGTTCGAGTTCCGCTGTTCGAGTTGCAACAGCATCTGGAAGAGCCCGCTGCAGCCGTACCGTCGCGGCCAGATTGCCGGCTTGATCCACAAGTTCGCCTTCTTCCTCGGCGACCGAGGTTCGATGGGCCGCCTGTCCAGTGGCGTGGCCACGTCCGGACAGGCGCGTGCGAAGGAGAAGGCGCTCGAAGACGCGCTCGAGCTCGCCGAGCAGCGCTACGCCGTCTGCCCGTCGTGCGACAAGGTCGTCTGCGAGAACTGCTGGAACCCGGGCGCGCAGCGCTGCGAAAGCTGCATCAAGCAAGGCTCGCGGTCCGGCGCGAGGGGTGGCGCGTCGCATCGTGACGGATCGGCCGCCGCGGCCGGCGGCGGGGCGGCCGTCGCGCTGCGCTGCCCCAACTGCAGCGCCGAGCAGGTCGGCGACGGTCGCTTCTGCCCCGAGTGCGGGTTCGACATGGCCGCCACGCACAAGGGCTGTCCGGGTTGCGGTGCCACATGCCCGCGATCGGCGCGCTTCTGCACCGAATGCGGTCATGGCTTCTGAGGCTTCGATGCAAGATCCACTCGCTGCTGCCGAGGCGTCGATTCGCGCCGGCGCGCCCAAGGAGGCGCTCGCGTCGCTGACTGCCGCGGTGAAGGCCCATCCGGCCAACCCGAAGCTGCGCATCTTCCTCGCGCAGCTGCTGTGTGTGCTTGGCCAATGGGAGCGTGCGCACACGCAGCTCAACGTGATCGCCGACATGGACGATCTGGCCGCGCCGATGCGCGAGATGGTCGGCCACGCGCTGCGCTGCGAGATGATCCGCGCGGCGGTGTTCGCTGGTCGACGCTCGCCGATGATCTTCGGCGAGCCCGACGAATGGCTCGCGACGCTGATCGAGTCGCTGCTGCAGGCCGGTGCCGGCCAGCTCGAGCTGTCCAGGAGCCTTGCTGCCAAGGCGTTCGATGCCGCGCCCGCAAGATGCGGCGCGATCAACGGCGCTCCATTCGAGTGGATCGCCGATGCGGACTCGCGGCTCGGGCCGGTGCTCGAGGCGATGGTCAACGGCCGCTACTACTGGGTGCCGTTCGGTCGCATCGCGCGCGTGGACATCGAAGCGCCGACCGATCTGCGCGACATGGTCTGGCTGCCGGCGCAGATCCGCTTCAGCAACGGCGGCGAGGTGATCGCGATGCTGCCCGTGCGCTATCCCGGGTCCGAGCAGAGCGCCGACGAGGCGATCCTGATGGCGCGCAAGACCGAATGGCGCGCCGACGGCGAGGACCGCTGGATCGGCCTCGGCCAGCGCGTGTTGGTCACCGACCAGGGCGAGCACGATCTGCTGTCGGTGCGATCGATCGAGCTCGAAGCGGGCGATGGTTGAGCATCAGTCGAAAGACCGCCTTCAACCTTCGCTGCTGGATCGGCTGACGGACCATCGTCCGGACGAAACCCGCGAAAGCGCGGACGAGCGCGTGCTGTCGCGCCAGGCGCTGCGTGCCGCGGTGCTTCGCGACCTCTCATGGCTCTTCAACACCACGCGGCCCCAGCCGGAGCCGGCGTCGGAGCGGCGCAGCGAGCTCGAGTTGTGGGCGCGCCATGAGCACGCGCGCAACTCGGTGCTGAACTTCGGCTTGCCGGCGTTTGCCGGCACGACCAAGTCGACGCTGAACCGCGCCGCGATGGAGAAGGCGATCAAGGAGGCGATCTCGCTGTTCGAGCCGCGCATCGACCCGAAGACGCTGGCGGTCGAAATCAAGATCGGCTCGAAGGCCCAGTACAACGCGCTGGCGCTGACGATACGCGGCGACATGTGGTCGCAGCCCATGCCGCTGGAAATGTTCGTCACCGCCGACGTCGACCTCGAGACCGGTCACACCCAGATGCGCGATCTGCGCAAGTAGACGATGGATCCGCGCCTCTTGCGCTACTACAACCAGGAACTGCGCTATCTGCGCGAGATGGGCGCGGAGTTCGCGAAGGAATTCCCGAAGATCGCGTCGCGCCTGGCGATGGACACGATGGAGGTGTCCGACCCCTACATCGAGCGGCTGCTCGAAGGCTGCGCCTTCCTGGCCGCGCGTGTGCAGCTCAAGCAGGACGCGGAGTTCCCCAAGCTCTCGCACCGGCTGCTGGAGATGCTGTACCCGAATCTGCTCGCGCCGCTGCCGTCGATGGTCGTGGCGAAGATCGATCCGATTCGCAACGACCCCAACCTGCTGAAAGGCCCGCGCATCGCGCGCGACACGCCCCTGATCGCAACGACGCCGGCGCACACGCGCACGCGGTGCGAGTTCCGCACCGCGCAGGAGCTGCAGCTCACGCCGCTGTCCACCGAATCGGCCGAGTACTTCCTGAACCTCGCCGACCTGCAACTCGCGAACTATGCATTGCCCGAACGGCCGCGCTGCGGCGTTCGCGTGCGCCTGAAGCTTGCCGAGGGCATGGCGCTGGCGAAGCTCGAGCTCTCCGAGCTGCGCTTCTTCCTCGGCGGGCAGTCTGACGTCGCGCTGCACCTGCACGAGCTGCTCACCACGTCACTCGTGGGCGTGCTCGTCGGCGCTCCGGGCAAGCCAGAAACGCGACGCCTGTTGCCGGCCGACACGATGCGGCCACTGGGCTTCGACGACGCCGACGCCGTGCTGCCGACTCAGCTGCGGATGATGTCCGGGCTGCGGCTGCTGCAGGAGTACTTCGCGTTCCCGCCGAGGTTCCTGTTCTTCGATCTGACCGGCCTGTCGTCCTTGCTGCCAGCGTTGCCGGGCAGCGAGTTCGAGCTTCAGTTCCTGTTCTCGCGGCCGGGCGTTGATCTCGACGGCGTCGTCGAGTCGAGCAATTTCAGCCTGCACTGCGTGCCCGCGATCAACCTGTTCGAGAAGCGCGCGGATCGCATCGCGGCCGACGACGGTCATCACGAGTTCCACGTCGTTCCCGACCGCACGGTGCCGCTGGACTACGAGGTCTACGACGTGCTGGCCGTCAGCGGCTTCGACGACCAGGGACAGGAGCGACAGTTTCTGCCGCTGTTCGCGCCCGACCATTCTGCGTCGGCGCACCAGACCGCCTACTACAGCGTCTGGCGCGAGCCCCGATTGCAGTCCGAGCAGTCGCGGCGCGAAGGCCCTCGCTCGGGCTACATCGGCTCGGAGGTGTTCCTGTCGCTCGTCGACCCCGACGATGCGCCGATCCCGCAGACGATGCGCCAGCTTGGGGTGCTGGCGCGCTGCACCAACCGCGACCTGCCGCTGTTCGTGCTCGCCGGCACTTCGGTATCGCCGTTCACGCTGGCCGCCGGAATTCCGGTGGCCGGCGTGCGCGCGGTTGCTGGCCCGTCGCGCCCGTTCAGCGCGCTGCGCGAAGGCGGCGTCGCGTGGCGACTGATCAACCTGCTGTCGCTGAACTACCTCTCACTGCTGGACGGCAGCGGGCAGGAGGGCGCTGCGGCACTGCGCGATCTGCTCAGCCGCCTGCCGATGGGCAGCGAGCCCACAGAGCGCCGCGTGATCGAGTCGATACAGAAGCTCACGGCGCAGGCGATCGTTCGCCGCCATCCGGTGCCCGGGCCGATCGCGTTCTCGCGCGGGCTGCGCATCGACGTGTGGATCGACGAGCTCGGTCACCAGGGCGGCAGCGCGGTGATGTTCGCGTCGGTGCTGCACCGATTCTTCACGCGCCACGCGGCGATGAACAACTTCGTCGAGATGGTGCTGCATTCGCTGGGCCGCGGCGAGTTGATGCGCTGGCGGCCGCACCTGGGCGCGCGGCCGGTGGGCTGACGATGGACGTGCCCCGCGACGTCGCCGAGCGCGCGCAGCGCCATGAAGCGTGGCTTGCGGCCGTCCAGGCCGAGCCGTATCGCTACGACTTCTACCAGGCGATGCGCCGCATCGCCAGCGCGCATCCGGACCTGCCGCCGCTGGGCGAGGCGCTGCGGCCGATCGATGAGCCTGTTCGTGTCGGGCAGCCCGCTGAGCTCGACTTCGCGCCTGCCGCGCTGTACAGCATCGTTCGGCGTGACGGCCAGCCGCCGCGGTTGATGCAGCGCATCTTCGGCCTGATCGGCCCCAACGGCGCGCTGCCGCTGCACCTGACCGAATACGCGCGCGAGCGGGCGCGGCACCACGGCGACCCGACGTTCCAGCGCTTTCTCGACACGTTCACCCACCGCTTCGCGCTGCTCTTCTACCGTGCGTGGGCCGAAGCGCAGCTGGCGGTGAGCCTGGATCGGCGCGGCAACAAGGCGTATTTCAACCGCCTCGGCTCACTGGTGGGCATCGGCCTGCCGAGCCTGCAGGACCGCGACGAGCTGCCAGACGCGAGCAAGGTGTATTTCGCCGGGCGCCTGGCGCGCCAGACGCGCGACGCCGAGGGACTGCTGTCGTGGATCCGCAGCGAGTTCGACGTGCCGGTCAGCATCGACCAGTGGTGCGGCCACTGGATGCCGCTGATGCGCGGCGAGCGCAGCCGCCTGGGTCGCCGCGACGGCGCCGTCATCGGCCGCAGCGCCGTGCTCGGCGGCAGCGTGTGGGACGTGCAGCACAAGTTCCGCATCACGATCGGACCGCTTTCTCTGGCGGTCTACCGGCGTTTCCTGCCGGGCGGCGCCGACCTCGCGCGGCTACAGGCGCTCGCGCGGCACTGGGTCGGCATTGAGTTCGCGTGGGACGTCAAGCTGATCCTCGCGCGCGACGAAGTGCCGCGCTTCGAGCTCGGCTCGACGCCTGTGGGAAGTGGGGCCGAGCCGCCGGCCGTGGCTGAAGGCGCCTACGAGGCCGAGCTCGTCGCCGTGCAGCGCGTCGACACCGAGTTCGGCGAACGCGTGGGGCTCGTGTTCAGGATCGCCGCCGGCGCGCACCAAGGGATCGAGCTGACCGAGGCGGCCGCGGCGAACGTGTCGCTGCAGGGGCGGATCGGGGAGCTCTTGCGTGCGCTCGCTGCGACTCGCCCTGGTGCCGAAAGCGGCGCGGCCACGATGGGTGCGGCTGGCGTGCAAGGTGGGGGCGGGGAGCCTCGCGCGGCGTTCGGCGCGACCGCAGCGGCCGGCGGCCTCGGGGCTTCCGAGGCTGCGGCGATCGCCGGGTCGACCTCCGCAGCGGACGCCGCCTCCGATGACCCTGCCGCCGCCCGCGCCGATGCCGGTCCGCCAGCCGGCGTCGGTGCGGCTCGTGCCGTAACCGCCGACACGGCTGTCGCAGCCGCTGCTGCTGCCGTTGCCGACACTGCCGCTGCAGCCGGTTCCGACGACGGTCGCGGCTCAGTCGCGATCGCCGTGTCGTTCTCCACGGCGCACGAGCTGATCGGCCGCCGCTGCCGCATCGCGGTGCGCCACCAGCGCGGCGCCGACGGTCGCCCTCGCGCCGTGATCGGTGCGCGCACGGGCCTGGGGTTCACGACCTGGCTCGGGCGCTACCTGCGTGCACGCGACGCCGACGACCTGCGCCTTGACGTCGAGAGGCCCTGCGCCGAAACCTAGAACAGAAGAGGACGACCATGACAGGCATCAGCCGCCAGACCCTGTTCGGCAAACTCAACCCGATCGGCTACCAGTCGATCGAGAGTGCCACCGTCTTCTGCAAGATGCGCGGCAACCCGTATGTCGAGCTGGTGCACTGGATCGCCCAGCTGGTGCAGTCGCAAGGCACCGACCTCGAGGCGATCATCCGGCACTACCAGCTCGAAGCGTCGACGATGGCTCGCGACATCACCGCTGCGCTGGACCGCCTGCCGCGCGGTTCGACGGCGATCAGCGACTTCTCCGACCACATCGAGGACAGCATCAAGAACGGTTGGCTCTACGGCACGCTGCTGTTCGGCCAAGCGCAGGTGCGTACCGGCTTCCTGATGATCGGCATGCTGAAGACCAAGCACTTGCAGCAAGCGCTGGTGTCGATCTCGCGCCAGTTCGACCGCATCAAGGAAGACGACCTCATCGACCGTTTCACGTCGATCTGCGGCGGCACGAAGGAAGCGCAGCTCGGCGCGACCGACGGCTCGGGCCTGGCCGGCGGCGCGGGCGGCGACCCCGGCGGCGAGAACGCCGCGATGGCGCCCGCGGCGATGGGCAAGCAAGAAGCGCTGAAGAAGTACTGCGTCGACCTGACCGCGCGTGCTCGCGAAGGCAAGATGGACCCGATCAGCGGGCGCGACGAGGAGATTCGCCAGATCGTCGACATCCTGATGCGCCGGCGCCAGAACAACCCCATCCTCACCGGCGAGGCCGGCGTCGGCAAGACCGCGGTCGTGGAAGGCTTCGCGCAGCGCCTGGCGCGCGGCGATGTGCCGCCGCAGCTGGCCGAGGTTTCGCTGCTGTCGCTGGACCTCGGCCTGCTGCAGGCCGGCGCGAGCATGAAAGGCGAGTTCGAGCAGCGGCTGCGCCAGGTCATCGACGAAGTGCAGGCGAGCCCGAAGCCGATCATCCTGTTCATCGACGAGGTGCACACGCTGGTCGGCGCCGGCGGTGCGGCCGGCACCGGCGACGCCGCCAACCTGCTCAAGCCGGCCCTGGCGCGCGGCACCTTGCGCACCATCGGCGCCACCACCTGGGCCGAGTACAAGAAGTACATCGAGAAGGACGCCGCGCTGACGCGCCGCTTCCAGGTCGTGCAGGTGAGCGAGCCCGACGAGCTGAAGGCGGTGTTGATGCTGCGCGGCGTGGCCAGCGTGCTCGAGCGCCACCACCGCGTGCAGCTGCTCGACGAAGCGATCGAGTCGGCAGTGACACTCTCGCACCGCTACATCCCGGCGCGCCAGCTGCCCGACAAGGCGGTGAGCCTGCTCGACACCGCCTGCGCGCGCGTCGCGGTGAGCCAGCACGCCACGCCGGCCGAGGTGGAAGACTGCCTGCGCCGCATCGAGTCGCTGGAGATCGAGAGCGGCATCATCGAGCGCGAAGCCGCGGTGGGGGTGGATGTCGGCTCGCGTGGAACCGAGGTTGCCGCCAAGCTCGCCACCGACCGCGCCGAGCTCGCCACGCTTCAAACACGTTGGAAGGACGAGAAGGCCATCGTCGACAAGGTACTGGCCTTGCGCGCGCAACTGCGCGAGGGCAACCAGCCGGTGGACGCGGCCGATGCCGACACCGCGGCCCCGCCGGCCGCCGCCCACGACCGCGAAGCGCTGCTCACCGAACTGCGCGCCGAACAAACCAAGCTCGCCGAACTGCAGGGCGAAACACCGCTGATCATGCCTTCGGTCGATTCGCAGGCGGTGGCCAGCGTGGTCGCCGACTGGACCGGTGTCCCCGTCGGCCGGATGGTGAAGAACGAACTGGAGGCGGTGCTTCGCTTGGGTGAAACGTTAGGGCAGCGTGTCATCGGCCAGCAGCATGGCCTGGACATGATCTCGCGGCGCATCCAGACCTCGCGCGCCAAGCTCGACAACCCGAACAAGCCGATCGGCGTGTTCATGCTCTGCGGCACCTCCGGTGTGGGCAAGACCGAGACCGCGCTCGCGCTGGCCGAAGCGCTGTACGGCGGCGAGCAGAACGTCATCACGATCAACATGAGCGAGTTCCAGGAGGCGCACACGGTCTCCACGCTGAAGGGCGCGCCGCCGGGCTACGTCGGCTACGGCGAGGGCGGCATCCTCACCGAGGCGGTGCGGCGCCGGCCGTACAGCGTCGTGCTGCTCGACGAGGTCGAGAAGGCGCACAGCGACGTGCACGAACTGTTCTTCCAGGTCTTCGACAAGGGCCGCATGGAAGACGGCGAGGGGCGGCAGATCGACTTCAAGAACACCATCATCCTGCTCACCTCCAACGTCGGCTCCGAGCTGATCATGAACATGTGCAAGGACCCGGAGCTGTTGCCCGACCCGGAGTCGCTGGCCACGGCGCTGCAGGAGCCGCTGATGAAGGTCTTCCCGCCGGCGCTGCTGGGCCGGCTGGTGACGATTCCGTACTACCCGCTCACCGACGAGATGCTCGGCCGCATCGTTCGGCTGCAGTTGGGCCGCATCAAGAAGCGCGTGGAAACCAACCACCGCATTCCGTTCACCTACAGCGAGGAGGCCGTCGCGCTGATCGTCAAGCGCTGCAACAACGCGGAAGCGGGCGGCCGCATCATCGACGCCATCCTCACCAACACCGTGCTGCCCCATGTCTCCATCGAGTACCTCACGCGCATGAGCCGGGGCGACGAGTTGCGCGGGATCGAATTGACCGCGGCGGACGGCGACTTTGCCTACCGCTTCGATTGAGGGATCGAGAATCACATGGCCACTTCGCCCGAAGCTTGGTTCAAGTGCACGCTCGGCGACGAGGCGTTGCTGTTCCGGCGCCTGGTGGGCCGCGAGGAGCTCGGCCGTCTGCCCGAGTACCGGCTGGAGCTGATGCGCTCGCAGAAGCTCGACCCGATCAAGCCCGCCGACCTGCTCGGCACGCAAGCGAACGTGAAGCTGCTGCGCTCGGACCAGCAGTACCGCTACATCGACGGCTGGATCACCACGATCGAGCTCGGCGCCGCGGTCGGCCGCTTCGACCTCTACCACCTGACGCTGCGACCCTGGCTCTGGTACCTGACACTCGGCGCCGACTGCCGCATCTTCCAGGACAAGAACGCGCTGGAGATCATCCAGGCCGTTTTCGGCGACTACAGCAGCGCGCAGGTCGACACGTCCAAGCTGTCGGGCACACCCCGCTCGCGGCCGTATTGCGTGCAGTACCGCGAAAGCGATTTCAACTTCATCAGTCGGCTGATGGAGGAGGAAGGCATGTGGTACTACTTCACCCACACCGATGGGCAGCACAAGCTCGTGCTCGCCAACGGCGCCAGCGGCCACGCCGGGTTGCCGGAAGCCAACCTCGGCTGGTCGCCTGCGCAGACCGAGGACCACACGCGCGAAGACATCATCACGCAGTGGCGTTATTCGCAGCGCGTGCGTTCGCTGAAGTTCACGCACGACGACTACGACTACGAGGCGCCGACGACTTCGCTGTTGAAGACCGACCAGCGCACGACGAGCTACCCGAACCCCGGCGATCTCGAGGTCTACGACTTTCCCGGCACCTATACGTGGCCGGGCGACTCGAACAGCGCGACGCAGGGTGACTTCGGCGCCAAGCTCGAAGTGCGCCGCTTCGATACCGGCCACATCGTCGCGACCGCTGCTACCCCGTGCCGCTCGGTCTCGGCGGGCATGACCTTCACGCTGAAGGACCACCCCTGGCACGACGGCGACTACCTGATCACTGGCGCGAACCTGGAGATCGACATCGGCGACCGTGAATCGACCCAGGCCGCGCGCGGGTTCGGCGTGCGCGCGCGGTTGCAGGTCGTGCCCAAGGACGCCCCGTTTGCCAGTGATGCGCTGACGCGAAAGCCCGTCGTGCAGGGCCCGCAGACGGCGGTGGTCGTCGGCCCGTCAGGCGACGAGATCCACGTCGACCGCCTCGGCCGCGTGAAGGTGCACTTCCGCTGGGACCGCATCGGCCAGAAGAATCAAGACGACACCTGCTACATCCGCGTCGCCACGCCGTGGGCGAGCAAGAACTACGGCATGATCACCACGCCGCGCATCGGCGACGAGGTCGTCGTCAGCTTCCTCGAAGGCAACCCCGACCGGCCGCTCATCACCGGCAGCGTCTACAACGGCGACAACCTGCCGCCGTACGAACTGCCTGCGCAGGCCACCGTGTACGGCATCCGCTCGCGCTCGAGCAAGCAAGGCGCCAACACCAACTTCAACGAGCTGCGCTTCGACGACAAGAAGGACAACGAGTACGTCTGGTTCCAGGCCGAGAAGGACCTTCACCGGCTGGTCAAGCACGATGCCACCGACGACGTCATCAACGACAACCAGACCAAGATCGGCCGCGATCACAAGGGTTCGGTGGGCAACAACTACGACTTCAAGATCGGCAACGTCGCCAAGATGGAAGTGGCATCGGATACCAGCACCAAGGTCGGCGGCGACCTGAACTCGGCGGTGGTCGGCGCTTTCGGGCTCAAGGTCGATGCCGACATCGACATGAAGACCGGCGCCACGTTCAAGCTGGCCAGCGGGGGCACCCTGGACATCGACGCCGGCGGCGCGCTGACCATCACCAGTGCCGGCGCCGTTCACATCAAAGGCACCGGAGGTGTGGTCATCGACGGCGCATCGATGTTGACGATCAAAGCCGGCAGCGGCTCCGTCGTGCTCGATGGCGGCGGCGTGTCCATCACCGGCGCGATGGTGAAGATCAATTCCGGCGGCTCTCCCGGCTCGGCCAGCAGCGCCGCCAAAGCCAGCCCGACGGCGCCCGAGGCGCCGGCCGATACCGTCGACGTCCCCGACCCGCTGGCCTGATCGAGATGGCAGCTGCGGAGCCGCCGATCACCGTCTTGTCGCTGGCGCAGCAGCGCGAGGCGCTGTGGGCCCACACCGGCCACAAGGTCTACGCCGTGATCATGGGCAGCCGTGTACCGGGCTTGCGCCAGCGCCTGGCGCAAGCCGATGTCGAGGATTGGCATGGGCTGTGGACCGGCGAGCTCGAGCCCGACGAGCAGGCCGCGGCGCCGGTGCTGGTGTTGCTGCGCCAGGCCTCGGCCTTCACCGACTGGCTGCTCGCCAAGGGTGATGCCGACTTCCCGGGCTGGGGCGTGCTGGTGCAAAGCGCCTGCACCTTCCTGGCCATGCGCTCGCACGGCCGCGCGTTGTGCAAGGCGCAGTTGCCGGGTGGCGAACCACTGCGCCTGGATTGGGCCGATCCGGAGATGCTCGCTGCCTTGTTGCCGCTGGCGCCTTTGCCGCAGCTGCAGCGGGTGTTCCAGGCTGTCGAGACGATTGTCTTCGCACAAGCAGAGCGCTGGACACGCTGGTCGTTCCCGCTGGGCCGGCTGCAGGTGCAGCACAGCGGCGTGCTGGCCGCTTGATCGTCGCGCTGCACCTGCCCGAGACCCAGGCGCACGACGACGATGTGGCAGCTCAGCACCGAACAAGTCGCCGCGCTCACTGCCTTGCAACTGCGGCGCGACCTGCAGGAGTTGGGTGACACGCTGGCGCTCAGCTTCCCGGCGGTGCGCGGACGCGTCGGGCCGCGCTACGGTGAGCTGATCGCGCTGGGCGCCACGCGCGGCCAGGCGCACGGCCTCACGCATCTGCTGGCGCTGGCGCGCTACCTGGCCTGCTGGTTCATGCTCGGCTCGGAATTCGAAACCCGCGCCGCCCATGCCTGGGCGTTAACCATCCTCGGCGATGCACGGCGCGACGAAGGCGCCAAAGTGTTCCAGTTGTGCCGGCGTTGTCGTGAAGAGCTGGACAAGCTCTCGCGCCAGGCCACACCGGCGGCAGCGGCCGAAACGCCCGCCGGCTTCGATGAAGCCCTGACCCGGCTGGACATCACCTTGGCGCGGCGCGGCAAGCTGGCCTCGCTGTTGCCGCGCCACCGACTCAGGCTCGGTGCGGCGTGCGACATCGATGCCATCGATCTGCGGCTGCACGGCGCCGCGCCGGCGCAGATGTACCGCGCCGAAAGCGGTCAGTGGCGCCGGGCGCCCGTGCCCACCGAGCGCGAGGGCATCACGCTGGCCGCGGCCGTCGAAACCGGGGCCGGCTGGCCCCCCGCGCTGCACGCACTGAGCCCGGCAGGCGCGGCGCTGAAGCTGCGCGTGCGCACCCGCTGCGCACACAGCTGCGACGCGCTGGTCCACCCGCGAGTGGTGCTCGGCACGCTCCAGGGTGTGCAGGAGTGGCGCGGCCCGCATGCCGCCGACGTGCTGATCGAGCTGCATGCCGACGTGCCCGCTCCGCCGCCCGGCGCCGAGTTGCTGCCCGTCATCGCGCTCGAGGCGGCACCCCGGCTGAGCCAGCTCACGCTGTCCTCATGCGGTCTGCGTGAGAGCGGTCAGGCCCTGGGCAACACCGGCCGTTTGGACACCCAACTCGCGGTGTGGCCCGACGAGCAGCACTTCGTCGCCTGGAGGCGCCAGCCCGACGCCGAACTCAGTTGGCCTCAACCCGACGATGCCGCGCCGCCGCTGCCCGCTTCACGCGCGCACATCGAGCGCGACGGCCAGGCGCTGGATACCACGCGTTGGCAGCAGGGCCTGGCGGAACTCGACAGCCAGTTGCACCGCGCGCTGTCGCGACTGTGCACCGCCTGGGAACGCGAAAGCGGCGTCAGCCAGGGCCGCTTGATGGCCCAGCCGAGGCTCATGTGCGGCACCGCCGGCGTGAGTTGGGGCTGGATCGAATCGGCGCAGGGCCTGCGCGCACCGCCCTCGCTGCGCGTGGCCGGCTTCTTCGACCTCGTGGCCTGCCAGCTGAACCTGCGCTTGAGCGGCACACTGGCCCTGCACGGCTCGCTGAGTTTGCTGAGCCTGCATTGCGCAGCGGCCGAGCCCATGCAGACGGCCTTCGAGCGTTTGCCCGCCGACGCGACCTTGGCGGCGCTGCTGCCCCGCGCTCAGGCCCGCTTCAGTCAGCCTTTCGTGCTGGCGGTGCAATCCATGGCACACGACGGCTTGGCGATCCTGGACGTCGCCGGCCCGGTGAGCGGCGCACTGGTGGGCAGCTGCGGTCTGCGCGTTCGCCCCGACCGCGTCGGCCTGCAGTGGTTCGCCCAGATCGACATCGAACCGGTGAGCGTGCCGCTGCACGTGCACGAGCCGCTGCTAGGCCAACAGCGTCAGGTTCGCGCGCTGTTGCCGGCCATGAACCTGGTCGACTGGAGCCTGGGCTGATGGAGCGGCTGCTCGTGCTCAGGGCCGACGTGCGCGAATGCGACGCCGAGGTGCTGCTCAACGGCATCGCCCTGGCGCGTCTGGACGCGGCCCGGCCCCGTGTCACGATGCCGGTGCACGAGTTCACCATCGCCGGCAACAACCGGCTCGAACTGGTGGTCTGGCCGCAGCCGGCGGCGCCGCGCGAAGGCGGCAAACCGGCCAAGATGGCGCTGGTCTCGAATGGCCGGGTTGCCGCACAGGTGCGTGTGCTGCTGCCGCGCATCGGCGCTGCGGTCGACGAAGACAGCGCACGCAGCCTGGCGCAGCTGGACTGGGCGCCGGCCGCAGGTGCGGGCTACGAGGCGCCGCACGTGCTCGCGCAGAACGTGACGCTGTCGGTGAACTTCCCGCGTTGGCGCTGGGTCGATGCGCCGCCGCTCGAGCCCACGCCGGATCTCACGGCGCGAGTGCTGGGTTTCGTTCAAGGGCTGGCGCGCGACCTCGCCGCCGGGCATCCCGAGCACTACATCGCCGCGGCCAGGCTGCGCATCGAGGAGCTGGCGCAAGCCTACCAGCGCCGGCCGGAGGACGAAGCCGCACGTCTGCATCAGTACTTGCTGGCCTTGCACGAGGCCCAGCGCCTGAACTGGATGCCGCTGGAGCCCGCCGGGTTTTGCCTGCGCTCGCTGGCCGGCGGCCGCTTGCTCGAATGCCTGGATGTCTCGGGCGCGCCGGCGCTGCGCACCGCACCCGACGAATTCGAGCGCGAGCTGTTCATGCACCTGCGCGTATCGGTGGTCGATGGCAAGGTCTTCATCCTGCGCTGAGCTTGCGCCCCGGCCGCGCCAAGGCCGCCGCCGGCTCGCCTACAGCGCCACCGCGCCTACCAAAGCCAGCGGGCAAGGCAGGCCACAGCTCCCGGGCAGCGCGAGCAGAAAACTGGCGCTCGCAGACAGTTGCGCCACCAACGCCAGGCCGAGCAGCGCGGAGAGGTTCATGCTGGCGGCCGCCGACAGGCCGAGCGCCGCCGTCATCGACACCGCCGCCGATGCGCTCGCGCTGGCCGAGGCCGACACGTCCAGGCTGGCCAGCGCCGACAGCGGCAACCCGCCCAGCGCCAGCCGCAGGTCGGCGCTCGCGCTGGGCGCGCGCAAGTCCACACCCAGCCCGGCGAAGATGGCCGCGAGCATCACCAGCAGCGAGACCAGCAGCGACAAGGCACCGAGATCGACCGTGATCGCGGGCAGGCTCGCCGCCAGGCTCAGCGCCGCATCCATCGCGGCCGTCAGAGAAGCCGCCGCATCGGCGCTGGCCGACAGGCCCAGTGAAGCCATCAGCGAAGCCGCTGCCGACACCGACGCGCTGGCGCTGGCCGCAGCGCTCAGCCGTGCCTCCAAGGCCGCCACCGCGCCGCTGGCGTACAGATCGATGCCGAAGGCCGCCCGCACCGCCAGCACCAGGCCGGAGATCTGCACCACCGGCAGCAGCCCCGCCAGCAGCGCCGACAGTTCGGGCAGGCGCAGGTTCAGCAGCCCCGCGTTGGCGTTGAGCGAACCGATGTGCGCAGCCAGCGTGGCCTGCAGGCTGGCGCTGGCTTGTGCCGACAGCCCCAGCGCCAGGTTCACGCCCAGCGCCGCCTGCAGCGCGGCGTTCAGACTGGCCATCAGCGACAGGTTGGCAGCCAACGCGGCATCGGCGCTGGCCGTGAGACTGGCCGATGCGCCCGGCACGCCGGCAGCCAGGTTGATCGCGGCCATCAGGTCCAGCGACAGCGTGGGCAGTTGGATGCTCGGCAGCGCCGGCAACGGATCCAACAACGCCGACAAGCGCAGCGAGCACAAGCAGGGCATGGTCATGGCGGCAAGCCGCACTGTGGTGGGTGCGAATCCGGGCCGAGGCCAGGGCATGGAGCGGCGCATCATAGCCATCATGGGTCGCGGCGTCGAAACCACGTTTGACACCCCCCGCACTTTCTGCCCGGCGGTTCATCCGACAGGGCTTCTGGTCGCCCGCACGGCTGTATGCTTGGCGACGCCCCGTCGGGCCCGGCCACGAGGGCACCAGCACGCGGCAGCGGCGCACCGGGGCCCACGATCCAGCAGAGTCTAGAAGCGAGCCGTTCAGCGTGATCACCGTCACCGTTGTGTCGTTCAACGATGGGCCGCCCGGCGGCACATTGCAGGCGCATTTCGACGAACTCGGCGGCACCATCGGCCGCGCCGAGAGCAACCAGCTGGTGCTGCCCGACCCCGAGCGCACGATTTCGCGCGTGGCCGCGCAGGTGGTGTTCCGCAACGGCAGCTTTGCCATCGTCGATCGCGGCAGCAATCCGATCGTCGTCAACGGCCGCGCGCTGGGCAGCGGCCGCGAGACCGCGCTGGCCGACGGTGACCGCGTGCGCATCGGCGGCTACGAGCTGAGCGTGAGGGCCGGTGCCGCTGCGGGCAAGTCCGGCGTCGCCGATCCATTTGCCGAACTGCTCGGTCCTGCGCTGGCATCGCCTGCCTCGAAAGGTCAGTTCGTCGACCCGCTGGCGATGGCCTTTCGCGCCGCGCCGCCGCCGGGCTCGGCACCTGTGCCGGCGGCAGCGGCCCCGGCGGGGCTCGGCGGCATCCCCACCGACTGGGATCCGTTCGCGCCCGATTCGGTGCACGTCAAGAAGTCCGCCGCGCCGCGCGACGCTCTGGGCCTGGAGATCGGCGCAGCGGCGCCTGCCGCCCTGATCTCCGACCTGCCGGTGGCGCAGTCGAGTTCGCTCGACCAGATGTTCGGCCTCAAACCCGCCAGCGGCGCCGACCCCTTGGCCAACTCGGTGCTGGACGCGCCGATGGCCAAACCCAACATGGCCGCCGATGCCGACCCGCTGCGCGCGCTCGGGAGTGCGCCCAAGGCCAGCGCGGCCAGCGAATCCGACGCCGTTTCGGATCTGCATCGGCCTTTCATCCCGCCCACCATCATCAGGCCCGCCCCACCCACGCCGGCGCGGCCGCCGCCCGCGGCAGCGCCCGCAGCAGCGCCTGCGGCGCCGGGCGGCGCCGTGTTGTCCTGGGACGCGGGTCGCAGCCACACGGTGATCCAGACCCCGCTGCGCGCCCCGGCGATACCCGTGCGCCCGGCGCCCGCGCCGGTGGGCGTGCCCACACTCGCGCAGCCGGCGCATCCCAGGCCCCCGGCCGGCGCAGCCGCCAGCGCCGACAGCGCGGCGTTGCTCGAGGGTTTTCGTCGCGGTCTGAATTCGCCCGCACTCGACCTGCCGGCGCTAACGCCCGAGCTGATGGAGCTGCTGGGCCAGTTGCTGCACGAAGCCGCCGCCGGCACGGTGGACTTGTTGGCTGCGCGCTCGGCCTTCAAACGCGAGTTGCGCGCCAACGCCACGACCATCGTTCCACGCGACAACAACCCGCTGAAGTTCTCGCCGAGCACCGAAGTGGCCTTGCAGCACATGCTCTTGCCTCCGGCACGCGGCTTCATGGCCGCCGCACCGGCGATGCGTGACGCCTACGACGACCTGCGCGCACACCAGTACGCTTTCGTCGCCGCCATGCAGGCGGCACTCGAGGGGGTTCTGCAGCGCTTCGACCCGGCTGCGCTCGAGTCGGGGCTGACCGAGCGCTCGCTGCTGCACACAGTTCTGCCGGCCAGCCGCAAGGCGCGCATGTGGGAGGTTTTCGTCGAGCACTTCGCGCGCATCCGCGCCGAGGCCAGCGACGACTTCCACACCTTGTTCGGCAACGCCTTCCTGAGGGCTTACGAAGAGCAGATCGACCGCCTGCGCCCGGCCGACAAAGGCAACGAACGAGGCGCTGCCAAAGGAGCACCGCGATGAACAGCGCGCTGCCGATCGGACCCGACAGCGAGCGCGGCTTTGCAACGCCCAATGCCGCCGGCCCGGGCCACAGCATGCAGCAGATCGAACTGGCGGTGCTGTCGCGCCAGGGCGGCCGCAAGTACAACGAAGACGCTTGCGGCCATTGGCACAGCGAGCAGCGCTTGTGCTGCGTGGTGGCCGACGGGGCAGGCGGGCACGGTGGCGGCGACGTGGCTTCCAAGCTGGCGGTGCGGCACATCATCGACCAGGCCTCGTCGGCTCCGCTGGCGCGTGCCGACGAAGTACACGACCTGCTCGTCGACACGAACGCGCAGCTGCGCCGCCACCAGTCCGAGTCGGACCTTACGCGTGACATGCACAGCACCGTGGTGGCGCTGTTCATCGACATGGCACATCAAGAGGCACTGTGGGGACATGCCGGCGATTCGCGGCTGTATCTGTTCCGCGGCGGGCAAATGCTGGTGCATACGCGCGACCACAGCGTCGTTCAGTCGCTGGTCGACGCCGGCGTGATCGGCCCGGAGCAGATGCGCACCCACCCGCAGCGCAGCGAGTTGCAGTCGGCGCTGGGCAGCCGGCCCGAGCACCTGCTGGTGTCCACCGCGTCCAAGCCGTGGCAGTTGCTGGCCGGCGACGTGTTCTTGCTCTGCACTGATGGCCTGTGGGAGTACGTCGACGAAGCCGAGATGTGTGCCAGTCTGGCGCGCTCTGCCGATCCCACCGACTGGATGGAGCGGCTCGAGCAGCTCGTGCTTCAACACGCCGGCGACAGCGGCAAGACCGGGCACGACAACTTCAGCGGCCTCGCCGTGTGGATCGGTGGGGGCTGAGCGCTTGTGAAGATATGAATCGCGTGGCGCTCGATCCCACCCCTTGTTTGCAGGAGGTCGCAAGATGCCTTTCCAGGTCTGCACCGGTGCGGTGATGAACTGCAGTTTCGGCGCCGCGCCCTCGACCTTCGTCGCCACGCCGCGGCCCGTGCTCACGAGCTACATGGCGGCCGGCGTCATCACCGACAACATACCGATCACCAACATTCCGCCGTTCGGGGTCTGCATGTCGGTGGCCAATCCGGCCGTGGCGTCGGCCACCGCCGCGGCCCTGGGCGTGCTGACGCCGATGCCCTGCGTGCCGGTGATCCCGGCGCCCTGGGTTCCGGGCGTTCCCAACGTGCTGATCACGAACATCCCGGCGCTGGACAACAACTGCAAGCTGATGTGCGCCTGGGCCGGCGTGATCAGCATCGCGTCGCCGGGCCAAACCACTCATCAGATCCCATGAGATCGCAGGCAGCGGGGCGCACGACATGATCCGACGAAGAACACCATGACCTGGACCAACAAGGTGATCTGGACTGAGGGCATGTTCCTGCAGCCCCAGCATTTCCAGCAGCACGACCGCTTCCTCACCCAGCAGATTCAGGCGCGCCTGGGATCAGCCGCAGCCTATGGCTGGGGCTACGTCTCGTTGACGCTGGACAGCACCGCGCTGACGCTGGGCAAGGTAGCGCTCACGGCCGCACAAGGCGTCACCCCGGACGGCGTGGCATTCGACGTGCCGGGGCAAGACCCCGCGCCGGCGGCGTTCGACGTGCCGGCCGACGCCCGCGACCAGCCGGTGGTGCTGGCGTTGACGCTGCAGCGCGCCGGGGTGGCCGAGACCGACGCCGAGTCCGACGCCGCCTCGATGCCACCGCGCTATCGCAGCGCAGAGATCGACGTCGGCGACACCAACGTCAGCGGCCAGCGCGTCGCGCCGCTTCAGGTGGGGCGGCTGAACCTGCGCATCATGCTCGCGCGCGATGCCGGCGAAGGCGTGGCCACCGTGGGCCTGTGCAAAGTGGTCGAGCGCCGCGCCGACGGCAAGCTGGTGCTGGACACCGCCTACATCCCGCCGATGCTGAACAGCCCCGCCAACGAGCAGTTGGCCTCGCACCTGCGCGAGCTGCACGGCATGTTGCACCAGCGCGGCGAGGCGCTGGCGGCGAGGCTGGCACAACCCGGCCGCGCCGGCGTCGGCGAGATCGCCGACTTTCTGCTGCTGGAAGCCATCAACCGCAGCGAGCCGCTGGTGGCGCAGTTGCGCCAGACCTCGCTGCTGCACCCACGCGACTTCTACTTCCTGTGCGCCGCACTGGCCGGCGAGCTGGCCACCTTCGGCGGCACGCGCCGCCCGGCCAAGCTGCCGGCCTACATCCACGACGACCTGGTGAGCTGCTTCATGCCGGTGATGATCGAGCTGCGCCAGTCGTTGTCGGCGGTGATGGAGCAGACCGCAATCCCGATCCCGCTGCACGACCGCAAGCACGGCATTCGCGTAGCCATGATCCCCGACGTCGAACTGCAGCGCAACGCCCAGTTCGTGCTCGCGGTGGGCGCGCAACTGCCCACCGATGCGCTGCGCGCGCGATTTCCCACGCAGGTCAAGATCGGCACCGTCGAGCGCATCCGCGACCTGGTGAACCTGCAGCTGCCCGGCGTCACGCTGCGCCCGATGCCGGTGGCGCCGCGGCAGATCCCCTTCCACGCCGGCTTCACCTACTTCGAACTCGAAACCCGAGGCAACGAGATGTGGAAGCAACTCGAATCTTCCGGCGGCATGGCCATGCACGTGGCCGGCGACTTCCCCGGGCTCGAGGTCGAGTTCTGGGCCGTGCGCGCCTGACGGTGCGCTGCGCCGATGGACTGAAACTGCGGTGACCCCATGAGCGATGCCAACGATCCTTTCGCCGCCTACGGCTCAGACCGCACGGTGATCAAGCCGTCCGCCGGGCGCGCTGGTGCGCCCGCGGCGGCCGCTGCAGCGCCCGCGCCGGCCGCTGCAGCGGCACCGATGGGCAAGGAAGCGCCGATGTCGCTCGACGCGATGATGAGCGCGAGCCTGAACCCGCTCGTGAATGCCGCGATGCCGGTGCTGGCCGCCGCGCCGCGCGTGCGCCATACCGCGCGCCACCCGAACCCGACGGGGTTGCGCGACGCGCTCGCCGAAGGCATCCGCAAGTTCGAAACGCAGGCGCGCGCGCAGGGCCTGCCCAACGAGCAGGTCATCGCCGCCCGCTACATCCTGTGCACGCTGCTCGACGAATCGGCGGCGAGCACGCCCTGGGGCGGTTCGGGCGCGTGGTCGGGCAACAGCCTGCTGGTGCAGTTCCACAACGAGACCTGGGGTGGCGAGAAGGTTTTCCAGCTGATGAGCAAGCTGGCCGAGAACGTCGACGCCAACCGCAACCTGCTCGAACTGCTGTACGTCGTGCTCGGCCTCGGCTTCCAGGGCCGCTACCGTGTCATCGAGAACGGCGACACCCAACTCGACAGCGTGCGCCAGCGGCTGGCGCAGCTGCTCGGGCGGGGGCGCAGCTACGACAAGGCGCTCGCTCCGCGCTGGCAAGGTGTGGCCGCGCGCGGGCAGCGCATCGTCGACGGGCTGCCGCTGTGGGTCATCGCCACTGCGCTGCTGGTGCTGCTGGCGATCGTCTACGGCGGCCTGCGCTGGTCACTCGCCAACTCGGCCGATGGGCTCTTCGCCAAGCTCGCCGCGCTCGACGCGAAGAAGGTGCAGGTGGCAGCGCCGCAGCCACCCCCGCCGCCGCCCCGGCCAGCAGCTGCGCCGCGGCTGGCGACGCTGCTCGCGCCCGAGATCAAGGCCGGCCAGGTCGAGGTGCAGGATCTGGCCGACCGCTCGACGGTGATCATCAAGGGCGACGGCTTCTTCGAGCCCGGCAGCACCGAGATCGCGTCTGCGTTGCGCCCGCTGCTGCCGCGCATCGGGCAGTCGCTCGCATCGTTGAAGGGCAGCGTGCTGATCACCGGCCACACCGACAACCAGCCGATCCGCACGCTGCGCTTCCCGTCGAACTGGCATCTGTCGCAAGAGCGCGCCGACATCGTGCGCGGCGCCCTGGCAGCGCAGGTCGAGCCGGCACGGCTGCGCGCCGAAGGGCGTGCCGACACCCAGCCGGTGGCCGACAACGCCACACCCGCCGGACGCGCGCGCAACCGCCGCGTCGAGGTCACCCTGTTCGTCGCCGCCACGTCGTCATGAAGCGCCTGCTGAACCTGCTGCTGCACCCGATCACGCTGTCGACGATCGGCTTCCTGCTCCTGGCCGGGCTGATCTGGTGGGTCGGGCCGCTGCTCTGGCTGGAAAGCACCGGTGAACGGCTGCTCGCCATCGCTGCGCTCGCGCTGGTCTTCGGGCTCGTCATCGGCATCAAGGCCTGGCGCCGCCGCAGCGCCAACCAGCGCCTGGTGAAAGGGTTGGCCGCGGGCCCGAGCGGCGCCGAGCGCGAAGCGCAGGCGCTGCAGCAGCGCTTCAGCCAGGCGCTGAAGGTGCTCGAGGACAGCGCGCGCGCGAGCGGCAAGTCCAGCTGGTTCAGACGCGGGCAGTACCTCTACGAACTGCCCTGGTACATGTTCATCGGCGCGCCGGGCTCGGGCAAGACCACGGCGCTGCTCAACGCAGGCCTGACCTTCCCGCTCGCCGGCAAGATGGGGCAAGCCTCGGTGCGCGGGGTCGGCGGCACGCGCAACTGCGAGTGGTGGTTCACCGACGAGGCGGTGCTGATCGACACCGCGGGCCGCTACACGATCCAGGACTCCGACGCCGCCGCCGACGCCGCGGCCTGGGAGACCTTCCTCGCGTTGCTCGTCAAGTCGCGCCCGCGGCGGCCGCTGAACGGCGTGCTGCTGACGATCAACACGCAGGACCTGCTGCAGCAGGGGCCGGCGGACCGCAAGGAACACGCGATGAAGCTGCGCACGCGGCTGCAGGAGCTGCAGCAGCGGCTGGGCGTGCGTCCGCCGATCTACGTGCTCGTCACCAAGTGCGACCTCATCGCCGGCTTCAACGAGACCTTCGGCGACTTCGGCCGTGAAGAGCGCGAGCAGGTCTGGGGCTTCTCGTTCCCGCACGACCCGGAGCGAGCCGACGACGGCCCGGCGAGCCCGATGCAGAACTTCGCCAGCGAGTTCGCCGCACTGGGCAAGCGGCTGCGCGAGCGCCTGATCGATCGCATGCAGGTCGAGACCGACGTGCTCAAGCGCGCCGCGATCTTCTCGTTCCCGCAGCAGTTCGAAGGCATGAAGGGGCTGCTCGGCGGCTTTCTCGAACAGGTCTTCGAAGGCGGCGGCAACCTCGAGGAGCGGGCTTTCGTTCGCGGCGTCTACTTCACCAGCGGTACGCAGGAAGGCACGCCGATCGACCGCGTGCTGGGCGCCTTGTCGCGCACCTTCGGCATCGACCAGCGCGCGGCGTCGGTGCCGTCGTCGCGCGGCAAGGCCTTCTTCCTCACGCGGCTGCTGAAAGAGGTCGTGTTCTCCGAACAGGGCCTCGTCGGCGTGAACCGCCAGGCCGAACGGCGCCGGCGCCGGCTGCGCCTGGCGGCGATGGCGGCGATGCTGCTGGCCAGCATCGCGCTGGGCGTCGGCTGGACACTGAGCTACACGCGCAACCTCGGCTATCTCGCCGACGTGCAGACGCGCATCCCCGACGTGCAGGCGGCGGTGGCAGCGGTGCCGCCGGCGGCCGGCGCGGAGCTCTCGGTGCTGCCCAACGCGCTGGACAAGCTCGTCGTGGTGCCCGAGCCGGCGGCGTTCACGCTCGACGACCCGCCGCTGCTGAACACGCTCGGCCTGTACCAGGGTCCGTACGTCAACGGCGGCATGCAGATCGGCTACCGCAAGCTGCTCGACAATGCGCTGCTGCCGCGCGTCGCGCGGCGGCTCGAGGAGCGGCTGCGCGCTGCCAATCGGGATAACCTCGAACTCGCGTACGAGGCGCTGAAGGGCTACCTGATGCTCCACACGCCCGAGCACTTCGACGCCGAGCAGTTGAAGGCCTGGGTCGCGATCGACTGGGACGAGAACCTCGCCGCGACGCTGACTTCCGAGCAGCGAAACGCGCTGGCACAGCACCTGGATGCTGCCTTTGCGCGTGGCGCGCCGCCGGCGCTGCTGCCGATGGACGCCACGCTGGTGGCCAACGTGCGCGAGATGTTGATCGCCTATCCGCTCGAATACCGCGTGTTCAGCCGCATCCGGCGCGCCCGCGTCGGCGCCGACATCCCCGAGTTCTCGGCGGCATCGGCGGGCGGACCGAAGGCGGTGCAGGTCTTCGAGCGCGCCAGCGGCCAACCATTGACGCGCGGCATCCCGGGCTTGTTCACGCGCGACGGCTATTTCAAGGCCTTCAAGGCGTCGATCGCGAAAGTCGCACCGCAGCTCGCCGCCGAGGAAGGCTGGGTGCTTGGCGTCACACGGCCGGCGGCCGACCTGAAGCAGTCGGCGGCGTCGCTGCTGGGCGGCGCAGGCAACACCGAACTCGACCAGCGCGTGCGCCGGCTGTACCTGCAGGAATACATCAAGCAGTGGGAACAGTACCTGGCCGATGTGCGGCTGGTGCGACTCACCGGGCTCGATCGCAGCGTTGCCGTGGCCGGGCTGCTCGCTGCGCCCGACTCGCCGCTCGCGGCCTATCTGCGCGCAGTCGCTCGCGAAACGCAGCTGGCGGCCGCGGCCAAGGCCGCCGCCGAGAGCGGGGGTCTGCCAAAGGCGGCGGGCGCCATCGGCCAGAAGCTCGAGACAGCCAAGAAGGAGATCGGCGCGATCGTCGGCAAGTCTGCCGATGCGCCGACGGCCGCCAAGGGCGAGTTGCTGGAGAAGATGGTCGACGACAAATTTGCGCACCTGCATCGTCTCGTCACCGGCACGCCGGCGCCGATCGACGACACGACCAAGCTCTTCAACGACGTTTACGTGCAGCTCACCGCGATCGACGCCGCGCAGAAGAGCAAGACACCACCGCCACCACCACCGCCCGGCGGTGGCGCGAAGGCCGCCGCGGGCATGCAGCCCGAACCGATCAAGTCGATGCTCGCCGCGCTCGCCGACGCCGGCGCGAGCCAGGGCCGCACCGCCGAGCGCCAGGGCCTCACTGCCGAGCTGAAGCCGCTCGCCGAACAGTGCATCAAGACCATCACCGGCCGCTACCCGTTTGCGCTGGGCAGCAAAGCGGACGTGCTGCCCGACGACTTCGGGCAAATGTTCGGTGTCGGCGGCCAGCTCGACGACTTCTTCCAGCGCCGCCTCCTGGCGCTCGTCGACGTCGGCGTCACGCCGTGGAGCTACCGGCCGCTGCCGGATGGCACCAAACCCCCGGGCGGTGCGTCACTGGCCGACTTCCAGCGTGCTGCCAAGATCCGCGAGGCCTTCTTCCGCGCCGGCGGCAAGGCCGCGGGTTTCAAGGTCGACCTGCGCGTGCTCGAGATGGATGCCAGCATCAAGGAACTGGTGCTCGATGTCGACGGCCAGGCGCTGAAGTTCGCCGCCGGCAGCACGGTGGCGCAGACCTTGACCTGGCCGAGCACGCGCGTCGCGTCGCAGCTCAAGCTCAGCCTGGGCGGCACGCCGCAGCTTTTCGAAGGGCCGTGGGCTTTGTTCCGCTTGATCGGGCAGCATGAGGTGCAGGCTTCGCCGCAACCCGAGCGCTTCGTCGTACTGATCAACGTCGAAGGGCGAAAGGCCCGGCTCGAAGTGATCTCGGCAAGCGCGTTGAACCCGCTGCGCTTGCGCGAGTTGCAGACTTTCCGTTGTCCTGAGACCTTGTGATGGGCGGCTACCTCTCTCGAGGAAATGTGGCTTTGCCACCTTCCTTGATCCCCGCGGGGGACGGCCGGCTTCGGCCGGCCTTGGGGCGCTTGTGAATCCCGGCTGGTACGGCAAGCTTCCCGCGCTGGGCGACTTCGCCAGCCGGCGGCTGCCGCCGCTGTTCATCGAGCCCTGGGACCGCTGGTTGGCCGCGGGCCTGGCGCATTGGCGTGAAACCGACGAGCAGTGGCTCGACGCCTACCTCGCCGCACCGACCTGGCGTTTCGCGCTCGGCGCCGGCGTGCCGTTCGCACAAAGCCCGGGCTACGCCGGGGTGCTGATGCCGTCGGTCGATCGTGTCGGACGTTATTTCCCGCTCACCGTCGTGCGCGTTCGCGCAGCGCAAGAGTCCGAGGCGCCGCAGCCGTGGCTGCACGCGCTCGAAAGCTGCGCCGTCGCGGCCTTGCAAGGCGACTGGGACGCCGAGCGCTTCGATGCCGAACTCGATTTGCTCGACGCCGAGTCCGAAAACGGCCTCGCCTGGCCCGACAAAGGGCGCACACTGTGGTGGTGCGCGCGCGATGGCGAGGTTTCGGCGCCGGTCGGTGTGGCGGGCCTGCCGCAAGGCGGCGCCTTCGTGCAGCTGCTCAGCGGGCGGCTCTGATTCAACCTAAGAAACGGCAGTTGACCGCTCGTGATCGCAGGATCGACCGCATGAATTCTGACTTTCGTGGCCACGATCAGGCTCGCCTCCCGGGTCACAGCGCGTCCAACTGCCGTTTCCGGGTTTAACGTTCGAGATCACAATGAGCGACAGCTTCGAACCCGATTTCGGTTTCATCGGCCAGGCAGCGCCGCCCTGGACAGCGAAGCGCCCGTTGCGCATCGCGATCCTCGGCGACTTCGGTGGCGGCGCCGGTCGTGGACGGCTGGACACCGGCGCCGCACTCGCCCAGCGCAAGCCGCTGAAGGTCGAGTTCGACACGCTCGAAGACGCGATGCGGCGGCTGAAGCTCTCGCTGACGCTGCCGCTGGGCGCCGGCGGCGCGCCGGTGGCCGTGGAGTTGGCCGACCTGGATGCCTTCCACCCCGACGCGATCTACGCCGAGGTGTCCCTGTTCGCCGATCTCGCGTCGTTGCGCAAGCGCCTGAACCAGACGAGCCAGTTCGCCGCCGCCGCGGCCGAGGTGCTGGCCTGGGCCGAGAACGCCGGCCCGCGTGCGTCGAGCCTGGCGCGCCAGGCAGCCGCGCGCGGCAGTGCGCCGCCGCGCGGCGCGACGCTGGACGACTTCTCGCGCCTGACCGGCCGGCGCTCCACTGCCGTGAAGGCCGAGGCCCCCGTCGACGACCTGATGCAGCGCATCGTCGGCCCATTCGTGAAGCCGGCGGCGAGCCCGCAGAAAGAACCGCTGCTTGCGGCGGTGGATGCCGGTGCGAGCGACGCGATGCGCGCGCTGCTGCACCACCCCGATTTCCAGACCAGCGAATCGTTGTGGCGCGGCGTGGACTTCGTGCTGCGCAGGCTCGAGACCGGTCACCAGCTGCAGGTGCACCTGCTGGACATCAGCGCCGAGGAGTTCGCCGCCGACCTGAGCGGCAGCTCCGACTTGGCCGATTGCGGCCTGTACAAGCTGCTCGTCGAAGCCCCGTCGCAGGACGCCGACGGCGGCTACACCTACATCGCCGGCTGCTACCGGTTCGACGCGACACCGCCGCATGCCGAGCTGCTCGGTCGCGCCGCGAAAGTCGCCTCGCATGCCGGCGCAACGCTGCTCACCGGCATCGCCACCGACCCCTTCGCCGACCGCAAGGAGCCCCCGCACCGGCTCGTGCGCGGGGCCTTCGCCGCGCTGCGTGCGTTGCCCGCGGCTTCGTTCCTCGGGCTGTTCGGCCCGCGCTTCCTGCTGCGCCACCCTTACGGCAAAAGCAGCGACCCGATCTCCGCTTTCGGATTCGAGGAGTTCAGCCGCGAGGCCGGGCTGCGCGGCATGCTCTGGGGCCACCCGGCGCTGCTTGCGCTGACGGTGCTGGCGCAGCACGGCGCACCGCCGACGGTCGACGACCTGCCGTTCCACCACTACCGCGACGAGCACGGCGACACGCTGGCGCTGCCCTGCACCGATCGCTTGATTTCCACCAACGTCGCCGGGCTGCTGCGCGAGGCCGGCATCAACGCGCTGATGGCGCACAAGGGCGCGGCGCTGGTGCGCTTCAACGGACTCGAGGCGGTGAACGGCGATGGCCTGGCAGTGGCCGGCGCGGCACAGAAGAAGGCGCCGGCCGACAGCCGCTTCGCGGTGCAGTCGAAAGTCGACACCAAGGTTGCGCACGCTGCTCTGTCCTCCGCGCCGGCGGTGCGAAAAGGCAGCGCCGAGGCCGCATCGGCCCCAGCAGCAGAAGAGGCCGCCGATGCGGCCGAAGCCGCGCCGGAAGAGGCGGCAAACGCGGTTGAAGCAGCGCCGGCGACGGCGGCCGACGCGCCCGACGATGAACTCGCTGCATTGCTGGCCAGCCTGGACGAGCCGGCCGCGCCTGCCGACGAAGCGCCGGCCGCCGAACCGGCGATGGATCCCGAACTCGAGGCCTTGCTCAAGTCCTTGGGTTGACGGTCACAGGCTGCGACGCCCAAGGTCGGCGCGGGTGTTTCCCTTGGTACCGAGGAGCAGACGAACATCGCCCGCCCCGACAAGGTCTACGGAAACTGTCCGGGGATGCTCTTCAGAAATGCCTCGCGCACGCTGGCCTGCGGGCGTGAGCCGAGGCGCGCGGCCACCTCGTTCATCGCCGCCGTTCGGTAGTCGCCGTTGACCGACACCACCGCACAACCGCCCCGGGCCCTGGGCGAGCACAGCGACACGGCGCGCTCCTCGGCCCACTCGGCGCGCGACTCCCCCTGCACGTAGTGCCAGGCAAGATGGCCGCCCGGGCTCGCGCCCATGGCCAGCGCGCTCTTCCAGCGCAGCCTCTTGATCTGGGCCTGAAAGCGCTCGAGCTGTTGCCCCTCGGACACTGCCTCCACGCCGAGAAGGATGGCCAGTGCGGCGTTCAGATCGCGAGCGCCGGAGTCGCGCAGCCGGGCGCGCGCTTTGCTCCATTCGGTCTGCGCGGCGGGCACCTGTACGGCGGGTGAAGAGGCCGGCTGCGCGCTGCGCTCCGGCGGTGCAGCGCGCGCGGACTCGGCCTTCTGGCGCGCTGCCTCGTCGCGCCGGATGTCGGGCATCGCTTCGGCCAGCGTCTGCATCCAGGCCGAACGCACCGCGGCGGGCGGCTCCACACCCAGCTCTCGAGCCACCTCGAAGAAGGCCTTGCGGCGGAACGCCCCATCCACCAACACCGGCTGGCAGAACACCAGGTGCCGATCGGTGCAGCGGCGCCTGGCACTTGCGGCGGCCGCTGCCACGTCGGAGCCCGAGGCCCAGGCGTGCACCAAGCGCCCCTGCGAGACCGCGATCGCATAGGCGAAGGGCGGCTTCTGCTTCGCCAGCAAGGCCTCGAACTCGATCAGCCGGGCGGCATCACCAGCGTCGAAGGGGTCGAGCAACCGGCGCAGCGCGGCAGACAGGGTGGCCGGTAGCGGCGCGGCCTCGAGCCGGCTGGAATCGAGCCGCGCGACCCAGGCGCTCGGGCTCGCAGGCGGTGTCTTGGCTTCGCTGCGAGGAGTTTCCGCAGCCGCGGGAAGCGGCGTTTTCGGCAGCGCGCGCGACGCCGCCGGCACCGGTGGGGTTGGCGCGAACACGGGTGCAGCGGCGGGCGGCGAAGCGGCCGGTGACGCTGGCGGCAGCAACGGCTGCGCGGCCGCCACAGCCACCACGACAACTGCCGACGCTGCAGGGCCTGCTGCCGCCAGCGCCGGGTCGGGCGCGCTGGCAGCGACCGGCTGCCGCACGATGTTCGGCACGCCGGGCCGCGAGGCCCAGTAGGCCGCGCCGCCGGCAACGAGGGCTGCGGCGACAACGCCCGCCATGTGCCAGCGCCGGCGTGGATCGGCAGCTGCGGCACGGGCGGGCGGCGACGCCGGCACGGCAGCCGGCGGTGGGCGGATCACCACCGCCACCGTCGCATCGGCGTCGTTTGGCGCCAGCGACACTTCCTGCAGCGCCGCCGCCATCTCGCGCGCGCTCGCGAAGCGCTGCTCGGGCTTCTTGGCCAAGGCACGGCGCATCAGCGCGTCCCAGCGCGGCCCGAGCGTCGCGTCGGCGTGCGACGGTGGCGGCGGGTCGACCTCGAGCACCTGCCGGATCACCGTGGCCACCGAGCCGGTGAAGGGTTTGGTGGCGGTGAGCAGCTCGTACAGCAGCACGCCGCACGAGAACAGGTCGCTGCGCCCATCCACCGGCAGGCCGAGGATCTGCTCGGGCGACATGTACATCGGCGTACCGATGATCGTGCCGGCCTGCGTCAGCTCCGACGCCTCGATGCGCGCGACGCCGAAGTCGGCCAGCTTCACGCCACCGTCGGCCAGCAGCATGACGTTGGCGGGCTTGATGTCGCGGTGCGTCACGCCGCGCTCGTGGGCGTGCTGCAGCGCCGCCAGCACCGCGCTGACGATGTGCACCGCCTGCTGCGGCGTGCAGCGCTGCCCGGCATCGAGCTGCTGCTTCAACTCGCGGCCCTCGATCAACTCCATCGCGATGAACGCAACGCAGCCCGCGTCGGGCGTCGTCTCTTCGCCGAAGTCGTAGATCGAGACGATGCCCGGGTGATTGAGCCGGCCCGCTGCCTGCGCCTCGCGCTTCAAACGTGCGATCAAGTCGGCACCCTGCGTGGCGCCGAAGTCGTCTTGCCGGATCACCTTCACGGCCACGCGCCGTTCGATGACCGGATCGAAGGCTTCGTACACCACGCCCATCGACCCTTTGCCGATCAGGTGGCGGATTTGGTACTTGCCGTACGTCTTAGGTGTTGTCATGGGGCGGCCGGCGCAATCATCACCCGGACGGCAGGGCACGACAACCATCGTTCCACCGGGGGAGGCCACCCCTAAGCCACTGGTGACCCGCGCGGCGACTGCGCGTAGACTGATCTTTCAGCAACACGGAGCGGTACGAGCCATGAGCAGTTCCAAGTTCCTCAGCGATGCCGGGTGGAAAGACGCGGCGGCCAAGAACAAGATCAAGGACAACGGCCTGCTGAAGATACTTGCCGACATCAAGCGGCTCGGCGACGACAAGCACGACGAGTCGCTGAAGCTGCTCGACGAGGCGCTCAAGCTCGCCGGCCAGCTGAAGAAGGCCAAGGAGGTCGCAGCCGCTCCCGCCGTCAGGAAATACCTAGACGAGTTGGCCAGCGCTGCCGAAGCCGCGCAGCGCGAGACCACCAAGGCCAAGTCAGAGGCCGACAAGTCGAAGAAGGCCGAAGCCGAGAAGAAGGCGAAGGCCGATGCGGCGAAGAAGGACGACGACGAAGACGATGATGATGACGAGTCGCCGGAGA
Source organism: Rubrivivax sp. (assembly GCA_031400795.1). Taxonomy (GTDB): domain Bacteria; phylum Pseudomonadota; class Gammaproteobacteria; order Burkholderiales; family Burkholderiaceae_C; genus Rubrivivax. The sequence goes on along the minus strand of JANNQO010000036.1, from coordinate 4,565 downwards.
TCCTGTCGACCAAGATGCTGCCGCTGCTGCGCCTGGTGCAAAAGGGCCAGACCATGCACACGCTGGTGGCCAAGTCGGGCAAGCAGGTCGTCGTGATGATGTCGCGCAAGCCGATTCCGCCGGCGCGCCGCAAGCTGCTCGCCGATCAGTTGGGTGGCGGCAGCACCAAGTACTACCCCGGGCACTGCAGCCTCGAAGGAGGCGCGACGACGTTCGTGCTGAAAGCCGAGGTGGCGGGCATGTCCAAGCTCGTCAAGCGTGCGCTGCTCGAGCAGACCGGGCTGCGCGTGAACAAGGTGAAGTGCCGTGGCGAGGATGGCGACGACGACGACGACGGCGATGACGATCCTCGCGCAAAAGGACCGGGCCAAGACGAGCCCGAGGGCGAACCCGACGCGAAGCAGGCACCGCCGACGGGGATGACCCGGCCGTTCGAGCTCAGCGCTTCGGTCGGCCGCGGCGGCAAGAACCTCGACGAAGACGTGCAGCAGGTGCAGAGCGCACTGAACCGCCGCCTGGGCGCGAAGCTCGATGTCAACGGGCGCTGCGGTCAGGACACGATCGAGGCGATCATGGATTTGCAGCGCGCTCTCGGCCAATCGCGGCCCGACGGCCGTGTCGAGCCGGGTCGCGGCACGGCGCGAGCGTTGACCGGCTCCGGCAAGCTCCCGCCGCCGCCACCACCACCCAAACCGATGGCGCCGCCTGAAGACCTCGGTGCCGCCACCATCGCGCGGGCACCGCTGGTCTGGAACGGCACGCGCGACATCCTCGACCACAACATCAAGGAACTCAAGCGCGCCATCAGGCAGGAGTACTCGAGCGAACACCCGAACTTGCTGACCGAGATCGACCAGAACGTGCAGCGCGTCGACGTGATCCTCGAGAAGCTCGACCAACGCCTGGCCAGCACGCTCGAGCGCGCCAACGCCGCCACCGACGCGGCCGCGCGCAAGACCGAAGTCGCTGCAGCGAAGGTCATCCTCGCCGACTACCTCCGCTTCGTGAAGGACGAACCGCTGATCGACCACGTCGACAAGAACCCGTTCGGCGTCGACACCAAGGTCAGGAAGGTCATCACCGACAGCCTGACGCACATGGCCAAGTCGATCGGTTGATCCAGCGGAAAACGAGCAGATGAGTGACGAACACGACTCCTGGTTCAAAGACGCGTTCGGCGTCGATTTGGGCGGCGCTGCGAAGAAGATCCAGGACGAGGTCACGTCCACCGCGACAGCGGTAGTGACCACCGTGTCAGCGGCCGTGCAGAGCATTCCGGGCACGGTAGAGGCTGGGTTGGGCGGTATCGGCGGTGCGATCAGCGGCGCGGCGAAGAAGGTGGTCGCGGCGGCCGGGGGAGTGCCGGGCTCCGGCTCGGGCGGGGGCGCAGGCGGGGGCGGCGCGGCCGATGGCGGCATCGGCTCGTTCCCGCTCGGCAGTTCGGTGGGCCGCGGCGGCAAGAACGCAGCGAACGATGTGCGCGCGGTCCAAGGCGCACTGGGCATCTCGGCCGATGGCCAGTGCGGCGGCCAGACCATCGCGGCGATCGAGGCGTTTCAGAAAAAAATGGGGCAGGCCAAGCCCGATGGACGTGTCGATGCCGGAGGTGCGACGGAGCGTGCGATGGCCGGGGGCGGCGGCGCGAAATCGGCGCCACAGTCGCCGCCGCAAGCCGATGCCGGCTCGCCGGACGACGGAGCGAGCCTGTTCGACAAGGCCATGAAGGGTGTTGGCGATCTCGCGGGGGGCCTGCAAGACCTCGGCGGCAAGGTCATCGACGGGGCTGGAGCGGTCGCATCCGACGTGAATCCGGCCGCTGAACTCGCATCCGCCGGAGCCGACGACGGAAGCGCGCAAAGTACTGCCGATCGCATCATCGCGACGATGAAATCGGGCGGCGACCTGCGCTTGTTTCTGGGCATGCTGAACAACATGGAGATGCGCGCCTTGCTCGACGTGATGGACCGTCTCAAACGCGCCGGCAAGCTCGAGGACTTCGCCGACCGCACGACGACCGGAAATCAGCGCATCGGCGTAGCGATCCTCACCATCCGGCCCGAGTTCGATGCGCTGTGGCGCAAACTGGTCGCCGGCCTGAACGAGGCCGACCGCAAAGCCGTGCTCGAGCGCACCCCCAAGAGCGTGCAGGTATCGAGCGGGTTCGCTCCGAAGGGCGGTGGCGGGCCTGAAGAAGACCCCGGTGGCACCGTCGAGGTCGACGTCGCCGGTGTCGCTGTCAAGGCCAAGATCGAGTTCAATTCGAAGGCCTTCGGTGCGCTCGGCCACGGCGAGGTGGCGATCAAGCTCGGCGCCGACGGCAAGCTGCACGAGGTCGAGGTCGAGGTGGCCAAGATCAAGGCCAAGCTCGAGAAGCTCGGCAAACTCGATCCGATCCTGGATCTGGAGGCCTCAGTCAGCCTGAAGGCCAGCGCGGAGATCAGCGAGCACGACAAGAAGACCGTCGTCGAAGGCGTGAAGGTCGGCGTGGCGACCGAGATCGGGGTCAGCTTCAAGAAGGTGCCCGGGTTGAAGAAGGTCACGCTGAAATTCACCGCCGGTGCCGGCACCGGCGGCTTCGAGTTCGGCGGCGCGATCGAGATCCCGATTCCCGGAAGCTGAGCGAAGAGGAACAGGGCATGAGCGACGAACACGACTCCTGGTTCAAGGACGCCTTCGGTGTCGATCTGGGCGGCGCTGCGCAGAAGATCGAGAACGAGGCGAAGGCCGCCTTGGCGCAGGTGGGCAGTACCGTCTCGCAAGTCGTGCAAGGCGTTCAGGGCACGGTAGAAGGGGCCCTGGACGGCGTGAGCGGCGCGGTCAGCGGCGTCGTGAAGAAAGTCGTCGGCGCGGCAGGGGCCGTTGCGGGCCCGGGCCCGGCCCCGGCGGCGGGCGCTTCCGGGGGGTCCGGCGGCGGCACGGGTTCGTTCCCGCTCGGTGGATCGGTGGGCCGTGGCGGCAAGAACGCAGCCAGCGACGTGCGCGCGGTGCAAGGCGCGCTCGGCATCGCGGCCGATGGCCAGTGCGGCGGGCAGACCATCGCCGCGATCGAGGCCTTTCAGAAGAACATGGGACAGGCCAAGCCCGATGGCCGTGTCGATGCCGGTGGTGCAACGGAGCGCGCGATGGCCGGCGGGGTGAAGCCTGCGCCGCAGCCGCAGGAGGCACCACCTATCGCACCGGAAGGCGATGACCTGCGCGGCCTGCCAGGCGTGCCCGAAGGCAATCCCGCGTCCAACGCCGACGCTCCGGCGAGCGACGACGCGGCCGTGAACGACAAGATCAAGGCGGAATTCGGCATCCAGATCGAAGCCCAGATCGCGAAACAGGGTGGCCTCGTCGACGAGCTGAACAACCTGGAAGACTTCAAGAAGACCGAACCGGACCCCGTACCCGAGTTCGCCGGCACGCTGGACCCGGCAACGCTGGCCAACGACATCAAGGAGAAGGAGTTCTCGATCGGGCAGATGGATATCCAGCGCAACAACATCTGCAAAGCGGCGCGCGCGGACGCGAGACTCGCCTCGGAGGGCGCGAAGAGCGACCTCAGGTCTGCCCTTCTCGGTGGTCCCGCTGTGGGAGGGGCGAGCGGAATCGCCATGGTGGCGGCCTCAATGGCAGGAGGCTCGCTGGCGCTGCTGGGGGTCATGGTCGCAGCGATCATCGCGGAGCATGAGATCTTCAGGAAGTACCGGGACACTCTGCGAACGATCGTCAACAAGGCGCATGCGGACCTGACCGTCATCAACACCGCCATTGCCGTCGAAAGGAAGAAGCTCGAGGCGATGAAAAAGGCCGCGAAGCAGCCGGTGGGCGACGAGGTTCCAATACAGCCGTTCGGGCGCAAGTGATCGCCGTGCATTGAAGGATCCGCAAAGGAAGCCACCATGTTCAAGTCCAAATTCCTCATCGACAGCGCCTGGAAAGACCTCCTCGCGAAGAACAAGGCGGTCAAGGACAACGGCCTGCTGAAGCAGCTCGCGGAGATCAAGAAGCTCGGCGACGACGACCACGACGACGCGCAGAAGATCCTCGACGAGGTGCTCAAGCTCACCGCACAGCTGAAGAAATCCAAGGAGATTGCCGCCGTTCCTGCCGTCGCGAAGCACCTCGCCGAGCTGACGAGCGCCGCCGAAGCTGCGGTGCGCGACACCGCCAAGGCGAAGGCCGAAGCCGACAAGTCGAAGAAGGCCGAAGCCGAGAAGAAGGCGAAGGCCGATGCGGCGAAGAAGGACGACGACGATGACGACGACGACGACGACGAGTCGCCGGAGATCCTGTCGACCAAGATGCTGCCGCTGCTGCGCCTGGTGCAAAAGGGCGAGCTGATGCACACGCTGGTGGCCAAATCGGGCAAGCAGGTGGTGGTGATGCTGTCGCGCAAGCCGATTCCGCCGGCGCGCCGCAAGCTGCTGGCCGATCAGTTGGGCGGCGGCAGCACCAAGTACTACCCCGGGCAATGCAGCCTCGAGGCGGGCGCGACGACCTTCGTGCTGAAGGCCGAGGTGGCCGGCCTGTCCAAGCTCGTCAAGCGCGCGCTGCTCGAGCAGACCGGGCTGCGCGTGAAC
>JANNQO010000035.1:0-16472 GCA_031400795.1 Rubrivivax sp. | reverse complement strand
CATCACCAGCCGGTCGATGCCGATGCCGCAGCCCGCGGCGGGCGGCATGCCGAATTCAAGCGCGCGGATGAAGTCGGCGTCGTAGTACATCGCCTCTTCGTCGCCGGCCTCCTTGTTGGCGGCCTGCGCCTGGAAGCGCGCCGCCTGGTCCTCGGCGTCGTTGAGTTCGGAGAAACCGTTGGCGTACTCGCGCCCGGTGATGAAGAGTTCGAAGCGCTCGGTGATCGCGGGGTTGCTGTCCGAGGCGCGCGCCAGCGGCGAGACCTCCACCGGGTAGTCGGTGATGAAGGTGGGCTGCCAGAGCTTGGCTTCCACCGCGGCTTCGAACACGGCGAACTGCAACTCGGGAGGTTTCCAGTGCGCGGGCGGCTCGACGCCCTGCAACTTCAGTTTCGCGTGCAGCGCCGCCGGGTCGTCGGCCTCGGTTGCCGTCAAGCCGGCATGCACGACCAGCGAATCGCGCACCGACAGCCGCGCGAACGTCTGATCCAGATGCACCGGCTTGCCGGCGTAGCTCAGCGCCGCACTGCCGGTGGCAGCGCGTGCGGCGTGGCGGAAGATGGCCTCGGTGAAGTCCATCTGGTCGTGGTGCGTCCAGTACGCCGCGTAGAACTCCATCATCGTGAACTCGGGGTTGTGGCGCACGCTGATGCCTTCGTTGCGGAAGTTGCGGTTGATCTCGAAGACACGTTCGAAACCGCCCACCAGCAGCCGCTTCAGGTAGAGCTCGGGCGCGACGCGCAGGTACATCGATTGGTCGAGTGCGTTGTGGTGCGTGACGAAGGGCTTGGCGTTCGCGCCGCCCGGGATCGCGTGCAGCATCGGCGTCTCGACTTCGAGAAAGCCATGTTCGACCATGAACTGGCGGATCGAACTCACCGCCTTGCTGCGCGCCACGAAGCGCGAGCGCGCGGACTCGTCGGTGATCAGGTCGACATACCGCTGGCGGTACTTCTGCTCCTGGTCGTTCATGCCGTGGAACTTGTCGGGCAGCGGGCGCAGGCTCTTCACCAGCAGCACGATCTTCGTCGCGCGGATCGAAAGTTCGCCGGCCTTGGTGCGGAACAGGGTGCCCTCGCAGCCGAGGATGTCGCCCAGGTCCCAGTGCTTGAAGGCAGCGAGCGTCTCGGCGCCCACCGCATCGAGCGTGACGTAGAGCTGGATGCGGCCATGGGTGCTGCCATGCGAGCCGTCTTGCAGCGTCGCGAAACAGGCCTTGCCCATCACGCGCTTCAACATCATGCGGCCGGCCACCGAGACGGCGATCGCTTGCGGCTCGAGTTCATCGTTGGACGCCTGGCCATGGCGCTGGTGCAGGTCGGCGGCGTGGTGCCTGGGTTTGAAGTGGTTGGGGAAGGCCACGCCCTGGGCGCGGATCGCGCGCAGCTTCTCGCGGCGCTCGGCGATCAGTTGGTTTTCATCAGGTGGGCTGGTGGGGTCGTGGCTCATCGTGCACTCTGTGGAACTGCTGCAATTTTAGGCGGCGCCACGAGGCCCGCCTTTAGAATCCCGCGTCTTCATGAGCGTGCCCAAGACCATCGCCGATCGACCGATCCGCTTCGCCCTGGTGGGCTGCGGGCGCATCGCGGCCAGCCACATCGACGCGCTGCAACGGCATGCCGGCCGCGCCGAGCTGGTGGCCTTGTGCGACAACCGGCCAGAAGCCTTGCAGGCGGCAGTGACCCGCACCGGCCGGGCCGGCTTCGACTCGCTCGATGCGCTGCTCGCGGCCAGCGACGCCGACGTGATCGTGCTCGCCACGCCGAGCGGCCTGCACCCGCGCCAGGCGATGCGCGCCGCCGCCGCGGGCCGCCATGTGCTGACTGAAAAGCCGATGGCCACCCGGTGGGACGAAGGCATGCAGATGGTGCGCGCCTGCCGCGACGCCGGGGTGAAGCTCTTCGTCGTCAAACAGAACCGCCTGAATCCGACCTTGCAGCGCTTGAAGGCCGCGGTGGACAGCGGGCGTTTCGGCCGCATCGTGCTGGCCACCGTCAACGTCTTCTGGACCAGGCCGCAGAGCTACTACGACGAAGCGCCCTGGCGCGGCCGCTGGGATCTGGACGGTGGGGCTTTCCTGAACCAGGCCAGTCACTACGTGGACATGGTCGATTGGCTGATCGGCCCGGTGGACAGCGTGCATGCCTACACCGCCACGCTGGGCCGCGCCATCGAGGCCGAAGACACCGGCGTGATGAGCCTGCGGCTGCGCCGCGGGGCCCTCGCGTCGATCAACGTCACCATGCTCACGCAGGGCAAGAACTTCGAAGGCAGCATCACGCTGCTCGGTGAGCGCGGCACGGTGCGCATCGGCGGTGTGGCAGTGAACGAGGTGCAGCACTGGGCTTTCGACGAGCCGCGGCCCGAGGACGCACAAGTTCACGACGCCAGTTACGCCGCGCCCTCGGTGTACGGCTACGGCCATCCGCTGTACTACGACAACGTGATCAAGACGCTGCGCGGCGAGGCCAGCGCCGAGGTCGACGGTTACGAGGGCCTGCGCTCGCTGGAAGTGGTGATCGCGGCGTACCGCAGCGCTCGCGACGGCGTGCGTGTCGGGCTGCCGCTGGTGTTCTGATGGGCGCCGTGGTGCATCCCAGCGCCATCGTCGACGAGGGCGCACAGCTCGGCGACGGCACCCACGTCTGGCACTTCGCGCATGTCTGCGCCGGCGCGCGAATCGGCAGCGGCTGTTCGCTCGGGCAGGGTGTGTTCGTCGGCAACGATGTGCGGATCGGCGACAACGTCAAGATCCAGAATCACGTTTCGGTCTACGACGCCGTGACGCTCGAGGACGACGTCTTCTGCGGCCCGAGCATGGTCTTCACCAACGTCATCAACCCGAGGGCGGCCGTGCCGCGCAAGCACGAGTACCGGCGTACGCTGGTGAGGCGCGGCGCCACGCTGGGCGCCAACTGCACGATCGTCTGCGGGCACAGCATCGGCGAACACGCCTTCGTCGGCGCGGGCGCGCTGGTCACCACCGATGTGCCGGCCTACGCGCTGATGGTGGGCGTGCCGGCGCGCCGCACCGGCTGGATGAGCCGGCACGGCGAAAGACTCGACCTGCCGGCCAGCGGCAGCGGGCAAGCCTCGTGCCCCGCGAGCGGCGAACGCTATCGCCTCGATGGCGACACCCTGAGCCCATGCAGTTCACCGACCTGAAAGCCCAGTATGCGGCACTGAAGCCGCAGATCGACGCGCGCATCCATCGTGTCCTCGATCATGGCCAGTACATCATGGGCCCGGAAGTGGCCGAGATGGAAGCAGCGCTCGCCGCATTCGCCGGCACCGACCACTGCATCGCCGTGGCCAGCGGCACCGAGGCGCTGTTGATCGCGATGATGGCGCTGGGCATCCAGCCCGGTGACGAGGTGATCACGAGCGCGTTCACGTTCGCCGCCACCGCCGAGACGATCGCGCTGCTTGGCGCGAAGCCGGTCTTCGTCGATGTCCAGGCCGACACCGGCAACATCGACGTGCGCGCGATCGAAGCGAAGATCACGCCGCGCACGAAGGCGCTGATGCCGGTGAGCCTCTATGGCCAGGTGGCCGACATGGCGGAGATCAACGCCATCGCCGTGCGCCATGGGCTGGCGGTGATCGAAGACGGCGCGCAGAGTTTCGGCGCGCTGTATCAAGGCAAGCGCTCGTGCGCGCTGTCGACCTTCGGCGCGACGAGTTTCTTTCCGAGCAAGCCGCTGGGCTGTTACGGCGATGGTGGCGCCCTCTTCACCGACGACGAGACGTTGGCGCAGGCCGCGCGCGAGATCCGCGTGCACGGCCAGTCCGGCCGCTACCACCACACGCGCATCGGTGTCGGCGGGCGCATGGACACGCTGCAGTGCGCGGTGATCCTGGCCAAGCTCGAACGATTCGAGTGGGAGCTCGATCGCCGCGCGCTGATCGGCGCGCGCTATGACGCGTTGCTGGCGCCGCTTTCGGGCGTCGAGCGCATCGCGGTGCGCGGCGACCGAAACAGTGTGTGGGCGCAATACACCGTGAAGGTCGCTCGCCGCGACGCGGTGCAGGCTGTGCTGAAAGCCCAGGGCATCCCCAGCGCCGTGCACTACCCACGCTCGCTGCACCGCCAGCCTGCCTTCGAGGCGATGTGTTGTCCGGACTGCTGCCCGGTCAGCGATCGCCTCGCGCAGCAGGTGCTGAGCCTGCCGATGAGCGCTGACCTGAGCGAGGCGGATCAGGACTGCGTCGTGGCGGCGCTGGCGCGCGCCACGGCCGACGGGTGACGCCGCGCCCTTGCCCGGTCTGCGGCGTACCCGGGCCGGCGCCGCTGTTCGAGAAGGACGGCTTCCACGTCGTGCGCTGCGCGTCGTGCACGTTGGTTTTCGTCGGTGAAGACCCGGCCACGATTCACTTCGAGTCGCTGTACGGCGAGAGTTACTACCGCGGCGGCCGTGAGACCGCCGGGCCGTCCCAAGGTCGAACACCGGAGTGCGAAGCACGCAGGCTCCCCTGGACAGCCGTCTTCGCCGACTACACCGGCCAGGAAGCCGCTCGCCGCGCCCACGCGCGGCGCAAGCTGTGGTGGCTGCGGCATGTGCCGCCGCGACTGCCCTCGAGTGGCCGGCTGCTGGACGTCGGCTGCGCGGCAGGTTTCTTCCTCACCGAGGCGCGCACGCACTACGACGTGCAAGGCGTCGAGCTGTCGGCCTGGTCGTCGGCCCATGCACGCGAGCGCTTCGGCCTGCCGGTGGCCACCGGCACGCTGCACGACGCGCGTCTGCCGGCCGATCACTTCGACATCGTCACGCTGTGGGACGTGATCGAACATGTGCCCGACCCCGTGTCGTTGCTCGCCGAAGCGGCGCGCGTGATGAAGCCCGGCGCGCAGCTCGTGCTGACCACCGGCGACTGGGGCAGCGCCTACGCGCAGAAGCGCGGAGCCGAGTGGCATCTGATGACCCCGCCTTGGCACCTGACGATGTTCAGCCGCGTGACGCTGGCCGAAGCAGCGCGCCGCGCCGGGCTGCGCGTACACGCGTGGCGCAGCGAAGGCGTGGGTGGCGACGGCCGCTGGTGGCGCAGCCGTGCCGGTCTCGCACTCAGCCGCGTGCTCGGGCGCGGCGATATCGTTCGGCTCACGCTCCGCAAATGACTCGCATGCTGCGTGAATGGCTGACAAGATGGTGGCGATCGATCGTCGCGCCGCGCATGCTCTACGGCTGGCGCGCAGCCGACGGCCGCTGGCTCACGCACACCCGAATCAGCAGCGCCACGCGCATCGAGAGCCCCGAGCTGCTGGACATCGCCGACCATGTCTTCATCGGCCCCTTCAACCTGATCGATGCCTCGGGCGGATTGAGCATCGGCGAGGGCTGCCAGATCACCAGCCACTGCGCCGTGCTCAGCCACTCCAGCCACCAGGCCTTGCGGCTGGCCGGGCGCGCGTACTGGGGCGATGCCGATCCGCCGGCGTATGTGCGGCGCGCGACGTCGATCGGTGCCTACAGCTTCATCGGCGCGCACAGCGTGCTGATGCCGGGCAGCCGCGTCGGCCGCGGCGTGATCGTGCGCGCGTTCAGCTATGTCGATGGCGAAGTGCCCGACTTCGCGATCGTCGCCGGCCAGCCGGCGGTGGTGGTCGGCGATACGCGCGAGGCCGACGAAGCCTGGCTCGCCGCGCACCCGGGCCGTCGCGACGAGTACGACGCTTGGGCCAAGCGCCGGTGACACTGACCCCACGCTCGTTTCGCTCGCTGCCCCCAGGGCGCTGCAGGGGCTCCTGCGTAGCCCTGGGGGCGCGCCAGCGGCTTCGGGCGGCCGGGCGCCGCTGACATGCGCTACGTGCTGATCGGCGACGGCGAGAGCCCGCATCTCTTGAAGTGGGCGCGTGCGCTGGCCGCACATCCGTCGCTGGAACTGTGGGCAGCGTCCAGCCGCGGCTTTCTGTCCGGATTCGATGCCGTGGTGCCCGCCGAACGCCGCCTGGCCTTGTCGACACGGCCAGCGGCCGCGGGCGGCAATCTCGCACTGCTGCGCGAGCTGCCGAAGTTGGCTCGCTGGCTGCGCGCTGTGCGACCACACTGGCTGCACGCGCACTACCTCACGTCGCACGGCACGCTGGCCTGGCTCGCGCAGACGCTGTTTCGCGTGCCCGGCCGTTTGATCGGCTCGGCCTGGGGCAGCGACATCCTCGTCACTCCCGATCGCAGCCGCTTCTGGCGCGCCTTGACCGCCCGCGTGCTGGGCCACTGTGTGCTTGCCACCAGCGACTCGCAGGCGATGGCGCGGCGCATGCGCGAACTCGGCGCGCGCGACGTGATGGTCTTCCCGTTCGGCCTCGAGGCGATGCCGGCGCCATCACCCACCAAGGAGCCACAGCTGTTTTTCGCCAACCGTGGCCTGGAGCCGATCTACGCGCCCGAGCGCGTGATGGAACTCTTCGCCGACATCGCCTGGCACTGGCCCGCGGCCCGGCTCGTGGTGGCCAACGACGGCTCGCAGCGCGCCGCGATGCAGCGCCACGCGCAAGGGCTGCGCCTGGGCGAGCGCGTGCAGTTCGTTGGCCGGCTGGATGCCGCCGCGCAAGCCCGGATCTACGACCAGGCCCAGTGGTATCTGAGCCTGCCGAACAGCGACTCGGTCGCCGTCTCGGTGCTCGAAGCGATGGCCCACGGGTGCATCCCGATCCTGTCGGACTTGCCTGCCAACCGCGAGATCGTGCGCCATGGCGACACCGGGCTCTTGATGGGCAGCGGCCAGCGCGCAGCGGTGGCCGAGATGAACGTGATGGCCGAACATGCCGCGTTGATCGCGCAGCGCAACCGCGAGTGGGTGCAGCAGCATGCGCTTTTCGCGCCGGCGGCCGAGCGATTCATGCAACGTGTGCAAGCGCTGTCGTGAACATCGTCTATCTCAACCACTATGCTGGCGCGCCCGCCCTGGGCATGGAGTACCGCCCGTACTACCTGTCGTGCGAGTGGGTGCGGCGGGGGCACCGCGTGCAGTTGCTCGCGGCGGATTTCTCGCACGTGCGCAGCACACAGCCGAGCGCCGGCGATCAGCTGATCGACGGCATCGCCTTTCGCTTCTACGCCACGCCGCGCTACCAGGGCAACGGTCTCGGCCGCGCGAAAAACATCGGCGTCTTCCTGCGCGCGGTGTGGGCCGACAGCGAGCGCCTGGTGCGCGAGTTCGCGCCCGAGGTCGTGATCGCCTCCAGCACCTACCCGATGGATATCTGGATCGCGCGCCGGCTGGCACGCCGGGCCCGCGCCAAACTCGTCTACGAAGTGCACGACCTGTGGCCGCTGTCACCGATCGAAGTCGCGGGCATGTCGCGCTGGCATCCTTTCGCCATGCTGTGCCAGGCGGCCGAAGACACCGCCTACCGTGATGCCGACGCGGTGATCTCGATGTTGCCCAAGGTGCACGAGCACATGGCCTCGCGCGGGTTGAACCTGAACAAGCTCACGATCGTGCCCAACGGCGTCGCGCCCGCCGAGTGGGTGGGTGAAGCCGCGCAACTGCGCGACGACGTGCAGGCTGCGCTTTCGGCAGCGCGCGCACGTGGCGACACGGTGGCGGGCTATGCCGGCTCGATGGGCCTGCCGAATGCGCTGGACACGCTGCTCGACGCGGCCGCGCTGCTGCGCGACGAAGCGATCAGCCTCGTGCTCGTCGGCGACGGCCACGAAGCGGCGCGGCTGCGCCGGCGCGCGCAGGCCGAAAGCCTGACGAAGGTGCACTTCCTGCCGCCGATCCCGAAGCCACAGATCCGCTCGTTCCTGGCCGCGCTGGACATCGCCTACATCGGCTGGCAGCACGTACCGATCTATCGTTTCGGCATCGCACCCAACAAGCTGATGGACTACATGATGGCCGGCTGCGCCGTGCTGCATTCGGTGCGGGCCGGCAACGACCCGGTGGCCGAGAGTGGCTGCGGAATCAGCGTGCCGCCCGAGTCAGCGAGTGCGGTGGCCGACGGGCTGCGGCGGCTGGCTGCCTTGCCCGCGGCCGAACGCCGTGCAATGGGCGAACGAGGCCGCGCCTTCGTGCTTGCGCAGCACAGCTATCCGGTGCTGGCTGAGCGCTTTCTCGGGGCCTTGCGATGAGCGAAGAGACCCGTGCGGTGGCCGAGCGCTACGCGCGGCGCGTGGACGCGGATCGCTACAGCCCGCTGCGCCCCGAGGTCTGGCAAACGCTGCACGAGCGCCAGCGCGCGCTGTTGCGGCTGTGGGCGCAGATCGGCATCGCCGAGCTGTCGTCGCTGCGCCTCATCGAAGTCGGCTGCGGCAGCGGCGGCAACCTGCTCGAACTGCTGCGCTTGGGCTTCGCTGCCGACAAGCTCACCGGCATCGAGCTGCTCGCCGAGAGGCACGCCCAAGCGCGCACCAGCCTGCCGCAGGCCACCGTGCTGCTGCTCGGCGACGCCAGCCAGGCGGCAATCGACGCCGGCAGCCAGGACATCGTGTTGCAGTCCACCGTCTTCTCGTCGCTGCTCGACGACGCCTTCCAGCAGCAGCTCGCAGCCACGATGTGGCGCTGGCTGAAGCCCGGTGGCGCCGTGCTGTGGTACGACTTCGCGCTGAACAACCCCTTCAACGCCGATGTGCGCGGCGTGCCGATGGCGCGCGTGCGCGCGCTCTTCCCCGCCGCCTCGCGGCTGCTCTGGCGGCGCGTCACGCTGGCACCTCCGCTGGCGCGAATGTTGTGCCGTGTGCACCCGTCGCTGTACAGCGTGGCCAACGCCGTGCTGTGGCTGCGCACGCATCGGCTGGCCTGGATCGAGAAGCCGCGATGAGCGCCGCCTATCATTCGCGCCCCTTGCAGTGGCCCGTGACATGACCGCCCCGTTCCTGCCCTACGCCTTGCCCGAGATCGGCGACGACGAGATCGCCGAGGTGGTTGATGCGCTGCGCTCGGGCTGGATCACCACCGGCCCGAAAGCACAGCGATTCGAGCGCGATTTCGTGGCCTTTCTCGGTGATGAGGGCCTGCATGCCGTCGCGGTGAACTCGGCCACCGCGGGCCTGCACCTGGCGCTCGAAGCGCTCGGTATCGGCCCCGGCGACGAGGTCATCACCACCACACACACCTTCACCGCCACCGCCGAGGTCGTTCGTTACCTTGGCGCCGACGTGAAGCTGGTCGATATCGATCCGAGCACCCTGAACATCGATCCGCGCGCCGTCGAAGCCGCGATCACGCCGCGCACCAAGGCCCTCGTTCCGGTGCACTACGCGGGCCTGGCGGCCGACATGCCGGCCCTGCTCGAGATCGCGTCGCGCCATGGCCTGAAAGTGATCGAAGACGCCGCGCACGCCCTGCCCAGCACGTCGACAGGCGCGTTGATCGGCACGCTCGGCAGTCACGCCACGGTGTTCAGCTTCTACGCCAACAAGACCATCACCACCGGCGAAGGCGGCATGCTCGTCACGCGCGATGCTGCTGTGGCGCAACGTGCCAAGGTGATGCGGCTGCACGGCATGAACCGCGACGCTTTCGACCGCTTCACGGCGAAGGTGCCGAGCTGGTTCTACGAGGTGATCGCCCCCGGCTTCAAATACAACCTCACCGACATCGCCGCGGCGCTGGGCATCCACCAGCTGAAGAAGGCGCGGGGCTTTCAGCAGCAGCGTACGCGCATCGCGGCGCTGTACGACGGTGCGTTCGCCGGACTGCCGCTGATCACGCCGCCGCGTGCGCCTGAGGGCGAGCTTCATGCCTGGCACCTCTACGCGCTGCGCCTGTCGCAACACGCCGGTGTGTCGCGTGATGTCTTCATCGAACGCCTCTTCGAGCGCGGCATCGGCGCCAGCGTGCACTACATCCCGCTGCACCTGCACCCGTATTGGCGCGACCGCTACTCCCTCGCGCCGGCGATGTTTCCGCACAGCCAGGCGGCCTACGAACAGCTCGTCAGCCTGCCGATCTACACGCGCATGAACGAGGGTGATGTGCAGCGCGTGATTGGCGCGGTGCGTGGCGCTCTGGGCGTAGCATGACGGGCCTTGTGGGAGAAGCGGTATGAGCGCTGTTCTGGAACCGCGGTTGACGCTGGACGACTTCCTCGCCTGGGAGAACGCCCACGACGAGCGCCACGAGTTTCATCGGGGCGAGGTGTTCGCGATGGTCGGCGGCCGTCGCATCCACGGCCTCGTCGTCGGCAACTTGGCGCGCAGGTTGGGCAACCAGCTCGAGGGCAGTCCTTGCCGCGTCTTCGCCGAATCGATGAAGCTGCAGATCGCGAACGACACCATCCTCTACCCCGATGTCTTCGTCACTTGCGACAAGACCGATCTGGCGACGGACATGATCTTCCGGGCTCCCACGCTGGTCATCGAGGTGTTGTCGCCCAGCACCCAGGCTTACAACCGCAGCCGCAAGTTCGCCTTCTACCGCCGGGTGCCGTCGCTGATGGAGTACATCCTGGTCGATCCGGAGACGCGGGCCGTCGAGGCCTTCCGCCGCAATGCCGAAGACCAGTGGGTGCTGCACGACATGACCGA
This sequence comes from Rubrivivax sp., assembly GCA_031400795.1. Lineage (GTDB taxonomy): Bacteria > Pseudomonadota > Gammaproteobacteria > Burkholderiales > Burkholderiaceae_C > Rubrivivax. The sequence continues at coordinate 6,000 of JANNQO010000035.1, read as the reverse complement.
CGGCCCGGCGCTGGAGGCTCCGAGCATCGCTTGCAGCGTGCCGATGTCCGAGGTTTTCGACGGGCTCGATGCGCGGCCTGAGCAAGCGAACGCTTGACCTTGTTGTCGCGCTGGCCGGCTTGATCCTGCTCGCGCCGCTGCTGCTCGCCATCGCGGCCTGGGTCAAGCTCGATTCGCGCGGGCCGGTGTTCTTCCGGCAGCAGCGCGTCGGCCGCGGCGGGCGGCTGTTTCGAATCCACAAGTTCCGCACCATGGCGGCCGATGCGCCCGAGCTGGGCTTGCCGCTGACGGTGGGCGACGATGCGCGCATCACGCGTTGCGGCCGCTGGTTGCGACAGCGCCGGCTGGACGAGCTGCCGCAACTGCTGGACGTGCTGGTCGGCCACATGAGCCTGGTCGGCCCGCGCCCCGAAGTGCCGCGCTATGTCGAACGTTACCCGCCGTTGCTTCGAGAGCGCCTGCTCGCGCTGCGCCCTGGCATCACCGACCCCTCGTCGCTCGAGTTCATCGACGAAGCGCAGCAACTGGCCACTGCCGCCGATGCCGAGCGTGAGTACCTTGAGGTCATCCTGCCGCGCAAGCTGCAAACCGCGGCCGACTACGCCGCGAGTGCCACGACCTGGAGCGACGTGCAGGTGCTGTGGCGCACGGTTGCGCGGCTGCTGAGATGACGCACTCGTGACGCCTTCGATCTGGCACCGCCTGGACGCCTGGCTCGCGCGGCTGCGTGTGCACCGCGAGCCGCTGTCGCTGCTGGCCGATGCGCTGGTCATCGCAGCAGCGTGGAACGTCACCTATCTGTTCCGCCTGGGCTTCGAGCGCTGGATCGACGCGCGGCCGGGCTACGACGGCTGGGTGCTGCTGTTCATCGTGGCGGTCTACCTGGCGGCTTTCGCGCTGCTGAAGGTGCCGCAGGGCATGTGGCGTTTCTCCGGCTTCGGCGAGATCAAGCGGCTCACCATCGCCTGTCTGGCGGCGGGTGTTCTCGCTGCACTGCTGGTGACGGGGGCGGGCCTCGCGAAAGTACCGCGCGCGGTGCTCGCGCTGCATCCGTTCGTCGTGCTGATGGGCGTGTGCATGGTGCGCATCGCGTACCGCATGTTGTACGAGCACCTTCGCTCGCGCATCGCCGGCAGCAGCGAGCCCAGGCGCGCGCTGGTGATGGGCGCCGGGCAAGCTGCGCGGCTGCTGCTGGCCGGCATCCAGGAGCAGGGCTGGTCGGTGGTCGGCCTGTTCGACGACGATCCCGCCAAACGCAAGGCGCGCATTGCCGGCATGCCGGTGCTCGGAACCCTGGAAGCCGTGGCCGATGCGCGGCTGCGCGGCAACGCCACGCACATCGTCGTCGCGCTGCCGTCGGCCACCGGCGCACAGCGCCGCCGCGCGCTCGATCTGGCCGGCAGCACCGGCCTGCACGTCCTCACGGTGCCGAGCATCGACGAGCTGCGCGATGGCTCGAGCCGCGTCGAGCGCCTGCGCGATATCGAACCCGAAGACCTGCTCGGCCGCGAACCGGTGCAGCTCGACGAAGCCGGCATCGAAGCCACTCTCGCCGGCAAGACCGTGCTCGTCACCGGCGCCGGCGGCAGCATCGGAGCCGAGCTGTGCCGCCAACTGGCTCGGCATCGGCCGGCGCGGCTGGTGCTGCTGGAGCTGTCGGAGTTCAACCTCTACCGCATCGAGCAGGAACTGGCCGAAGCGCATCCGGGCCTGGCCTGCGTGCCGCTGATCGTCGACGTGAAGAACCTCGACGAGTTGCGCACAGCGATGGCGCGCTGGCGCCCGCACTGGGTCTTCCACGCCGCGGCCTACAAGCACGTGCCACTGATGGAGGACTTCAACGCCGCCGCGGCCTTGCGCAACAACCTGCTCGGCACACACCATGCCGCGCTCGCGGCGGCCGAGAGCGGCGCCGAGCGCTTCGTGCTCATCAGCACCGACAAGGCGGTCAACCCGACCAACGTGATGGGCGCCAGCAAGCGCGCCGCCGAGATGGCGATCGCGTCCCTGGCGCGCCGCCACCCCGCCACGCGCTTCATGGCCGTGCGCTTCGGCAACGTGCTCGGCTCCAGCGGCAGCGTCATTCCCAAGTTCAAAGAGCAGATCGCAAGAGGCGGGCCGGTCACCGTCACGCACCCCGACATCATTCGCTACTTCATGACCATCCCCGAGGCCGCACGCCTGGTGTTGCAGGCCGCCGCCATCGGCGAAAGCGGCCAGGTGCTGGTGCTCGACATGGGCGAGCCGGTGAAGATCGTCGACCTGGCGCGTGACCTGATCCGCATGGCCGGTCACACAACGCAGGAGATCGGCATCGTGTTCTCGGGTTTGCGGCCCGGCGAAAAGCTCTACGAGGAGCTGCTCGCCGACAGCGACGCCACGCTGCCCACCCCGTTCGAGCGCTTGCGCATCGCGCGGCTGGCGCCGAGCCAGGCGCCGATCGACGAACTCATCGCCGACTTGCAGGCGCGGCCCGGTCCGCGCAGCGACGACGAGGTGCGCGCGGCGCTGGCGGCGGTGGTGGCGGAGTACCGCCGCCCGGCTTGAGCCCTATCGATCCGCGCTCAGGCCTTGCCGGGCACGAGCTTGCCGTCGGCCGCTTCCTGCAGTTGATCGGGCAGCTGCACCGTCAGTTGGTTGCCCTCGCGCACCACCACCTTCTGGCCTTGCAGGAATTGCAAGGTGCGCGTCACCGTTTCGCGGCTGGTGTTGACCATGATCGCGATTTCCTGGTGCGTGGGCGGCGTCACGATCAGCACCTGCCCGGCCTGCGAGCGCTGCGCCAGCAGGGCCAGCTGAGCGCAAACCCGCTGGAACGAACTCGGCAGCGCCAGCATCGCGCGGTGGGTGGCGGCGCGGCGCATGCGCTCGGCGAGGCGGGTCGCGATCGCTTCGGCGCTGGTGGGCGTGTTGAACATCAGGTCGCGTGCCCGCTGCCGGTCGAGGAACACCAGCCGCGACGGCGCCACGGCGATGATGTATTCCGGCGCCGGCAGGCTGTCGATCACCGACAGTTCGCCGAAGAAATCGCCGTCGTGGACGAAGTCGATGCCCACCTCGCGGCCATCGAGCGTGAAATTCACAGTCTGCAAGCGGCCCTCGATCAGGAAGCCGAGGCCGGCCTCGGTGTCGCCGCGCTTGATCACCACCTCGCGGCGCTCGACACGCCGCTCGTTCATGGTTTGTGCGATCTCGGCCAGCTTCTCGGCGGGCAGGCGGTCGAAAAGGCGCAGGCCCTCGAGAATGGGGATCAGAATCGGCATGACGGCGGGCCGCTACTGTGCCAACACAAAGCCGGCAGGCTTGTGATGCACAACACAACGCCTCTTGGCGCTTGGCACCAAGATGCATCCTCTTGCCGTGCGCCCGCCGCATATGGCGAAGGAGCCTGAACATGTCTCAACGTCGATCACTCGCGGTTCTGCGCAGCACCGCGCTGGCTGTGCTGGCCCCGCTGATTATGGGTGCAGCCGCCGATGTGAGCGCAAGCCAACAAAGCGTCGGCGAAGTCAGCCTGTTGATCGGAGACGCCTGGGTCGTGCGCGCCGACGGTCTGCGCCAGGCCTTGAAGCGCGGCGCCGCCATCCTCGTCGGCGACCGGGTCGAGACCTCGGCCAACGGCCATGTGCATGTGCGCTTCATCGACAAGGCCGCGGTCAGCGTGCGTCCGGAAAGTATTCTCGAAGTGCAGTCGTACCACTTCGACGCCCAGCGTCCCCACCTCAATGAAGTGCGCTTGCGCGTCGAGCAGGGCACGAGCCGCTCCATCTCCGGCCAGGCCACCGAAGCCGACAAGACACGCTTTCGCCTGAACACGCCGATCGCTGCCATCGGCGTGCGCGGCACCGATTTCATCGTGCAGACCGACTCGAGCGGCGTGCGTGCCACCGTCTCCGATGGTTCGATCGTCGTCGGTGCGCTCGGCGGCAGCTGCAGCGCATCCGCGCTCGGCCCCTGCGGCGGCAGCGAGGCCCGCGTGCTGTCGGCCGAGATGGGGCGCTTGATGGTCGAGGTGCGTCCCGGCGAGCAGCTCGCACGCGTCGTACCCGCTGCTGGCACAGCGCTGGCGATGGCCGCTTATGGTGCCGAAGAACGCATCGCCGCGCGCAGTGCTGCGGAATCGGCGGCCCGCTCGACCGGTTTGCTGGCCGCCGAGCCCACCGCATCGGCGCTGCTGCGCGGCAACGATCGCGCTGCGGCCGAAGCCGTCACCATCGCTTCGGCCGGCCTGCCCGACCTGAACCGCGCGCCGGATGTCAACGCGCAATTCGTCTGGGGCCGCTGGGCAATCACCCCCAGCGCCGACGACAAGATCACCGTGCCTTGGTCGGCAGCCTCCAATGGCCGTCACATCACCGTGGCCGACACCACCGCCGGGCTGTTCCGCAAGGACGACCCGGCGCATGCCGACAAGCTGTTGCCGGACACGCTGGTCAGCAAGGTCGACTTCCGACTGAGCCGTGCCTCGGCCAGCTTCGACATCGGCGGGCGCAGCGAAGCGGCGTCCGTGGACGGCGGCACGTTGAGCCTGGATTTCGCGCTGCGCAGCTTCGCCACCGCGCTCGCGCTGTCGTCGGCCACCGCCGGCAAGGCCGAGTTCCGCATGGCCGGCGACGTGCGCAGCGACGGCACCTTCGCCGTCAAGGATGTCGACCAGCGCGTCGCCGGTGCGGTAACGCTCGACGGCAAAGAAGCCGGCTATCTGTTCGAGCGTGGCGCTGCCGGCGGGCTGTTCCGCGGCAAGACGCTCTGGGGCCGCTGAACAGCACGCACTCGAGCCCGCCTGCGCGAGCGCCGCACCGTCATGTCGCATTGGCTGCACCGTCCGTTGCAACTGCGTCTGCTGGCGTTGTTGCTGGCCGCGGCGATCGTGCTGGCCTTGCAGTGGCTGGCGCCGCAAGCGCTCGGCGGCGCTGAAGAGCGCGCCGGTGATTTGACCTGGCGCGCCTCGGCCAGCGGCCGTGCGGAGCGCCGGCTGGTCGTGGTAGACATCGACGAAGCCAGCTTGCGCGAAGTCGGCGCCTGGCCCTGGCCGCGCGCCACCATCGCCCAGTTGTCGCAGCGTCTGCAGCAGGCCGGGGCGGTGGTGCAGGCCTTCGACATCACGTTTTCCGACCCTCGCGAGGACGATGCATTGCTGGCGCAGGCTTGGGCCGCGGCACCGGTGGTGGCCGCGCAGATTTTCTCCATCGACGCGACAGTCACACCCAAGGCCGGTGCGCTGGGAGCGCCGGTCAGCGAGCGCGGCTGCCCCGCCTTCGCACCCGTGAGCCACGGCTACTACGGCAACACCGCCGAGCTGTTGCGTGCGGCGCCGGTGGCCGGCCACATCACGCCGCGCATCGAAGGCGACGGCGTGGTGCGCAAGGTGCCTGGGTTGATCTGCCACGAAGGCCGTGCCTATCCGAGCCTGGCGCTGGCGGCGTTTTGGCGGGCAGCGCAGCCCGAAGCCGGCGCACCGCTCGGGCCGCCCCCAGCTCCCGACTGGCAGTGGCATCTGCGCAGCCAACAAGGTCTGGCGGGCTCGCCGCTGGGGCCGGCAGCCTGGCTGTCCAGCCGCAGCCTGCCTGGTCTGGTGGTGCCGCTGGACGAGCGTGGTGACCTGCGCGTGCCCTACGGCCTGGAGCGCAGGGCGTTCGCCTCGGTGTCCGCCGCCGACGTGCTGCGTGGCAGCGCCGATGTGTCGTTGCTGAAGGGCACGGTCGCCTTGATCGGCGCCACCGCGTTCGGCATCGGCGACACCGTGGCCACCCCGCATTCGGCGATCGGCTCGGGCATCGAGGTGCATGCCCAGTTGCTCGCCGGCCTGCTCGATCACCGCTTGCCTTACACACCCGAGCGTGCTGCCCTGTTGCAGTGGGGCATGGCAGCGCTGGTGGCCGGCCTGTTGTTCGCACTGGTGCTGCGCCGCCGTGCGGTGCCGGCCAAACGACTGCCGCTGGCCGGCCTGGCCCTGGCCGCGCTGTGCTGGCTCGGCGCGTCGCTGGGCCTGGCCCAAGG
>JANNQO010000034.1:0-41855 GCA_031400795.1 Rubrivivax sp. | reverse complement strand
GCAAGATCATTCAAGAACTGGAAGGCGAATTCCGCGGCGCCGGCTGGGACGTCATCAAGCTCATCTGGGGCAAGGAATGGGACGGCCTGCTGGCACGCGACAAGGACGGTGCGCTGCGCAAGATCATGATGGACACGTTGGACGGCGACTACCAGGCCTTCAAGGCCAACGACGGCGCTTTCGTTCGCAAGCATTTCTTCGGCCGCGACCCGCGCACGCTGGAGATGGTGGCCAAGATGAGCGATGACGACGTGTGGAGCCTGCGCCGCGGCGGCCACGACGCGGCCAAGGTATACGCTGCATTCCACCGCGCCAACAACGCGCAGGGCCAGCCCACCGTGCTGCTGGTGAAGACGGTCAAGGGTTGGGGCATGGGCGAGGCGGGCGAGGGCAAGATGACCGCCCACCAGACCAAGAAACTCGGCGACGACGCGATCCGCTACATGCGCGACCGCTTCAACATCCCGATCCCCGACGCCGACCTGCCGAACATTCCCTTCTACAAACCCGCCGACGACACGCCGGAGATGAAGTACCTGCACGCGCGCCGCCAGGCGCTCGGCGGCTATCTGCCGCACCGGCGCACGAAGGCAGAAGAGAGCTTCTCGGTGCCTTCGCTCGAGACCTTCAAGGCGGTGCTCGAGCCTACCGCCCCAGGCCGCGAGATCAGCACCACGCAAGCCTATGTGCGCTTCCTCAACCAACTGCTGCGCGACCAGGCGCTCGGGCCGCGCGTCGTGCCGATCCTCGTCGACGAAGCACGCACCTTTGGCATGGAGGGGTTGTTCCGCCAGATCGGCATCTACAACCCCGAAGGCCAGAAGTACACGCCGGTCGACAAGGACCAGGTCATGTACTACAAGGAAGACAAGGCCGGCCAGATCCTGCAGGAAGGCATCAACGAGGCGGGCGGCATGTCGAGCTGGATCGCCGCGGCGACGTCGTACTCGACGAACAACCGCATCATGGTGCCGTTCTACATCTACTACTCGATGTTCGGCTTCCAGCGCATCGGCGACCTCGCCTGGGCTGCCGGCGACATGCAGGCGCGCGGCTTCCTGCTCGGTGGCACGTCGGGCCGCACGACACTCAACGGCGAGGGCCTGCAGCACGAGGACGGCCACAGCCACATCCTGGCCGGCACGATTCCCAACTGCATCAGCTACGACCCGAGCTTCGCGCACGAGGTCGGCGTGATCATCCACCACGGCCTGAAGCGCATGGTTGAGAAGCAGGACAACGTCTATTTCTACATCACGCTGCTCAACGAGAACTATCCGATGCCCGGGCTGAAGGCCGGCACCGAAGAGCAGATCATCAAGGGCATGTACCTGATCGACGATGCGGCCGGCAAACGAGGCCCGCGCGTCAACCTGCTCGGCAGCGGCACCATCCTGCGCGAGAGCATGGAAGCGAAGAAGCTGCTCGAGGCCGACTGGGGCGTGGCCGCCAACGTGTGGAGCTGCCCGAGCTTCAACGAGCTGGCGCGCGAGGGCCAGGACTGCGAGCGCTGGAACCTGCTGCACCCCACCGCCGAGCCGCGTGTTTCGTTCGTCGCGCAGCAGCTCGGCACGCAGGCCGGCCCGGTCATCGCGTCCACCGACTACATGAAGAACTACGCCGAGCAGATCCGGCCCTTCATGCCCAAGGGGCGCGCCTACACGGTGCTGGGCACCGACGGCTTCGGCCGCAGCGACTTCCGCAGCAAACTGCGCGAGCACTTCGAGGTCAATCGCCACTACATCGTGGTCGCGGCGCTGAAGGCACTCGCCGACGAAGGCACACTGCCCGTGGCCAAGGCGGCCGAGGCGATCAAGAAGTACGGCATCGACGCCGAGAAGACCAACCCGCTGTACGCATAACGTTCCACATCACACGGAGACAAGCAACATGAAGTGGGTGGAAGTCAAGGTCCCGGACATCGGCGACTTCAAGGACGTGGAAGTCATCGAGCTGCTGGTCAAGCCCGGCGACACGGTGAAAGCGGAGCAGTCGCTCTTGACGGTGGAAAGCGACAAGGCCTCGATGGAGATCCCGTCATCGCACGCGGGGGTGGTGAAGGAGCTGAAGGTCAAGCTCGGCGACAAAGTGAGCGAGGGGGTGTTGGTCGCGATGCTGGAGTCCGCAGCAGCGGCTGAAGCGGCGCCCGCGCCAACGCCATCGGCGCCTGTGCCCGCACCGACGCCTGTGCCCGCACCGACGCCTGCCGCAGCGCCGGCCCAGCAGCCCTCTGCCGCCGGCCAGGCATTGACGGTGGTGGTTCCTGACATCGGTGACTTCGACGAAGTCGCGGTGATCGAGCTGTTCGTGAAGCCCGGCGATGCGGTGAAGGTCGAGCAGAGCCTGATCACCGTCGAGTCCGACAAGGCATCGATGGAGATCCCGTCGTCGCACGCGGGTGTCGTGCAGCAGCTGCTCGTGAGGATCGGCGACAAGGTCAAGAAAGGTACGGCCATCGCGCTCTTGCAGGCGTCGGCCGGTGTCGCGACGGTCGCGACACCCGCTGCCCCGGTTCGGGCTGAGCCCGTCGAAGCCCCCGCGGCGCCAAGCGGCCCTTCGACAAGCTCAGGGCGAACGGAGGCAGTTGCCGCACACCAACCCACCACCCCGACCGCCTCGCTTCCCCACGCCAGTCCTTCCATCCGCCGCTTCGCCCGCGAACTCGGCGTGCCGCTGGCCGAAGTCAAGGGCAGCGGGCCCAAGGGCCGCATCACGCAGGTCGACGTGCAGGGTTTCGTCAAGTCGGTGATGTCCGGCGATGCGCAGACGGGGGCGCAGAAGACCAAAGCCCCTGCGGCCGCAGCCGGCAGCGCGATGCCTGGCCTCCTGGCATGGCCTCAAGTCGACTTCAGCAAGTTCGGCCCCATCGAACGCAAGGACCTCTCTCGCATCAAGAAGATCAGCGGCGCCAACCTGCACCGCAACTGGGTGCTGATCCCGCATGTCACGAACCACGACGACGCCGACATCACCGATCTCGAAGACTTCCGCGTGCTGCTGAACAAGGAGAACGAGAAGAGCGGCATGAAGGTCACGATGCTCGCCTTCCTGATCAAGGCCAGCGTGTTTGCCTTGAAGAAGTTCCCCGAGTTCAACGCCTCGCTGGATGGCGACCAGCTGGTGCTGAAGCAATACTTCCACATCGGCTTCGCAGCCGACACGCCGAACGGCCTGGTGGTGCCGGTGATCAAAGACGCCGACAAGAAAGGCGTCTTCCAGATCAGCCAGGAAATGGGCGAACTGGCCAAGAAGGCGCGCGAGGGCAAGCTGGGCCCGGCCGACATGAGCGGCGGCTGCTTCTCGATCAGCTCGCTGGGCGGTATCGGCGGCACTTACTTCACGCCGATCATCAACGCGCCCGAGGTCTCGATCCTCGGCGTGTGTCGAAGCTCGACGCGTCCGGTGTGGGACGGTAAGGCGTTCCTGCCTCGCTTGATCCTGCCGCTGTCGTTGTCGTGGGACCACCGCGTGATCGATGGTGCCGCTGCGGCGCGGTTCAACACCTACCTCGCACAAACGCTGGCAGATTTCAGACGCGTGTTGCTGTGAGCACGGTCGTCGTCGCCCGCAAGGGCAACAGCGTGGCCATCGCGTCGGACTCGCTCGTCACATTCGGCGAGACGCGCCTGCCGCATGGCTACGAGCACAACGAGAAGATGTTCGAAGTCAACGGCTCCGTGGTCGGAACAGTGGGCACCACCGCGCACATGCCGGTGCTGCGCCAGGCGCTGCGCGCGCTGCCGGCCGACGAGCTGAAGCTGCACGACCGCGAGGGCCTGTTCGAGACCTTTCGCCGCTTGCACCCGAAGTTGAAGGAAAGCTACTTCCTCAATACGAAGGAGCAGGACAGCGACCCCTACGAGAGCAGCCAGTACACGCTGCTCATCGCCAACACCACCGGCATCTTCGGCGTCGAGTCGTACCGGGAGGTGTTCGAGTTCCAGCGCTTCTGGGCCATCGGCTCGGGGCGGCGTTTTGCACTCGGGGCGATGCACGCGATTTACGCGAAAGCCAAGACCGCGAAGGAAGTGGCCGAGGCCGGCGTGTCGGCCGGCTGCGAGTTCGACACCAGTTCGGCGGCGCCCGTGCGTTGCCACACATTCAAGCTGAGAGGGTGACAGGCATGGCGCTGATCGAAGTCAAGGTGCCGGACATCGGCGATTTCAAGGGCGTGGCGGTGATCGAGCTGCTCGTCAAAGCGGGCGATGCGGTGAAGGTCGAGCAGAGCCTGATCACCGTGGAGAGCGACAAGGCGTCGATGGAGATTCCGTCGTCGGTGGCCGGCGTGATCAAGGAGCTGAAGGTGAAAGTCGGCGACACGGTGAGCGAAGGCAGCTTGCTGGCGCTGGTGGAAGCGACGGCCGGCGCGGCTGCGCCTGCGCCGGCACCGCAGCCTGCAACGGCACCCGTGCCGGCTGCCGCGCCGGGGGCCGCCGCAGCGCATGCCGGTGGCGCCGATCTCGAGTGCGACATGCTCGTGCTCGGCGCCGGCCCGGGTGGCTATTCGGCCGCGTTCCGCGCTGCGGACCTGGGCCTGAAGACCGTGCTCGTCGAGCGCTTCCCCACGCTCGGCGGCGTGTGCCTGAACGTCGGCTGCATCCCGAGCAAGGCGCTGTTGCACGTGGCCGCGGTGATGGACGAGGTGAACCACTTCGCCGACCTCGGCATCAGCTACGGGCAGCCACAGCTCGACCTGGCCAAGCTGCTCGCGCACAAGAACAAGGTGGTGGGCAAGCTCACCGGCGGCCTCTCGGCGATGGCCAGGATGCGCAAAGTGACCGTGGTGCAGGGCGTCGGTGAGTTCAACGATCCTCACCACCTGGCCGTGACGATGAGCGACGGCAAGAAGCAGGTGATCCGCTTCAAGAACGCCATCATCGCGGCAGGTTCCGAGGCCGTGAAGCTGCCGTTCCTGCCGAAAGACGATCCGCGCATCGTTACCTCCACCGGCGCGCTCGAATTGCGCCAGCGACCCGAGCGCATGCTCGTCATCGGCGGCGGCATCATCGGGCTGGAGATGGGCACGGTGTACTCGACGCTCGGCGCGCGGCTGGACGTGGTGGAGATGATGGATGCGCTGATGCTCGGCGCGGACCGCGACCTGGTGAAGGTGTGGCAGAAGATGAACGCGCCGCGCTTCGACAAGATCATGCTGAAGACGAAGACCGTCGGCGCCGAAGCGACCGCCGACGGCATCCTGGTGCGCTTCGAAGGCGAAGCGGCACCGTCCGAGCCGCAGCGTTACGACCTCGTGCTGCAGGCCGTGGGACGCACGCCCAACGGCAAGCGCATCGGCGCCGAAAAGGCCGGCGTCAGCGTCGGTGAACGCGGCTTCATCCCGGTGGACGTGCAGATGCGCACCAACGTGCCGCACATCTTCGCCATTGGCGACATCGTCGGACAGCCGATGCTGGCGCACAAGGCGGTGCACGAAGCACATGTCGCGGCCGAGGTCGCGTCGGGCGACAGCAAAGCGCAGTTCGATGCGCGTGTCATACCGAGCGTGGCCTACACCGACCCCGAGATCGCCTGGGTCGGCCTGACCGAAGACGACGCCAAGGCGCAGGGCGTGAAGATCAAGAAGGGCCTGTTCCCGTGGACTGCCTCGGGCCGCGCGATCGCTAACGGCCGCGACGAAGGCTTCACCAAGCTGCTCTTCGACGCCAGTCCCGAAGGTAGCCAGCGCATCCTCGGCGGCGGCATCGTCGGCATGCATGCCGGCGACTTGATCGGCGAAGTCGCGCTGGCCATCGAGATGGGCGCCGACGAGGTCGACATCGGCAAGACCATCCACCCGCACCCGACGCTGGGCGAGAGCATCGGCATGGCCGCCGAAGTGGCGCACGGCACGTGCACCGACCTGCCGCCGCAGCGCAAGTAGAACCGAGGGCCTGTCAACGCTGTGGGAAGGCTCGCGCTGGGCCCGGGCAGGCCCTAGCCGATCTCGCCGGTATGCAACTCGAACCGGCCGCGCCGGCGGTCCTCGAAGAAGTGCTCGAGCGTCTGCCGCACGGTGCGAAACGCGATCTGGTCCCAAGGCACCTCGTGCTCGCGGAAGAGTTGCGCTTCGATGGTCTCCGGGCCCGGGTCGAGCGTGGTGTCGAGCATGCGGGCGCGGTAGAACAGGTGCAGCTGGCCGACGCGCACCACGTTCAGCAGCGTGAAGAGACCTTGCAACTCGATGTTCGCGCCGGCCTCCTCGACGGTCTCGCGCAGCGCCCCCACCTCGGTGGTCTCGCCGAGTTCGAGAAAGCCCGCCGGCAGCGTCCACAGCCCGTAGCGCGGCTCGATGTTGCGCCGGCACAGGAGCACCTGTTCGCCCCAGACCGGCACCGTGCCGACGACGTTGATCGGGTTCTCGTAGTGGATCTCGCCGCAGGCCGTGCACACCGCGCGCTCGCGGTTGTCGTCGGCGGGAATTCGGTACTCGGTGCGGGCGCCGCAGATACGGCAATGCTGGATGCGGCGCGGCACGGACATCGATTCAGTGTAGCCGCCGTGGCATCATCGATCGCGAACCTCGCAGTCCTCCATGAGCCTCGCCATGAGCCTAGTCTTTGCAGCCTCCGCCCCCGTCACCGTGCCCGTGCTCGGCGGGGGATCGTTCCCCGTGCACCGCATCTACTGCGTCGGCCGCAACTACGCCGAGCACGCTCAGGAAATGGGCTTCACCGGCCGCGAGCCGCCGTTCTTCTTCCTGAAGCCGGCCGATGCGATCGTCGTCGTACCCGATGGCGAAACCGGCAGCATCGACTACCCGACGCTGACCCGGAACCTGCACCACGAGATCGAACTCGTGGTGGCGATCGGCAAAGGCGGCAGCGGCATCCGGGCCGCCGACGCTGCGCAACACATCTGGGGCTACGCCGTCGGCTTGGACATGACGCGCCGCGACCTGCAAGGCGAGATGAAGGCGCAGGGCCGGCCCTGGTGCATCGGCAAGGCCTTCGACCAGAGCGCGCCGATTTCGCCGATCACGCCGATCGACAAGACCGGCGAGCTGACCAGCGGTGCGATCAGCCTCAGCGTGAACGGGCAGATGCGCCAGCGCGGCGACCTGAAGGAGCTGATCTGGAACGTTGCCGAAACCATCGAACACCTGAGCGCCGCGTGGACCCTGCAACCCGGTGACCTGATCTACAGCGGCACGCCTGCCGGCGTGGCGGCTGTGGTGCGCGGGGACGTGATGGAAGGCCACATCGACGGCCTGGGCACATTGCGCGTTCGGGTGCGGTAATGGAGCTCTACAACTATTTCCGCTCGTCGGCCTCGTACCGAGTGCGCATCGCGCTGGCGCTGAAGAGCCTGGCCTACGACTACCAGGCGGTGCACCTGCAAAAGAACGAGCAGATGCAGGAGTCGTTCGCCGCGGTGCAGTCCTCGCGGCTGGTGCCGCTGCTGCACGACGGCGAAGCCTGGGTCACGCAATCGATGGCGATCATCGAATACCTCGACGAGACCCACCCAGCGCCACCGCTGCTGCCCGGCGATCCACTCGGCCGCGCGCGGGTGCGCGCGCTGGCGCAGGACATTGCCTGCGAGATCCACCCGCTGAACAACCTGCGCGTGCTGCGCTACCTGGTGCGCGACATGAAGGTTGCCGAGGACGACAAGAACCGCTGGTACAAACATTGGGTCGAAACCGGGCTGGAAGTTGTCGAGCAGCGCCTCGCCGCACAGCCTTCGCGCTACTGTCATGGCGACACGCCGACGCTGGCCGACTGCGTGCTCGTGCCGCAGATCTTCAACGCGCAACGCTTCGACTGCCGGCTCGACCATGTGCCGCAGGTGATGCGCGTGTTCGATGCTTGCATGGCGCTGGACGCCTTCGAGCAGACACGCCCGGAGCGGTGCCCGGATGCGGCTTGAGGGCACGCTGCTGCGGCCCGAATGGGACGTGCCCGCGATCGCGCTGATGACGACGCGCGAAGGCGGTGTGAGCCAGGGCGTCTATCGCAGCCTGAACCTCAGCTTCTCGGTCGGAGACGACTCGGACGCGGTGGCCGAGAACCGCCGCCGCGTCGAAGCAGCGCTCGGCGCGCCGATGGCGAGGCTGCACCTGGTGCACGGCGCTCGGGTGCTGAAGGTTGACCGTGAGTCGCCCGCGGCGCCCGAGCCGTGGCCGCGCGCCGACGCTGCGTGGACGGATCAGCCCGGCGTGGCCTGCGCGGTGACCGCGGCGGATTGCCTGCCGGTGCTGTTCAGCACGCCCGACGGCCGCGCCGTGGCAGCCGCGCACGCCGGTTGGCGAGGTCTGGCCGCCGGAGTGCTCGAGAACGCCGTCGCGGCCCTCAGCCAGGGCGCCGATTGCCCGCCGCAAGACTTGCGCGCGTGGCTCGGCCCGTGCATCGGGCGCGAGGCTTTCGAGGTCGGCGAAGACGTGCTGGCGGCGTTCGGCATAAGCCCGCCGAGCCGCCCGGGCCACGAAGGGGCCCCTGCCGGGTCCCTGGGCGAATACCGGAAGGCGCAGCCTGAAGGTACACCGCTCAGCGCGCGGGTACCCGGCCCTTGTTTCGACTTTCGCCCGCGCGCCGATGGCAGCGCACGCTGGCGCGCCGATCTTGCCGGCCTGGCCCGGCAGCGATTGAGTGCCTGCGGTCTGAGCCACCTCAGCGACACCGGGGCCTGCACCTTCAGCGACGAATCAAGGTTCTTTTCGTTCCGCCGCGACGGCGTCACCGGACGTATGGTGGCCGCCATCGCCGTGGCTTGGCGTTGACGCTTCTTCCGCCCGTCGGCGCAAGCGCCGGCGCGCTGGCGTGGCCAGGATGTAGATCACGAGGGACAGCGGCAACACGCCGTACAGCACGAACGTGATCAGCGCACCCAACAGCGTGCCGTTCGGCGCCAAGGCCTCGGCCACGGCCATCATCAGCACGACGTAGATCCAAGCAATGGCCACCAGGTGCATATCGGCAGTGTGGGAAGTTCAGGTCCGGCGGGGCTATCCTCGTCATGTCGATGTCAGCGCGATGGCCTACAACCCTGACCAGATGACACCAAGGAGACGAACATGACCCGCACACCATTGTCGGCCGAACCCGCGCAGGCGTTCGGCAACGCCATCGGCCAGATATGGCAGCAGATGGCGAGTCTGAGCTTGGCCCCGCAGGCGCTGCAGTCAGTGCAAGGCGAGTACCTGAAAGGCGTGACGGAGCTCTGGAACCAGTCGCTGAAAGGCCTCTCGGGCCAGCCGAGCGACAAGCCGCTGGGCGACCGCCGCTTCGGCAGCAGCGAATGGTTGGCGAATCCGGCGTCCGCGTACGCCGCGCAGATGTACCTGCTCAATGCGCGCACGATGCTGCAGATGGCCGAGAGCGTGCAAGGCGACGAGAAGACCAGAGCGCGCATCCGCTTCGCGGTACAGCAGTGGATCGATGCCTCGTCGCCGAGCAACTTCCTCGCCTTCAACCCCGACGCTTTGAAGAAGGCCGTGGAGACCCAGGGCGAGAGTGTCGCCACCGGCCTGATGAACCTGTTCCAGGATGTCCGCAAAGGCCATGTCTCGCAGACCGACGAAAGCGTCTTCGAGGTCGGCCGCAACATCGCCACCACAGAAGGGACGGTGGTGTTCGAGAACGAGTTGTTCCAGCTCATCGAATACAAGCCGCTCACGTCCAAGGTACACGAGCGGCCGATGCTCTTCATCCCGCCGTGCATCAACAAGTACTACATCCTCGACCTGCAGCCGGCGAATTCGGTGATTCGCTACACCGTCGAACAAGGCCACCGCACCTTCGTCGTCAGCTGGCGCAACCCCGACGATTCGCTCGTCGACAAGACCTGGGACGACTACATCGAAGACGGCCCGATCCGCGCCATCCGCACCGTGCAGGCGATCAGCAGCTGCAAGACGATCAATGCGCTGGGCTTCTGCGTCGGCGGCACGATCCTCTCCACGGCACTCGCGGTGCTCGCGGCGCGCGGCGAGCATCCAGCCGAATCGGTGACGCTGCTCACCACGCTGCTCGATTTCCAGAGTACCGGCGTGCTGGACATCTTCATCGACGAAGCCTCGGTGCAATTGCGCGAAATGACCATCGGCGCCCAGTCGCCGCAAGGCCCCGGGCTGCTGAAAGGCAAGGAGCTGGCCACCACCTTCAGCTTCCTGCGCCCGAACGACCTGGTGTGGAACTACGTCGTCGGTAACTACCTGAAGGGCGAAACGCCGCCGCCTTTCGACCTGCTGTACTGGAACGGCGACTCGACCAACCTGCCCGGGCCGATGTACTGCTGGTACCTGCGCCACATGTACCTGCAAAACGAACTGAAGAAGCCCGGCGCGCTGACGGTCTGCGGCGAGAAAATCGATCTGGGCAAGATCAAGGCCCCGGTCTACGTCTACGCCTCGCGAGAGGACCACATCGTGCCGTGGACCGCGGCGTACCGCTCGACGCCGCTGCTCAAGGGTGAGCGGCGCTTCGTGCTCGGCGCATCCGGCCACATTGCTGGCGTCATCAACCCGCCGGCCAGCGGCAAGCGCTCGCACTGGGTCAACAGCAAGTTGCCGGCCACGCCCGAAGCCTGGTTCGACGGCGCCACCGAGAAACCCGGCAGCTGGTGGCCGGACTGGGCCGGCTGGCTGAAACCGCATGCCGGCAAACAAGTGCCGGCGCCCGATTCCCCGGGCGGCAAGGGCTTCAAAGCCATCGAACCCGCGCCCGGCCGCTACGTAAAAGCCAAGGCCTGATCCGCCCCTGGATCGAGGCATCATTCTTACCCTGCCCAAGGAGACCCTCATGACCGACATCGTCATCGTCGCCGCCGCCCGCACTGCAGTCGGCAAATTCGGTGGCACGCTTGCCAAGACCGCGGCGCCCGAGCTCGGCGCCACCGTGCTGAAAGCGCTGCTGGAACGCGCCAGGCTCGAAGGCGGCCAGATCGGCGAGGTCATCCTCGGCCAGGTGCTGGCAGCGGGCTCGGGCCAGAACCCGGCGCGCCAGGCGGTCATCAAGGCCGGGTTGCCCGCCACGGTGCCGGCGATGACCATCAACAAGGTCTGCGGTTCCGGCCTGAAGGCGGTGATGCTGGCCGCGCAATCGATCCGCGACGGCGATTCCGAGATCGTCATCGCCGGCGGCCAGGAGAGCATGAGCCTGGCACCGCACGTGCTGCTCGGCTCGCGCGACGGCCAGCGCATGGGCGACTGGAAGATGATCGATTCGATGATCACCGACGGCCTGTGGGACGTCTACAACCAGTACCACATGGGCATCACGGCCGAGAACGTGGCCAAGAAATACGGCATCGGACGCAAGGCACAAGACGCGCTGGCCTTGGGCTCGCAAATGAAAGCCGCTGCCGCGCAGGAAGCCGGGCGTTTCAAGGACGAGATCGTCGGGGTGATCATTGCGCAGAAGAAGGGCGATCCGATCGTCTTCGCTGCAGACGAGTTCATCAACCGCAAGACCAGTGCCGAAGCGTTGGCCGGGCTGCGTCCGGCTTTCGACAAGACGGGCAGCGTCACCGCGGGCAATGCCTCGGGCCTGAACGACGGCGCCGCCGGTGTGGTGGTGATGAGCGCGAAGAAGGCCGCAGCCCTCGGCCTGACGCCGCTGGCGCGCATCGCCAGCTACGCCAGTGCCGGCCTGGACCCGAGCATCATGGGCATGGGACCGGTGCCGGCCGCCAAGCGCGCGCTCGAACGCGCCGGCTGGAAGCCCGCCGATCTGGATCTGCTCGAGATCAATGAGGCCTTCGCAGCCCAGGCCTGCGCGGTGCACCAGGAAATGGGCTGGGACACGAGCAAGGTCAACGTTAACGGCGGCGCCATCGCCATCGGCCACCCGATCGGCGCGTCGGGCTGCCGCATCCTCGTCACACTGTTGCACGAGATGGCCAAGCGCGGTGCCAAGAAGGGCATCGCCAGCCTGTGCATCGGGGGTGGCATGGGTGTGGCCCTGACGGTCGAACGCTAGAGTCCCCTTATCTGCAAACCTCACAACCAAGGAGCGAGACATGGCCCAGAAAGTTGCATACGTCACCGGCGGCATGGGCGGCATCGGCACGTCGATCTGCCAGCGCATGGCGAAGGAAGGCTTCAAGGTCATCGCCGGCTGCGGCCCGAGCCGCGACCACGTCAAGTGGATCAACGAGCAGAAGGCGCTCGGCTACAGCTTCGAAGTCTCGGTGGGCAATGTTGCCGACTGGGACAGCACGGTGGTCGCCTTCACCAAGGCGGTGGGCGAGCATGGCTCGATCGACGTGCTCGTCAACAACGCCGGCATCACGCGCGACCGCATGTTCCTGAAGATGACGCCCGAGGACTGGAAGGCGGTCATCGACACCAACCTGAACAGCATGTTCAACGTCACCAAGCAGGTGGTGCCGGGCATGGTCGAAAAAGGCTGGGGCCGCATCGTGCAGATCTCGTCGGTGAACGGTGAGAAAGGCCAGGCCGGCCAGACCAACTACTCGGCCGCCAAAGCCGGCATGCACGGCTTCACGATGGCACTGGCGCAGGAACTCGCAGCCAAAGGCGTGACGGTGAACACCGTCAGCCCGGGCTACATCGGCACCGACATGGTGAAGGCCATCCGGCCCGATGTGCTGGAGAAGATCGTCGCCACCATTCCCGTGAAGCGCCTGGGCAGGCCCGAGGAGATCGGCTCGATCGTGGCCTGGCTGTCCAGCGAAGATTCAGGCTTCACCACCGGGGCCGATTTCTCCTGCAACGGCGGCTTGCACATGGGGTGAGATGAGCACGCCGGGCCGCCCCAAGTGCGAATGCCGGAGTGCGAAGCACGAAGGTGCACCAGTGAGCCCTCGGGCGGCGGCGTCGAGCGACGCCGCCGTGCCGTCCGGCAGTTCCAGCACGGGTGCATCGGCCAGGCTCGCGAAGCTCGTCTTCATCGAGCGTTCGTACAGCGGGTCGTAGTGCTCGGCCATCAGCGCGCCGATCAGCTCCGCAAAGCGACCTCCGCGTGCCAGCGTCTGCCATGACGACACCAGGGCGCGGCCGCGCAACGCGATCAGCGGGTCCAGCGCCCGGCAGCAGGCTTCGACATCAGCGATCAGCGCCGCGTATTCCTCGGTCAACAACCCGATGCGCGCGGTGTCCGCCATCTGCACGCGCACGCAACGCCCACTGCTGCGCAGCCGATCGAGCAGCACCGGCGGCACGCGCAGGTTGCCGATGCGCGCGCTTTCGCTTTCGATGAACACCGGCCGCGCCGGGTCGAACCCGCGCAGCGCCTGCCAGACCAGCGAGTCGAAGCGCTTCTGCGTCGGTTGCTCGCCCATCGCACCGAGCAGCGAGCCGCGATGGTTGGCCAGGCCCTCCAGGTCGAGCGCCTGCGCGCCCTGGCGCCCCAGCGCCTGCAGCAGGCGCGTCTTGCCGCTGCCGGTGCGCCCGCACAGCACGACGAACTGCAACGGCGAAGGCAAGGTATCGAGCTGATCGCGAACGACCACACGATAAGCGCGGTAGCCGCCGACCAGCTGCCCGACCCGAAAGCCGATCTGCGACAGCACCAGCGCGAGGCTCCCCGAGCGCTGCCCGCCGCGCCAGCAGTAGACCAGAGGCCGCCACTCGCGCGGCTGGTCGATCACGCTGCGCTCGATGTGCTCGGCGATGCGCCGTGCCACGATTGCCGCACCGACCTTGCGCGCTTCGTGCGGCGAGATCTGCTTGTAGAGCAGGCCGACGCGCGCGCGCTCGGCATCATCGAGCACCGGCCAGTTCAACGCGCCGGGCAGGTGGTCGTCGGCGAACTCGGCGGGCGAGCGCACGTCGATTACGGCGTCGAAGTTCACCGTACCGGACAGGGCTTGCGCGGCCTCGACGCGCGCAAGGCTCACGCCGCGCCCCCCCGGGGCGCGATGGCGTCCAGCACCTCGCTCTCCACGCGCAGCTGCTCCCTGGACTGCTGCAGCACCGGCCCGTCGACGAGGAAGGTGTCTTCCACCCGCTCACCCAGCGTCGTCACCTTGGCCAGTTGCAGGTTGATGCGATTGCGCGCCAGCACGCGTGCGATGGCGTAGAGCAATCCCGAACGGTCGCTGGCTGAAACGGTGAGCAGCCAGCGCTGCGCACGTTCGTCGGGTGCCAGCGCGACGCGCGGCGTGACCGGGAACGAGCGCACGCGTCGCGAGACCCGCGTGCTTCGGCTCGATTCGGGCAGCGGCCCGCTGCTGGCCAGTGCCGCGCTGGCCTGGATCTCCACCAGCTGGATGAAGTCGCGGTAGCCGGCGACGGCCTCTTCGCCATGCGCGCTGACGATCTGGAACGTGTCCAGCGCATAACCGGCGCGCGTCGTGTGCACCTTGGCATCCTGCACGCTGAAGCCGGCGCCGTCGAAATAACCGCAGATGCGTGCGAAGAGATCCGGCCGGTCGGGGGCGAACACCAGCACCTGCAGCCCATCGCCCACCGACGAGGGCCGGGCCCGCACCACCGGCACGCCGGTGTTCAGATGGCGCCACAGCTCGCGCGCGTGCCAGGCGATGTCGGCGGCGTCATGGCGCGCGAAGTAGCTGATCTCGAGCGTCTTCCACAGCGGCTCTTCGGTGCCGGGCAGCGCCGAGCGCAGCGCCAGCATGCCGCGCGCTTCCTGCTTGCGGGCTTCGATTTCGGCGTCCAGGTTCGGCCGTGCGCCGCCAAGCGCGCGCAAGGTCAGCCGGTAGAGGTCCTCGAGCAGCTTGGCCTTCCAGGCATTCCACACCTTCGGGCTGGTGCCGCGGATGTCGGCCACCGTCAGCAGGTACAGCGCCGTCAGGCGCCGCTCGTTGCCCATCAGCCTGGCGAAGCCGGTGATGACGTCGGCATCGCTCAGGTCTTCCTTCTGCGCGATGCGGCTCATCGTCAGGTGGTGCTTGACGAGAAACTCGATCAGCTGCGACTCGGCCTTGGCGATGCCGTGATCACGGCAAAAGCGCCGCGCTTCGCTGGCGCCGATGTCGCTGTGGTCGCCGCCGCGGCCTTTGGCGACGTCGTGGAAGAGCGCGGCGATGTACAGCACCCAGGGCGCGTCCCAGGTGCTGGCCAGCTGCGAGCAGAACGGGTACTCGTGGGCATGCTCGGGGATGAAGAAGCGGCGCATGTTGCGCAACACCATCAGGATGTGCTGGTCCACCGTGTAGACGTGGAACAGGTCGTGCTGCATGCGCCCGACGATGCGCCGGAAGACCCACAGGTAGCGCCCGAGCACCGAGGTCTGGTTCATCAGCCGGAAGGCATGCGTGGTGCCGCTGGGCTCGCGCAGCATGGCCATGAACAGCTCGCGGTTCAGCGGGTCGCGCCTGAACTTCGCGTCCATCGTGTTGCGGGCGTTGTACAGCGCACGCAAAGTGCGTGACGACAGGCCCTGCAGTCCCGGCGTCTGCTGGTAGATGAGAAAGGTCTCGAGGATGGCGTGTTGGTTCTCGAAGTACAGGTCGTCGCGCGCCACTTCCAGCGTGCCACCGCGGTCGAAGAAGCGTGCGTTGATGCGCCGCATCGGCTGCTGCTCCGAGCCGCTGATGCGCTCCTCGATGTTCATCATCAGGATCTGGTTCAGCTGCGTTACCGCCTTGGCCGCCCAGTAGTAGCGGTGCATGAGCACTTCCGAGCTGTGCTGTCCCTTCGTGGCCTTGTAGCCGAAAGCCTCGGCCAATGCGGTCTGCAGATCGAACACCAGGCGGTCCTCGCGGCGCCCGGCCAGCGTGTGCAGCATCGCGCGGATGACGCGCAGCGTGCCCTCGTGCTTGTGCAGTTGGTTGACTTCGAAGGGTGTGATCAGGCCCTTGGCGGCCAGCTCCGACCAGGTGCGCCCGAGGCCTGCGGCACGGGCAATCCAGATCACCAGCTGCAGGTCGCGCAGACCGCCCGGACTTTCTTTGCAGTTCGGCTCGAGCGAATAGGGCGTGCCTTCGAACTTGACATGCCGCTGGCCCATCTCCAGCGTCTTGGCGCGCAGGAAGGCGTGCACGTCCAGCGCTTCGGCGGTGGCCGAGCGAAAGCGCGCGAACGGCCGCCTGGCGCCGCAGATGAAGCGCGCTTCGAGCAAGGCGGTCTGCACCGTCACGTCGCGCCGCGCCAGCTCGACACAGTCTTCGACGCTGCGCACCGAGCTGCCGATCTCCAGGCCCAGATCCCAGCAGGCGGTGATGAAAGCTTCGATCTGAGCCGGGGCCGAGGGCGCGGCCAGCGGCGGCACCAGCACCAGCACGTCGACGTCGGAATGCGGGAACAGCTCGCCGCGGCCGTACCCGCCCACCGCCAGCAGTGTGGCTCCTGGGGGCATCGGCGTGGCGCTCCACAGCCCCACCAGCGTGGCGTCGACATGGCGTGCCAGCGCGCGGATCAGCCGCGTCGCGGCGGGAGCCGTGGCGCGCGATTGGCGGAAGTGGTCGACCAGCTCGGCGCGGCCGCTGCGAAAGCGGTGGCGCAAGGCCGCCAAGCTCGCCGGCGCCAGGCGCAGCGGGTCGAACAGCGCGGACATGCCGTCAGCGGCGACGTTGCACGTCAGGCCGTGGCCGGCACGGGTGCGTGGCGGCCGCCGTAGCCCTGCACTGCGAACGCCGGCGGGTTCGGGCTGCCGGCCGAGACCGTCAGCACCTCGTAGCCGGCGTCGGTGACGAGCACCGAATGCTCCCACTGCGCCGACAGCGAGCGGTCGCGCGTGACGATCGTCCAGCCGTCGTAGGGGCGTCCGCCCTTGCGGTCTTCCTTGATGTCGCGACGGCCGGCGTTGATCATCGGTTCGATGGTGAAGATCATGCCAGGCACCAGCTCTTCCAGCGTACCCGGCCGGCCGTAGTGCAGCACCTGCGGCTCTTCGTGGAAACGCGCGCCCACGCCGTGGCCACAGAACTCGCGCACCACCGAATAGCCGTTGTGCTCGGCAAAGGCCTGAATGGCGTGGCCGACGTCACCGAGCCGCGCGCCCGGGCGCACCTTGGCGATGCCTCGCCACATCGCCTCGAAGGTGATCTGGCACAGCCGCTTGGCAGCGATTGATACTTCGCCGACGAAGAACATGCGGCTGTTGTCGCCATGCCAGCCGTCTTTGATGACGGTGACGTCGATGTTCACGATGTCGCCGTTCTTCAGCGCCCGCTCGTCGGGGATGCCGTGGCAAACCACGTCGTTGAGCGAGGTGCACAGCGAAGCTGGATAGGCCGGATAACCCGGCGGGGCATAGCCCAGCGTGGCCGGTATCGCGCCTTGCACGCGCACGATGTGTTCGTGAGCCAGGCGGTCGAGCGCCAGCGTGGTGATGCCCGGCCTGATGTGCTGGCCAAGCAGGTCGAGCACCTCGGAAGCCAGGCGCCCGGCGATGCGCATGCCCTCCACGTCGCCGGCGGTCTTGATGGGGATCGGCATGGGACGAGATTATCCTCGCGGGCGCATGTCTTCCTCCAAGATCGAGCTTTTCTGCGTCACCGGTGGTCATGCGCTGTCGGCGTTTCGCATCGCGGCGCTGTGGGCGCGGCTGCAAGCGACCGTGCCGCGCGTGGCTGAGCTGTCGGCCCGGTACCGCTTCTGGGTCGCCAGCGACGCGGCGCTGGCGCCGGCGCAGCAAGACCGTGTGGCGGCGCTGCTGGACAGCGGCGGGCGCCAACCAGAGGCTGCCGGAGAGCTGATCGTCGTCATGCCGCGGCTGGGCACCGTCTCGCCCTGGGCCAGCAAGGCCACCGACATCGCGCACAACATCGGGCTGGCCGTGCGGCGCATCG
This sequence comes from Rubrivivax sp., assembly GCA_031400795.1. Classification (GTDB taxonomy): domain Bacteria; phylum Pseudomonadota; class Gammaproteobacteria; order Burkholderiales; family Burkholderiaceae_C; genus Rubrivivax. The sequence continues at coordinate 24,197 of JANNQO010000034.1, read as the reverse complement.
AGCGAGTCACCGAGTACCGCATCGGGCTGAAAACGGGCCTCTTCGGCGCAGCCAAGGCGCTGAGTGCCAGCGAACGCGAGCAACTCGCCGCGCTGTTGCACGACCGCATGACCGAATCCGTGGCATTCGACAGCGACGCCGCACGCGCGCTGTTCGCGCCACAACCGGCGCCGCTGCTCGCTCACGTCGATGTGCTGGATGCAGGCCGCTCGGCGCTGGCGGCGGCCAACGCCGAATTCGGCCTGGCGTTGGCCGACGACGAGATCGACTACCTCGTCGATGCCTTCCGCAAGCTCGGCCGCAACCCGAGCGATGTCGAGCTGATGATGTTCGCGCAGGCGAACAGCGAACATTGCCGGCACAAGATCTTCAACGCCGACTTCACCATCGACGGGCAGCGCGAGCCGCTGTCGATGTTCGGCATGATCCGCAACACGGAGCAGCTCAATCCCGGCGCCAGCGTCGTTGCCTACAGCGACAACGCCGCAGTGATGCAAGGCGGGCCGATCGAGCGCTGGGCACCGCAGGGCTTCACCAACGCGCCGGTCTACGCCGCGCGTGCCGAGACCGCGCATGTGCTGATGAAGGTGGAAACGCACAACCACCCGACAGCGATATCGCCCTTCCCGGGAGCGGCCACCGGTGCCGGTGGCGAGATTCGCGACGAAGGCTCGGTAGGGCGCGGCGCCAGGCCGAAAGCGGGATTGACCGGGTTCTCGGTCAGCCACCTGCACCTGCCCGGACTGGCCGAGCCCTGGGAGCAGGATTCGATCGGCAAACCGGCGCACATCGCCAGCGCCTTGCAGATCATGACCGAGGGGCCGCTCGGCGGCGCGGCCTTCAACAACGAGTTCGGACGGCCCAACCTCGCGGGCTATTTCCGCGTCTACGAACAGGAAGTGGCCGGCGTGCGGCGTGGCTACCACAAGCCGATCATGATCGCCGGCGGGCTGGGCGCGATCGAAGCCTCGCAGACGCACAAGAAGGTCTTCGCTGCGGGCACGCTGCTGGTGCAGCTGGGCGGCCCGGGCATGCGCATCGGCATGGGTGGCGGCGCCGCCAGCTCGATGGCCGCCGGCAGCAACACCGCGCTGCTCGACTTCGATTCGGTGCAGCGCGGCAACCCGGAAATACAGCGCCGCGCGCAGGAGGTCATCAACCATTGTTGGAGCCTCGGTGAGTTGAACCCGATCCTGGCGATTCACGACGTCGGCGCCGGCGGTATCAGCAACGCCTTCCCCGAGCTGGTGGAGGGTGCCGGGCGCGGGGCAACGTTTGACCTGAGGTGCGTGCCGCTGGAAGAAAGCGGCCTGGCGCCCAAGGAGATCTGGTGCAACGAGAGCCAGGAGCGTTACGTGCTGGCGGTGCAGCCCGAGCTGCTGCCGCACTTGCAGCAGATGTGCGAGCGCGAACGCTGCCCGTTCGCGGTGGTCGGCGTGGCCAGTGAGGCTGCGCGACTGGTGCTGGAAGACGGGCCGGGCGGCGAGCGGGTGATCGACATGCCGATGGAGGTGCTGTTCGGCAAGCCGCCGCGAATGCACCGCGACGTGCAGCGCGTGGCGCGGCAAGGTGTGCCGCTCGAACTGACCGGGGTGCGCCTGGAGAAAGTGGCTTTCGAGGTGCTGCGCCACCCGAGCGTGGCCAGCAAGCGCTTCCTGGTCACGATCGGCGACCGCACGGTGGGCGGCCTCTCGCACCGCGACCCGATGGTCGGCCCCTGGCAGGTGCCGGTGGCCGATTGCGCGGTGACGCTGGCCGACTACGCAGGCTTCGCCGGCGAAGCTTTCGCGCTGGGCGAGCGCACGCCGCTGGCCGCGCTGGACGCACCTGCCTCGGGCCGCATGGCGGTGGGCGAGGCGATCACCAACCTGCTCGCCGCGCCGATCGATCTGGCGCGCATCAAGCTCAGCTGCAACTGGATGGCGGCCTGCGGTGAGCCCGGCGAAGACGCGGCGCTGTACGACACGGTGCGCGCGGTCGGCATGCAGCTGTGCCCGGCGCTCGGCATCGGCGTGCCGGTGGGCAAGGATTCGCTGTCGATGCGCACGCGTTGGGGCGACGGTGGCGGCACGCAGCAGGTCATCGCGCCGGTGTCGCTGATCGTCACCGCGTTCGCCACGCTGGCCGATGTGCGCGGCACGCTCACGCCGCAGCTGCAAGGCGGCGACACGACGCTGATCCTGATCGACCTCGGCCAGGGCCAGCGCCGCCTGGGCGGCTCGATGCTGGCGCAGGTGCTCAGCCAGTTCGGCGAGCAGGTGCCCGATCTGGACGACCCGGCGCTGCTCGTGAACCTGGTCACCGCGATCAACCGGCTGCGCGCGCTCAACCTGCTGCTCGCCTACCACGACCGCAGCGACGGCGGCTTGTGGGCAGCGGCATGCGAGATGGCCTTTGCCGGGCACCGCGGCGTGAGCTTGAACGTCGACATGCTGATCACCGAGAGCGACGGCATCGCCGACAGCCGTGCCGAATACGGCGACTCGAAGAACTGGGCCACGCAGGTGGGCGAGCGGCGCCAGCAGCTGACGCTCGAAGCGCTTTTCAACGAAGAACTCGGCGCGTTGATCCAGGTGCCGGCCACGCAGCGCGACCAGGCCTTCGCAGTGCTGCGCGAATGTGGCCTGTCGCGCCACTCGCATGTGGTCGGCAAACCCAACGAGCACTGCGTGGTCGAGGTCTGGCGCGATGCCAAGTGCCGCTTCAGCGCGCCGCTGCGCGAGCTGCACCAGACCTGGGACGAGGTGAGCTGGCGCATTGCTCGCGAACGCGACCACCCAGCCTGCGCCGACAGCGAACACCAGGCCGCGGGTGCTGTCGACGACCCCGGGCTGCACGTGGCGCCGAGCTTCGATGCCAACGAGGACATCGCGGCGCCGTTCCTGAACCTGGCGCGGCCGAAGGTGGCGATCCTGCGCGAGCAGGGCGTGAACTCGCATCTCGAGATGAGCTACGCGATGGCGCGCTCCGGCTTCGAGGCTTACGACGTGCACATGAGCGACCTGCAAGCCGGCCGCGCTCGGCTCGACCAATTCCAGGCGCTGGTCGCCTGCGGTGGTTTCAGTTATGGCGACACGCTGGGCGCGGGCGTTGGCTGGGCGCGCTCGATCCTCTTCAATCCGGCGCTGGCCGAGGCCTTTGCGGCCTTCTTCGCGCGGCCCGACAGCTTGGCGCTGGGCGTGTGCAACGGCTGCCAGATGATGGCGGCGCTTTCCGCCGTCATCCCCGGCAGCCAGGCCTGGCCGGGCTTCACGCGCAACAAGAGCGAGCAGTTCGAAGCGCGGCTGTCGCTGGTCGAGGTGCTGGACAGCCCGAGCGTATTTTTCGCCGGCATGGCCGGCAGCCGCTTGCCGATCGCGGTGGCGCATGGCGAGGGCTACGCCGACTTCGCGCAGCGCGGTGACGAACAGGCCGTGCACCGTGCGATGCGCTTCGTCGACCACCTGGGCCGGCCCACCGAGGCCTATCCGCTCAACCCCAACGGCAGCCCCGAGGGATTGACCGCCGTGACCACCGCCGACGGCCGCTTCACGGCGCTGATGCCGCACCCCGAGCGGGTGTTCCGCAACGTGCAGATGAGCTGGACCGGCGGCGATCCTTCGGCGCGCAGCCCGTGGCTGCGCATGTTCGCCAACGCGAGGGTGTGGCTGGCGCGAGCGTAGGGCAGCTGTCTCGTCCCTCCACGGAGGGATGGTGCGGCACGCCGACAGGGCTCACCATGCGGGCACTCGTTGGAGCGACACCGACGCCACTCACCAGGAGCACCCACATGCAGTTTGCCGAAAGCATCGAAAGCGATCACCGCATCTTTGTCGGCGCGCTCGAAGCGCCCGGCGGCGACGGCTACACCGCCGCACTGGTGGTCAAACAAGACGGTGCCGACGCGGCGCGCCGCCCGGTGGTGTATCGCGACGACAGCGTGGCCTGCGGCTACCGCTGGCCCTCGCCCGAAGAAGCGCTGGCCTACGCGCTGACGCGTGGCCGCGAACTGGTGCGCAAGCGCATCCGCGAAGCGCCGGCGCAACGGGCAGCTTGAGCTGAATCAGCGCAGGCGCCGCGTGACGCTTGCCACTCTGATCGGGCGTTTGGGCGCCGGCTTCGCGATGCGCGCCGTGGCCACCTGGGCGCCCTTGACCGGGCGCACGCGCTGCATCTTGCGCGCCTCGGGCGCCAGCGACAGCGCGGCGTGCTCGGCGATGTGCTCCGAGACGTTGCCCAGGCTGTGCGCGGCGCGTGGCACGAGCAGCGTCGAGCCCACCTGCACCAGCATGCGCGCCGGGATGCGATTCACCTCGCGCAGCTGCGCTTCGGGCATGCCCACCAGCTTGGCCGCCTCGGCCGGCTTCACGGTTCGCGGTGCGACCCAGGCCGTCCAGCTGGCACGTGCGCCGCGGTGCTCGGCCAGCGCGCGCACGAAGCGGTTCGCGTTGTCGTAGGGCAGCAGCACCTGGGGCGTGCCGGCGGCCAGGATGACCGGCTTCTCGAGCTGCGGGTTGAGCTGCTGGAACTCGTCGATCGACAGGCCCGCCAGGCGCGCCACCAGCGCCACGTCGATGTCGCGCTCGATCGGCAGCGTGACGAAGAACGGGTGGTTCTCCAGCGGCGGCAGCACCAGTGAGAAGAGCTCGGGCCGCTGCACGATGTTCTTCATCGCCTGCAGCTTGCGCGCGTAGTCGCGTGTTTCCACGGGCAAGCCGCGCAGGCTGGCGTAGTCGGCCGGAAGCCGCGCTCGCAGCTGGTGATCGATGGCACGCTGCACGTTGCCCATGCCCCAGTTGTAGGCCGCCAGCGCGAGGTGCCAATCGCCGAAACGCTTGTGCAGCCGTTGCAGGTAGTCCAGCGCCGCGGCGGTCGAAGCAAGCACATCGCGGCGGTCGTCGCGGAACAGGTTCTGGCGCAGCTCCATGTCCTTGCCGGTGGCCGGCATGAACTGCCACATGCCCGAGGCGCGGGCGCGCGAGAGGGCCTGCGGGTTGAAGGCGCTTTCGATGAAGGGCAGCAGCGCCAGCTCCATCGGCAGGCCGCGCTTGTCAACCTCCTCGACGATATGGAACAGGTAGCGGCTGCCGCGCTCCATCATGCGCTGCACGTAGTCGGGCCGCGTCGCGTAGTGCTGCTCCCACTTGCGCACCCAGTCGTCGTCGAGATCCGCGATGGCCAGGCCCTCGCGCAAGCGCTCCCACAGGCTGGCGCGCGCGGCGTCGTCATCGGGGTCCAGGCGGGCGCGTTCGCGGGGTGGCGCGGGCGCTGCGGGCAGCGGATCCGGCGGCGCGATCACCACCTGCGCAGGCGGCTCGGGCAGCGACACCAGCACCGAGATTTCTGGCAGTGGGGGTTGTTGCTCCGCGGGCGCGGCTTCAACCGCCGCGTGGGTGGCAAGGGTGCTGCATCCTGAGCTCAGCACGGCGAGAAGCAGCAGGCCGGCGGCCCAGGGTCGCAGCATCGGTGTCATCGCAAGGGGTGCCTCACTAGAATGCCCGAGGTGAATGAACAGTCGATTGTAGAGTTGGGCTCCTGGCTGAAGACCGCCCCCGGCGCCTATGTACTGGCGTGGGAGCAACAGCGGCTGGACCGGGCGGTGGCCGACCGCTTCGGCTTCCATGCGCTGCAGCTCGGCTTGCCGACGATCGATGCGCTGCGCGCCAACCGCATGCCGTACCGCTGGGTGGCGCAGCCCGCGTGGTCCGCGCCCGACGCGTCCGACACGTCGGCCCCTGTGGTTGGCGCCTCTCTGTGCTGCGATTTCGACGCGCTGCCCTTTCCCAGCCACAGCATCGACCTGATCGTGCTGCCGCACACGCTGGAGCTGGCGCGCGACGCGCACCTCACGCTGCGCGAGGTGGAGCGCGTGCTGGTGCCCGAAGGGCGGGTCGTCATCACCGGCTTCAACCCGGCCAGCCTGTGGGGCCTGCGCCAGCAGCTCGGGCACATCGTGCGCGGTGCCGGCCTGGGCCGCCGCCACGACCCGTACCTGCCACGATCGGGTGACTTCATTGGTTATTGGCGCTTGCGCGACTGGCTGCGCCTGCTCGGCTTCGAACTCGAGGGCGGCCACTTCGGCGCCTACCGCCCGCCGCTGCGCACGGAGCTGTGGTTGCAGCGCTATGCCTGGATGGACCGCATCGGCGACCGCTGCTGGCCGGTGCTGGGCGCCGTCTACCAGCTCGAGGCGGTGAAGCGCGTGCGCGGCATGCGTCTGGTGGGGTTGGCGCGGCGCGACAAGCGCAAGGTGGCGCCGGCCGCGGCGGCGGTGAACCGCGAACACGAGCCGGCGCTGCACTCGCGCACGCCTGCCGAACTGGAGTCGTGATGTCCGATGTGGTGGTCTACACCGATGGTGCGTGCAAAGGCAACCCCGGCCCGGGAGGTTGGGGCGTGTTCCTGAAGGCCGGCCAGGCCGAGCGCGAGTTGTGGGGCGGCGTGCCGCGCACCACCAACAACCGCATGGAACTGACAGCCGTGATCCAGGGGCTGACGGTGCTCACGCGGCCCTGCCAGGTCACGCTGTACACCGACAGCGAGTACGTGCGCCAAGGCATCACGACCTGGATCCACGGCTGGCGCCAGCGCGGCTGGCTCACCTCCGACCGCAAGCCGGTGAAGAATCAGGACCTGTGGCAGCAACTCGACACCCTGAACGAGCGCCACGACGTCGACTGGCGCTGGGTGAAAGGCCATGCTGGAGACCCGGGCAACGAACGTGCCGATGCGCTGGCGAATCGGGGCGTTGCCGAGCACAAGTGAGCCGGACCATCCGACACAAGCGGCTACATTTGAAAGTTGCACTGAAAACGAGGACCGATGGCATTGAAAAGACTGCACACCCTGGTGGCTGTGATCGGTATCGGCCTGGCCGGTGCACTGGCCTGGTGGTGGCAAAACAAGCCGGCCAGCGCTGACGCCGCCGGTGGCGCCGGCACGCCAGCGCGAACTCAGGCCGCGGGCGCCGCATCCGCGGGTGGGCGAGGCGGTGCTGCGGGCGGTGCCCCCGGCGGGCCGGCCACCGTGGAAGTGGGCAAGGTGCAGGCCGTCAAGCTCACCGACGAGGCACAGGCCGTCGGCTCGCTGCGCTCGCGCCAGAGCGTGGTCATCAAGCCCGAGGTCAGCGGACGCGTGGCGGTGCTTGGTTTCCGTGACGGCCAGCCGGTGAAGCTCGGCCAGTTGCTGGTGCAGCTCGACGACACGCTGCAGCAAGCCCAGCTGCAGCAGGCGCAGGCTCAGGCCAGCATCGCGCGCACGAATTTGCAGCGCAGCCGTGAGTTGCTCGCGCAGAACTTCGTCAGCCAGAGCGCGGTGGACCAGAACGGCGCGGCACTCGAAGTCGCGGCCGCGCAGGTGGCGCTGGCACAGGCGCAGCTGGCGCGCATGAAAGTGCTGTCGCCCTTCAATGGCATCGCCGGCATCCGCCAGGTCAACGTAGGCGACTACCTGAAAGACGGCGCCGAGGTTGTGGCGGTGGAAGACCTGTCGCTGCTGCTCGTCGATTTCCGCGTCCCCGAGCGCTACGTGGCGCGGCTGCGAGTGGGCCAGCCGATCGAGGTGGTGATCGACGCGCTGCCGGGCACGATGGTGAGGGGCCAGGTCGAGGCGCTGGATTCGCAGGTCGATGCGAACGGCCGCTCGCTGCTCGTGCGGGCGAAGGTCGAGAACCCCTCGGCGACGCTGAAGTCGGGCATGTTCGTGCGCCCGCGCGTCGTCTTCGCGGTGCGCGACGCGGCGTTGGTGGTGCCCGAAGAAGCGCTCGTGCCGATGGGTGGCAAGCAGTTCATCTTCAAGGTGGTGGAGGGCGAGGGCGGCCAGAAGGTGGCGCGCCGCATCGACGCCAAGCTCGGGCTGCGTCAACCGGGCCGCGTGGAGATCCTCGAAGGCCTTGCCGCCGGTGACCTGGTGGTCACGGCCGGCCAGGGTCGCTTGCGCGGCGACAGTACGCCGGTGCGCGTGATCGACCTGAACAACCCCGCGGGATCCGGTACGGGGCCCGGCGCCGGGCACCCGCCCGGGCGCCCGGCCTCCGGGGCAGCAAGGCCTGGGGCATCGCGGCCGGGCAACGGCAACGCTCCCTGATCGGCGCCGCGCACGCATCGGAAGACGCACATGCAACTGTCGGAAACCTCGATCCGCCGCCCGGTGCTGGCCACCGTGATGTCATTGCTTCTGGTGCTGGTGGGCCTGGTCTCGTTCCAGCAGCTTTCCTTGCGCGAGTACCCGCGCATCGACGAGCCGCTGGTCACCGTCAACACGCGCTTGCTCGGTGCCTCGTCGGAGGTCATCGAGTCGCAGGTCACCAAGCCACTGGAAGACTCGATCGCCGGCATCGACGGGGTCGACATCCTGACCTCGATCTCGCGCACCGAAAGCAGCCAGATCACGGTGCGTTTCCGCCTCACCAAAGACCCCGACACCGCCGCTGCCGAGGTGCGCGACCGGGTCTCGCGCGTGCGCGGGCGGCTGCCCACCGCGGTGGACGAGCCGGTCATCGCCAAGGTCGAGGCCGACGCCACGCCGACCATGTGGCTGGCCTACACCAGCGACACGATGGGGCCGCTGGAGCTCACCGACATCATCAACCGTGTCGTCAAGCCGCGCCTGCAGACCGTGCCGGGCGTGGCCGACGTGACGCTCGGTGGCGACCGGCGCTATGCGATGCGCATCTGGCTGGATGCCGACAGGCTGGCTGCCTACCGGCTCACGGTGCAGGATGTCGAGGACGCGCTGCGCCGCCAGAATCTCGAGGTGCCGGCGGGCCGCATCGAGAGCCAGCAGCGCGAGTTCAGCGTCACCGCGCGCACCGACCTGAACACGGTGGCGCAGTTCAGCGACATCGCCGTGAAGACTCTGCCGGCCTATTCGGTGCGGCTGCGCGATGTGGCGCGCATCGAAGAAGCGGCGGCCAGCGACCGCTCGCGCGTGCGCTTGAACGGCGTGCCGTCGATTTCCACCGGAATCATCCGCAACGCCACCGCCAATCCGCTCGAAGTCGCCGAGGGCGTGCGCGCGCTGCTGCCGGCGATCCAGCGCGACCTGCCGAAGTCGGTGACGGTGGTGCTGGCCAACGATCTCTCGGTCTTCATTGCTCGCTCGGTGAAGTCGGTCTACCGCACGGTGGCCGAATCGGTGGTGCTGGTGGCGCTGGTGGTGTTCGTATTCCTGCGCACGCTGCGCGCCTCGGTGATCCCGCTGGTCACCATCCCGGTCAGCCTGATCGGCAGTTTCGCGCTGGTGGCGCTGGCCGGCTTCACCATCAACACGCTCACGCTGCTGGCGCTGGTGCTGGCCATCGGCCTGGTGGTCGACGACGCCATCGTCGTGCTGGAAAACATCTACCGCCACATCGAAGAGGGCATGCAGCCGTTCCAGGCGGCGCTGACGGGCGTGCGCGAGATCAGCTTCGCGGTGGTGGCGATGACGCTGACGCTGGCCGCGGTGTTCGCGCCGCTGGCGTTCACGCCCGGCCGCACCGGGCGCCTGTTCATCGAGTTCGCGCTGACGCTGGCCGGTGCCGTGGTCGTCTCGGGTTTCGTCGCGCTGACGCTGACGCCGATGATGTGCAGCAAGCTTTTGCGCCACAACCCCGATCCGAACTGGTTCGACCGCGGCATGGAGCGCGCGCTGGTCGCTCTGACGCGCGGCTACACACACGTTCTGCACTTCGTGCTGTCGCAGCGCTGGGTGGTGGTGCTGGTGATGTTGGCGTCCGGCGCCGGCAGCTGGTGGCTGTACGCCAACGCCAAGAGCGAGCTCTCGCCGATGGAAGACCGCGGTGTCATCGCGATGCCGATCCGCGCGCCCGACGGCGCCACGTTGGAGTACACGGCACGCTATCTGGACGCCATCGAGCGCATCGCTGCGACCTATCCCGAGTTCGACCGCCGCTTCCTGTTCATGGGCGGCGGCCAGGTGTCCAGCGCCTTCGGCGTGCTGCGCACCGTCGACTGGGAACAGCGCAAGGCCACGACGATGGAGCTGGCACGCTCGCTGACGCCCAAGCTCACCGCGCTGCCCGGCGTGAGCGTGTTCCCGAACACGCCGCCGAGCCTGGGCCAGGGCTTTCGCGATCGACCGGTGAATTTCGTCATCGTCAGCGGCGACAGCTACGAGAACATGGCGCGCGTGGCCCAGCAGATGGTGGCCGAGATGGGCAAGAACCCCGGCCTGCTGCAGCCCGACATCGATTTGCAGCTGAACAAGCCGGAAATCTTCATCCAGGTCGACCGCGACCGCGCGGCCGACATGGGCGTCTCGGTGGAGGCGGTGGCGCGCACCGTGGAGACGATGCTCGGCGGGCGCGTCGTGACGCGCTACAAACGCGACGCCGACCAGTACGACGTGCTGGTGCAGACCGAAAGCCGCGACCGCGCGCGCCCCGAAGACATCGAGCGCCTGTTCGTGCGCGGCCGCAACGAGACGATGGTGCCGTTGTCGTCGCTGGTGACGATTCGCGAATCGGTGAGCCCGCGCGAGCTGAACCACTTCAACCAGCGCCGCTCGGTGACCGTCACCGCCAACCTGGCGCAGGACTTTTCGCTGGGCGAGGCGCTGAAGTTCATGGACGACGCCGCTCAGCGCGTGTTGCCGCAGGGCTACGCCACCGAATTGAACGGCGTGAGCCGCGAGTTCCGCGCCTCGGCGGGGTCGCTGACGGTGGTCTTCGGGTTGGCCTTGTTGTTCATCTTCCTGGTGCTTGCGGCGCAGTTCGAAAGTTTCATCGATCCTTTCGTGATCCTGCTCTCGGTGCCGCTGTCGATGGTCGGCGCGCTCGCGGCGTTGAAGTGGAGCGGCGGCACGATCAACGTCTATTCGCAGATTGGCCTGATCACGCTGGTCGGATTGATCACCAAGCACGGCATATTGATCGTCGAGTTTTCCAACCATTTGCGCCAGCAGGGCAAGACCACGCGCGACGCAGTGATCGCGGCCGCCAGCCAGCGGCTGCGCCCGATCCTGATGACCACCGGCGCGATGGTGCTGGGTGCCCTGCCGCTGGCACTGGCCACGGGGGCGGGGGCGGAAAGCCGCCAGCAGATCGGCTGGGTCATCGTGGGCGGCATGTCGATCGGCACGCTGCTCACGATCTTCGTCGTGCCCACCGTCTACACGCTCTTTGCGCGCCGGCGCGTGCCCGGGGCGATCACGGAAGCCGAGGTCGGCCAGCCGGCGGTGTCTCACAGCGATTGAGCGGACTGTGGCGGACGATTCCATTACCCAGCTGCTGCAACGCTCCAGCCAGGGCGAAGGGGAGGCGCTCGCCGAGCTGTACGGGCGCCTGTACCCCGAGGTGAAGCGGGTCGCGCGTGTGCGCCTGGCGCAGGCCGGGGGCGTGGTCGGGCTGAACACCACGGCGCTGGTGCACGAAGGTTTTCTGCGCATCGCCGACCGGGCCGGCCTGCAAGGCTCCTCGCGCGGCCAGTTTTTCGCCTATGTCGGGCAGGTGTTCCGCTCGGTGGTGATCGACCACCTGCGCCACGGCCACCGCGACAAACGCGGCGGCGACGCGGTGATGGTCACGCTTTCGGCCGCCGCCGATGTGCCCGGCGCGTTCGGCTCGGCGATCGAGTTGATCGCGGTGGACCGCGCGTTGACCACGATGCGCGAGCTCGACCCGGCGCTGTACGAGTTGATCGAGATGCATTCGTTCGCCGGCCTGTCGATCGCCGAGATCGCCGAGGTGCGCGGCGTGGCCACGCGCACGATTGACCGCGATCTGGTGAAGGCGCGGCTGCTGGTACAGACGTTGCTGGAGTGAGTTCCCTTTTTCTGATGGTGGCGGGGCTGGACCCGGCATTTGAACCGGTGAGCGTGGTTGCGACGCTTACCTGGTAAGACGGGAGTAGACTCGACGTTCATCCTGAGCTCGAAAGCCACACCTTGAGCGCTGCCACCCTCACCGCGAAGGGACAGATCGTCATCCCGGCCGAGATCCGTGCCCGCTACGGGCTCACCCCGGGCACGCAACTGGAGTTCGCCGACGAAGGCGGCGTCATCCGGCTCGTGGTGCGGCGGCGCGTCACCGCATCCGACCCCGCTGCGGGCTATGGCCTGCTCCGCATCGAACCGCCCCGTGCCGGGCGCCCGGCGCGCCGGCTCTCGGAGTTCGACGCCGCTGCACTGCTGAAACCCGTGAAACCCGTGAAGGCCGGCAAGTGATTGCCGTCGATACGAACATTCTGGCCCGCTTCTACTGCGACGACGCTGCCGACCCCGAAGCCAAGCGGCAGCGCCCGCTGGCGCGCCGCGTGATGGTCCAGTCGCCCTCGGTGTTCGTGCCGCTGACCGTGGTGCTGGAGTTCGAATGGGTTTTGCGCGGCTTCTACGGGTTGCCGCCGGCCGAGTTTGGTCGTGCTGTGGAGCACCTGCTGGGCATGCCGCATGTCACCGTCGAACGCTGGGAAGCGGTGCGCGATGCACTCGCACTCCACCTGCAAGGGCTCGACTTCGCCGACGCCCTGCACTGGGCCTGCAGCGGCGACTGTGAACGCATGGTGACTTTCGACGACCGGGGATTTGCGCGCCGGGCCAAGCGCCTGGCGTTGACGCCGGCAGTGACTCTGGCCACCTGAGAGCATTCCAGGCCCCCTGGCGGCGCCCGGCGTTCGCGGTGAAACGATCCGCCATCCAGGTTCTCGTTTGATCTACCGCAGTTGAACCCGTGGCGACGGCGCGGATCTTCAACGCCGGCTGCAGTCTGCGGCGTTTTGGCACACTCACGCGATGGGTGAACTGAACGAGCCGAAGAGGAGCGCGCTGTCGGGGACCAATGCGTTGTACGACATCTCGACCATCGGGCAGCTGTTGTTTCCGGGATGAGTTCCAAAGCAACCATCGACCGAAACGAATGGCAGCGGCTGTCGTCGTTGCTCGACGAAGGGCTGTCGCTGGCCGCCGACGGGCGTGCGCGGTGGCTGGACAAGCTCCGCGCCGCCGAACCGGTCCTGGCCGACAAGCTGGCCAGCATGCTCGGGTCGGCGATTACCGAGCTGGACACCGCCACGGCGCAGCGCCCGGCCGAGTTCACCGCGCCAGCCGGCAAGCTACTCGGCGATTTCGACCGGCATCTGGCGCGGGCGCTCGTCGAACCCGATCTCACCGGCATGACCCTCGGCGCCTGGCAGCTCGAGGCGAAGATCGGCGCGGGCGGCATGGGCCAGGTGTGGAGCGCGCGGCGTGTTGATGGCCGATACCAGGCGCAGGCAGCGATCAAGCTGCTGCGCGGCGATGTGGCCGGTGCGGGGCTAACGGCGCGTTTCGCGCGCGAGCGCACCGTGCTCGCGCGGCTCAACCACCCAGCCATCGCGCGGCTGCTCGACGCTGGCGCGGCCGAGGGCCAGGCCTACCTGGTGCTGGAGCTGGTGCCGGGGCGTTCGCTGTCGGCGCACGTGCGCGCCAACGTGCCCGGTGTGGCCGGCCGCGTGGAGTTGCTGCTGGCCATCGCCAAGGCGGTCGAGCACGCGCATGGCCAGCTCATCGTGCACCGAGACTTGAAGCCGTCCAACGTCATTGTCACGCCGGCCGGCGAGCCAAAGCTGCTGGACTTCGGCATCGCCGCGCTCACTGACTCCGAGCGCGACGCAGCGGGCGACGGCGAGCTGACGCGCAAGACCGGTCGCGGCCTCACGCTGGGCTACGCCGCGCCCGAGCAGGTCACGGGCGCGCCGATCGGCACCGCTGCCGATGTGTTCTCGCTGGGTGTGATGCTCTACGAGCTGCTCAGCGGCGAGCTGCCCTTCGGCGGCCGGCACCTGGCGCGCGCGGCGGCCGAACGCGCGCTGCTGCAAGATGCTCCTCAGGAGTTGCATGAACTGGCGCTGAGCCCTGAACCTCCGGGCACGAGTGGCGATGCCACCACCAGCGGCGAGCGCAGCGGCCCCGGCCGCCCGGCCGACCCCGAACGTGCGTTCGGCGATCTCGAAGCAGTGGTCATGAAAGCGCTGCGCAAAGACCCGGTGCAACGCTACGGCAGCGTACGCGAGCTGATCGATGATCTCGAACGTTGGCTGCGCCGCCGGCCGGTGAGCATGCGCCGCGGCGATTGGCGGCACAACCTGGCGTTGTGCTTCGAGCGGCATCGCTGGCTTGCGCTGGGCGGCGCCGGGGTCGTGGTCACGCTGATCGCCGGGCTGGCTACGGCGCTGTAGCAATGGCAACGCGCCGAAGAAGCGCCGTCAGTCGCAGACCGTCACGCGCTACCTCACCGAGATGCTCGCCGAGGCCAGCCCCGATCACCGCTGCGGCGAGCGCGACAGGTGGTTGCGCACCAGGTTCATCGCGATGCCGTACAGCCAGGTCGACAGCATCGATTCGCCGCGGAACGAGGCATAGATAGGTGCGCGCCGCTTCGTCAAAGGAACGGCCAGAACGACAGCAAGAAAGCGCGTTTCGGGCAAACCCCTAGCGCTAATGCGGACGCTGCGCCAATACGGCGCGCAGGCACTCGGCGACGGTCTCGGCCTTCGGCACGGCGGTCTGCGCGAGTTTGGCAGCGACTTGGGCGTCAATGTCCTGGCGGCGCTCGAAAGGCATGCACTGCGGGTCGATGCCCAGTGTCTCGCAACAGGCGCGAAAACCGGCGCCGCTGGCCACGGCCGAATAGCGCAGGCGCAGCCCGTAAGTGGCGCCTTGCAGCAGCGAGTGCGAGGCTTCGGCGGTTTCGACCAGGCGGCGCACCAGACTCGAGGGCAGGCTGCTGCCGCGGCGCGTCACGGTCGAGAGCGTCCACTCGGCAGCATCGCCGGCGGCTTCGCCGAATGCATCGCGCAGGGCCTCGACCAACAAGGCGGCAGTGTCTTCGCGATCGCCGGGTTGCGGTTCGGCGCCGGCCTGGATCTGGCCGCCGCCGCGCCAGGCCCAGACCTGTGCGCCGCGCGCGGCGGCAAGCATGAAGGCGTCGATCGTCGGGTCGGAGCGTACCTTCATGGTTGCGAAGAGCGCAGCGGCATGGCCGGTGAGTGACGGCGGGGCGCCTCCGGTTCCCGCCTCATCCGCCGATGTAGTGCATCTCCACGCGCCGCTCGCCGCTGCCCGAATTCGCTGCGCCGCGCAGTTCCGAGTACCGATCCTCGCGTTCGCTCCACACCAGGCCGATCGCCGCGGCAATCTGCTCGTCGCTGTAGCCGCCGCGCAGCAAGCCGCGCAGGTCGTGGCCGCTGCTGGCGAACAGGCACAGGAAGAGTTTGCCCTCGGTGGACAGGCGTGCGCGGTTGCAATCGTGGCAGAAGGCCTGCGTCACGCTGCTGATGAAGCCCACCTCGCCGCGGCCGTCGCGGTAGCGCCAGCGTTCGGCCGTCTCGCCGATGACGGTCGGCTCCAATGCTTCGAGCGGGAAGACCTCGTGCAGGCGCTGCATCACCTCGGCCGACGGCAGCACCTCGTCCATGCGCCAGCCGTTCGTCGAGCCGACGTCCATGTACTCGATGAAGCGCAGCACCACGGCCGCACCGTAGTGCTCGCGCACATGGCGCGCCAGCGGCACGATCTCGGCGTCGTTGGTGCCGCGCTTGACGACCATGTTGATCTTCACGGGCGCCAGGCCCGCCGCGAGCGCGGCGTCGATACCGCGAAGCACTTCGGCCACTGGAAAGTCGGCGTCGTTCATGCGCCGGAAGATGCTGTCGTCCAGCGCGTCCAGGCTCACGGTGACGCGCCTGAGGCCGGCGTCTTGCAGCGCTCGTGCTTTGCGTTCGAGCAGCGAGCCGTTGGTAGTGAGCGTGATGTCCAGCGGCTCGCCGGTTGGCGTGCGCAGCCCGGCGAGCATCGCGATCAGCACCTCGAGGTGCTTGCGCAGCAGCGGCTCGCCGCCGGTCAGCCGCAGCTTGTGCACGCCGTGCGCGACGAAGAGCCTGGCGGTGCGCGTGATCTCTTCGAAGCTCAGGAGCGAGCTCTGCGGCAGGAACTTGTACTGGCTGTCGAAGACTTCCTTGGGCATGCAATAACTGCAGCGGAAGTTGCAGCGGTCGGTGACCGAGATGCGCAGGTCGCGCAGCGGGCGGCCGAGGCGGTCGGCGAGCAGGCCGCTGGGTGGCGCCGCGTGCTGCGGGATGCGCGGTAGCGCTGCGGCGTAGCGCAGGTCGGCCAGCGGGATGAAGGTCTCGCCCATCGTCTGGGATTGTGCCGCAGACAGACTCATGCTCACGTCAACCGGCGCCTGGTGGAGCGGGTGGGCAGCTGCCGCTCGGGTCGGCTCGACCACTGTCGCGTTGTCAGCCCGGTAGCGCCTGCTCGCGGACCTGCGACAAGTGCACGGCGGCGCAGCACTCCGACACGCATCAAGCCTGCTATTCTCGCGCGCAAAAGGACTGCCGTGGGTTCGGTCCGATCGAGGTCGTGGCGATCGTGCCGGGATCGCCAGGTGCAAGAGCATCATGACAATGCAGGGGGAGGCAATGGCGTGGGCTTTCGGTCGCCGTACTTTTGTGCAGGCTCGTATCCAGGATGTGCAGGGCGGTGGCGCTCGGATCGTTGTCATGAGCCCAGTCTTGCAGGGTAGCCGCAGGCTGTGGATCGTATGGGCTGCGTCGATCATCGCTGCGTCCGTCGCTGCGTTGGCCGCTTGGCGGCGCGAACGCAACGCGGCGGCGGATTGGACTAGCCTCGCCCGGGCGCCCCTTTCAGAGGCTCCGACGAACGCACCACCGCGCTCGGAATCGGACTTCACACAGTCACTCGGCCCACCGGTCTCCGCCGCGAATTTCATGGCGCGAGTCCATCGCGCGAGTGCGGCTAACGGGGTCATCGTGACGAGCCAGACCATGATTGAGCGCGAGCCGACCCAATCGGACCTCGGCCGGCAGGACTTCAGGCTCGAATTGCGTGGCTCGTATCCGGCCAGCAAGCAGTTGATCGCTGATTTGCTGGTCACCATTGAGGGTTCCACATTGCGCAGCCTGCGCATTCAGCGCGACCCAGCCAGTGCCGGTGTCCAGACGACGGTCGTCATTGCTGCCTGGCAATCCACCTTGCAACCGCGGCAGGCAAACGCAGCCGCGGCGCCGCGCTGACATGCGGCCGACGCTGCGCTGGCTACTGGCCATCTCGATCGCACTGGCCGCCATCGCCCTGTGGCAACCCGACCAAGCGCCCAAGATCATCGGCGCCAGCGAGCGCGGCGCACACCCCATCTATGTCCGGCTAGCAATGCCGGCAACGCCATCGAGCCCCGCAGCCGGTCCGCCGCTGCCGCGTGCATTGCCGGCGTGGAGCGTCGAGGCTGCCTTGCGCGACCCGTTTACTGCAGCTGAAGCAGCAGTGGCCGGAGCCGAAACGTACAAAGCGCGGCCGGTGCCCCCGGCCGCAGCTGAGCCCATGATCGCCCCGCCGGCGCCAACGGTCGTGGTCGGAGCGCCAAGCTGGCGATTCTTCGGCCGCATGAGCCGGCCTGACGGCATCGAGGTCACCCTGTTGACCCGCGGTGGCCATGAAGCCGTGGCGGTACAGGCAGGGACGGCGTTGGATGATGGATTCGTCGTCATGGCGCTTGCACCCGAAGCGGTGCGCATCGTCCATGCCGCCACGGGCACGTCCTTCGACGTGGCCCTACCACCAGCGCTTGCCTCTCCGTGATGTTCGAATCTGCTCGAAGGCTCCGCCCGCTCGCCCGCGGCACCGCTGCGCGTTGGTTGCTCGCAGCGGCCGGCGCGGTACTCTTCGCCGGATGCGCCGAGCAGCGCGTCCGCACCGAAGCACAAGAGCATCTGCGCGCCGGACGCTACGAAACCGCGGTCATGTCGCTCGAAGCCGGCCTGAAAGACTACCCCGACAGTGCAACGCTGCGTTCTGCCTTTCTGCAGGCCCGCAACGAGGCACTTTCTCGCCTGATTGCCGAAGCCTCCGCCTTGCGTGCGTCGGGCCGATTCGACGAAGCCGAAGTCCTGCTGCGTCGCGCGCAGGCCTTCGACAGCAGCGGCAAGCGCGTCGAAGCGCTGCTGGCCGACATCTCGATCGAGCGGCGCCAACGCGCCGCACTCGTCGAAGCGGAAAGGGCGCTGGGCGCCAAGCAGCCGCTGGTGGCGTTGCGCCTCATCGCCGAGGCCCTCAAGGACAACCCACGCCAGTCCGAGCTGCTGACCTTGCAGCGCCGCTTGCAGTCCGACATCCGCCGCGATCAGGTCCGGGCCGCGCAACTTGGCCTCGCTGAGACGCGCCCCATCACACTGGACTTTCGCGACGCCAGCTTGCGCGCGGTGTTGGACGTCGTCACACGCCACAGTGGCGTCAACTTCGTGCTGGACAAGGACATCCGCCCGGACGTTCGCGTCACCGCACTCCTGCGCTCGGCGCGAGTCCAGGATGCCATCGAACTGATCGTAGCCACCCACCAACTGGCCAAGAAGGTCATCGATTCGCAAACCGTCTTCATTTATCCGAACACACCCGAGAAACAGCGCGAACACCAGGAGCAGGTGGTTCGCGTCTTCTACCTGACGAGCGCCGACGCGAAGGGCGCGGCAGCGTTCTTGCGATCGATGCTGCGTATCAAGGATCCGCATGTGGACGAACGCTTGAACATGCTCGCCATCCGCGAGCCGGCCGAGGTGATCGAGCTCGCCGAACGCTTGGTGGCGCTGTACGACACCAGCGATGCCGAGGTGCTGCTGGAGCTCGAGGTGCTCGAGATCCGCAGCAGCCGGTTGACCGACCTCGGTATCCAGTTCCCCGACACGATCGGCATCACGGCGCTGGCGCCGTCCGGGGCGGCAGGGCTGACAGTGGACAACCTGCGGGGCCTCGGCTCCGATCGATTGGGCGTCAGTGTCAGCGGGCTGCTCATCAGCCTTAAACGCAACGTCGGCGACTTCCACACCCTGGCCAATCCGCGCATTCGCGCGCGCAACCGAGAGCGCGCGCGCGTGCTGATCGGCGACAAGGTGCCTGTGGTGACCTCCACGACCGGACAGGGCGGCTTTGTCGCCGAGAGCGTCAACTACCTGGACGTCGGCCTCAAGCTCGACGTCGAACCCACGGTCTATGCCGACGACGAAGTGGCGATCCGGGTGAGTCTCGAGGTCAGCTCGCTGGCCCGCGAGGTGCGCACGACCACCGGCGGTCTGGCCTACCAGATCGGCACGCGTTCGGCGTCGACCGTGCTTCGACTGCGCGACGGCGAGACTCAAGTGCTGGCCGGCCTGATCAGCAACGACGAGCGCAGCAGTGCCAGCCGCCTGCCTGGCCTGGGCGACCTGCCGCTCGCGGGCAGGCTCTTTTCGAGCCAGCGCGATGAAACGCAGCGCACGGAGCTGGTGCTGGCGATCACGCCGCGCGTGCTGCGCAACATCCGGCGACCCGAGGCGAGCGAGTCCGAGATCTGGGTTGGCACCGACGCCGTACCGCGCATGCGCGGCGTGGGCGGCTTGGCTGCGCAGATCGCTGCCGGCGAGGACCGGGCGCCGAATGCCCCAGCGCTTTCGGATGCCCAGGTGCCGGGTGTGCCCACACCGTCTGCGTCGACGCCCAAGCTGGCCTTGCAATGGCGCGCGCCGAGCGAAGTCAAGGTCGGCGACACGTTCCTCGCCACCCTCGAACTGAGCAGTGACGTAGCGCTGCGCGGTCTGCCGCTGCATTTGCAATGGTCCGCCGACAAGCTGCAGGTGCAGGATCTCGAAGAAGGCGAGTACTTCCGCGCCGATGGCGCTGCAACGAGCTTCACGAAGAGCGTGGACGACAAGGCCGGCTCCGCGCGCGCCGGCATGCTGCGAAACCACGCCACCGGTGCCACCGGCCAGGGCGTCGTCGTGCGGCTGCGACTGAAGGCGACCGCGCCCGGTGCCGCAGACCTCGTGCTGACCCGGATCGAGCCGGTGCCCATCGCCGCAGGTGCGCCCGTGGCCGCACTGCCGCCGCCCCTGCGCGTGCAGGTCAAGCCATGAGACACGTTGCTGCATCGAATGCCCCGTCGCGCGGCTTCTCGCTGGTCGAGCTGCTCGTCGTGCTGGCCGTGCTCGGCGTGCTGGGCGCGATGCTGCTGCCGCTGGCCGAGCTTTCCGCGCGCCGCGATCGAGAGCGAGAACTCAAGGTGGCGTTGTGGCAGATTCGCGGGGCCGTCGACGCCTACCGCCTCGCTGTGCGCGAAGGTGCGGTGGCCGCCTCTCTCGGCACGTCGGGATACCCACCGACACTGAGCGTGCTCGCCGCCGGCGTGCCCGACCTCCGAAACGCCGGTGCGGCGCTGTACTTCCTGCGCCGAATCCCGCGCGACCCGTTTGCCGACCCCGCGCTGCCGGCAGAGGGCACCTGGGCGCTGCGCAGCTACCGGTCTGCGCCGGACAAGCCGGCACCGGGCGCGGACGTGTACGACGTGGCATCGCGTTCGCCGCAGGTCGGACTCAACGGCGTGCCGCTGGCACAGTGGTAGCGCGCGAGAGGACCGGATATGAAACTCGGCTTCACGCTCATCGAACTCCTTGTGGTGATGGCTGCCGTCGGGCTGCTGCTGGCCATCGCGGCGCCGCGTTACGTCGAGCATGTCGACCGTGCGCGCGAGACCGTGCTGCGCCACAACCTCGTCGGCGTGCGTGATGCGGTGGACAAGTTCCGCGGCGATCGTGGGCGTGCCCCGCGCGACCTGCTCGAACTCGTCGACGCGCGCTACTTGCGCGAAGTGCCTCTGGATACGGTCACCGAGCGCCGTGACAGCTGGGTTCTGATCCGCCCCAACGGTGAAGACGCCGGCGTCGTCGACGTGCGCAGCGGCGCACCAGGCCGTGCGCGCGACGGGAGCCTCTATGGCACGTGGTGAGCGCAAGCGCCAGCAAGGCTTCAGCTACCTGGTCGTGATGGCCTTGGTCGCGCTCGCCGGCGTTGGACTGGCGGTGATCGGTCCGCGTTGGGCCGATCAGGAGCAACGCGAGCGCGAAGACGATTTGCTGCGCGTGGGCGCCCTCTATGCCGGCGCGATCGCGAGCTATCACCGAGGATCGCCGAGCAATGCCCGGACCCTGCCGCGGTCGCTCGAGGAGCTGACGCTCGACCAGCGTTTCATCGGCGGCGAACGCCACCTGCGCCAGCTCTACCGGGACCCGTTGATGCCCAGCCGGCCCTGGGGCCTCGTGCTCGACGCCGACGGGGGCATTCGAGGGGTCTACAGCCGAGACGAGCGGCCACCGTTGCGGACGACTCGGCTACGACTCGGGTCGACCACGCTCCAGCCCGCCAACCGCTACGCCGACTGGCGGTTCATCGCCGAGGTGCAACCGTGAAGCACCTCGGCTTTCGCGTCACCGGCTTCACGCTGCTCGAACTGCTCGTCGTGATCCTCATCATCGGGCTGCTCACGGCCGTGGTAGCGCCGCGCTTCATCGGCCAGGTGTCGCGCTCCGAGGCGGTCGCCGCGCGTGCTCAACTCGACGCCATCGACAAAGCGCTGCAAACCTACCGCATCGACACCGGTCGCTACCCGAGCACCTCGCAGGGACTGCGCGCGCTCGTGTCTGCGCCGAGTGACGAGCCGCGCTGGCGAGGGCCCTACCTGCAAAGCGAACTGCCGCCGGACCCCTGGGGCTCGTCGTACCAGTACCGCGCCTCCGGGAGCGGCGGTCGTGACTACGAACTGACGAGCTGGGGACGCGATCGATCAGCGTGCGTTTCTTGCCCACGGCTGCGGTGTCGAGAACCGGCACTTTGACGGTGACCACCGGTGCTGGCGGCTTGGCCAGCACCCTGCGCGGCGCAGGTGTGACGGCAGCGATGGGCGACGCCCAACTGACACCAGCGACCCTCCCTGCCTTCGCCGACACCCAGGTCGCCGACACGAGCGCCTCGCAGCGCGTCATGCTTAGGAACGCCGGCACCGGTCTGCTGGGGATCACCAGCATCCGGGTGACGGGCGACTACCTCATCGCCGGGAATGACTGCCCGGCCAGCCTGATCAGCTTGGCCACCTGCAACATCGACGTGAGTTTCAGGCCCCTGGGCACCGGCACGAGACCCGGCATGTTGCACGTCGACAACAACGGCAGCTCGGGCAACAGGGCGGTGCCGTTGACCGGCAACGGCCGCGCGCAAAGCGCCAGCCTGGTGACGCCGGTGGACTTCGGCAACGTCACCGTGGGCGCGCCGGTCGACCGCAGCGTCACGCTGAGCAACAACGGCGTCGGCACCCTCAGCGTTTCGGCCATCAACGCCGGCTCGGTGACCGGCATCGATTTCAGCTTCGTCTCTACGAGCTGCGCCAGCAGTGTCCCCCGCTTTGGCACTTGTCTGATCAACGTGCGCTTTTCGCCAACGGCTGCGTTGACGAGAGACGGCACCTTGACGGTGAGTACTGGCGCCGGCATCGTGAGCAGCGCGCTGCGCGGTGCGGGCACGGCCGCCGCCCGCGGCAATGCTCAACTCACACCGGCGACTCTCAGTGCCTTTGCCGACACGCAGGTTGGCCAGACGAGCGCCCCTCAGTCGATTGAACTCAAGAACGTCGGTACGGCGGTACTTGCCGTGGGCGCGATCGCCGTATCGACGGCTGACTTCGATGTCTCCAGCACCTGTCCCGCAAGCCTTGCGGTCAACGCGCCCTGCACGATCACCGTCCGCTTCAAGCCCGCCAGCAGCGGGAGCAAGAGCGCCACGTTGACGGTCAACAACGACGGCAGCTCGGGCAACAAGGACGTTGCGTTGAACGGCATGGGCCGCAATCCGAGCGGCTCGCTGACGCCGGCGCTCATCAACTTCGGCAACGTGCTGCTCGGCAACTTCGCCGATGCCGCGATCCGGCTGGACAACACCGGAGTCGGTGCGTTGGTCGTCGGATCCGCTTCTTTCGATCATCCCGCGTTCACGCTGTGGGCGAACTCCTGTCCGGCGAGCCTCCCCGCGGGAGCGAGCGGCTTCTGCACCGGTACGCTGCGCTTCACGCCGACTACCGCGGGCACCGTCAGCGGCACGTTCACGCTGAACACCGGCGCCGGGCCGCTGCGGATCTCGCTGCAAGGCACCGGCAACGCGCAGGGCAATGCGTCGCTGTCGGCAACGGCACTGGCTTTCCCTGCCACGCAGGTGCTGCAAACCACGTCGTCGAAGACGGTGGCGGTGACGAACATCGGGACGGCGGCGCTGCTGATTACCGCGGTGGAGGCGACGCCCGCGGCGGAGTACCTCTTCACCCACAACTGCAGCTCGGTGGCGGTCGGCTTGTCGTGCACGGTCAGCGTGAGCTTCAAGCCGGCGCTGGCCGGATCGCGCCCGGGGTCGCTGACGATCCGCAACAACGGCTCGTCGGGCGACAAGACGGTCACGCTGTCCGGTGAGGGGCGGGCGCCCGCCGGTCAGTTGACGCCGAATCCGCTGAACTTCGGAGTCGTCACCACCGGGACCATCTCACCGCCTGGCCGAGCCGTGCTGCAGAACATCGGGATCGGGCCGTTGAACATCATCGACGGGCCGTACATCGACAACAACCCGCTGTTCGAGTTCCGATCCACCGGCAGCACCAGCTGCTTGGTGACTCTCAATCCAGGGGACACCTGCTGGGGCGACTTCGAGTTCACGCCCGCGCAGATCGGCCTTCGGGGCGCCATCATGCGCCTGAGAACGGAAGCAGGCTGGCACAGCATCACCTTGCAAGGCAGCGGCACCGGCACTCCACCTCTGAGCACGCCTGCAGGTCGCATCGACCTGGTGGGCGTCCAACACGCCGCAGCCACGACACGTCTGACCATCGCCAACGGCGGCAACGCGGCGTTGAGCGCGATCTCCGTGAGTTGCACGGTGGCCGGTGGGAGCGTGCTCGTGCAGCCGAGTTCTACACTCGTCCCCGGTGCCAGTACCGAGTTCACGGTGGCCCACCCGGCCGCAGGCAAGTGCATGCCACGAATCTCCGCCTCCGACGCGAGCAACAGCCCGTTCACCGTGGTGGGGTATTGATATGAACCCCCCCCGCAGCGCCTTCGGCGCCTCCCCCTCCAGGGGGCGCCGCCAGCGGCCCGGCGAAGCCGGCTCCGCGGCGGCCGCTTGGATGCACCGGTTCGTCGCCCCCCTGCTGCCCAAGCTCGCCGCGCTCCTGCTGTTCGCCGGCTTGATCTCCCCTGCCTGGTCCCAAGCCGTGGCGACCCCGTACAGCTACGCCCGCACGAGCGGCTTCACGTACCAGGCGAGCGGGCTGCTTGCCAGCGAGAGCATCGAGCCCGGCAGCGCCGAGCTGTGCGTGGTGACGAGCTACACCTACGACGCATACGGCAACCGAGCCGCGAGCACCACCACCAACTGCGCCGGCGTCG
>JANNQO010000033.1:0-13460 GCA_031400795.1 Rubrivivax sp. | reverse complement strand
GGCGGGGCTGGACGGAGGCGGCAAACCGAGCGCCTGGCTGCACCGCAGCGTCGGGCCGACGCTGATGGCGCTGTTCATGCCCGACCCGAAGGTCGAAAGCCCGATCGAGCTCGGCATGGGCCTGACCAACGTGCCGTTCGCCGTGCCCAACCTGCGCGTGGAGAACCCCGAGGCCAGCGCGCACACGCGCGTCGGCTGGTACCGCGCGGTGTCGAACATCCCGCATGCGTTCGCGATCCAGTCGTTCGTCGCCGAGATGGCATTGGCCGCCGGGCGCGATCCGCTGGAGTACCTGCTCGAACTGATCGGCACAGCGCGCCAGGTCGACCCACGCGACGTCAACGACACCTGGAACCACGGCGAAGACCCCAAGCTGTACCCGATCGACACCGGCCGGCTGCGCCGCGTGGCCACCACCGCGGCGAAAGCCGCCGGCTGGGGCAAGCCTCTGGCCAAAGGCCGCGGCCGCGGTGTCGCCGCGCACTACAGCTTCACCACCTACGTGGCCACGGTGGTGCAAGTGGCGCTGGACCGCGACGGCAACCTGAGCATCCCGCGCGTGGACATGGCGGTGGACTGCGGCGCCGTGGTCAACCCCGAACGCGTGCGCTCGCAGATGGAAGGCGCTTGCGTGATGGGCCTGTCCAACGCGCTGTTCGGCGAGATCACCTTCAAACAAGGGCGCGTGCAGCAGGACAACTTCCACCAGTTCGAGCTGCTGCGCATGAGTGCCGCACCGAAGGCGATCCACGTGCACATCATCGGCGGCGACTACGACAAGCCGCTCGGCGGCGTGGGCGAACCCGGCGTGCCGCCGGTGGCGCCGGCGCTGGCCAACGCGATCGTCGCCGCGGGCGGCAAGCGCGTGCGCGTGCTGCCAATGCGTACGCAGTGGAAAGCGTAGACAGCCGCGATCGAATCACTTGCGCCAGAACTGTGGCGTGAACAGCACCATTACCGCGAGCAACTCCAGCCGCCCGAGCAGCATGCAGGCCGTGCAGACCCAGGTCTGCAGGTCCGTCAAGCCCTGGAAGTTGCCCGCGGGCCCGACCTGGCCCAGGCCCGGGCCGGTGTTGTTGATGCAGGCCACCACCGCGCTGAGCGCGGTGATCACGTCCAGCCCGGTGAACAGCAGCACCAGCGTGGCACCGATGATCACCGCGCCGTAGATGAGCATGAAGGCGAGCACCGCCGACATCACGCGCGCATCGACGACAGCGCCACCCATCGTCACCGGCACGACCGCGCGCGGATGCACGATGCGCACCAGTTCGCTGCGCGCTTGCTTCACGAGCAGCAGCGCACGTGCCATCTTGATGCCGCCGCCGGTCGAGCCCGCGCAGGTGGCAAAGCAGCACAGGAACAGCATCAGCACCGGCACGAACATCGGCCACTGCGCGTAGTCCACCGACACCAAGCCGGTGGTGGTGGCGACGGAGACGACGTTGAACGCCGCGTGGCGCAGCGACTCGAGCCAGCTCGGGTAGACGCCATGCGCCCACAGGTAGGTGGCGGCGCCGAGCACAGAGACCACCATCACCGCGAGAAACATGCGCGCTTCCACGTCGCGCACCAACACGCGCAACGAACGCTTCTTCCAGACCAGGAAGTACAGCGCGAAGTTCACACCGGCCATCAACATGAAGAATACGGCGACCGCCTCGATGACCGGCGAGTTGAACGCCCCGAAGCTCGCGTCGTAGGCCGCGAAGCCGCCCAGGCCCATCGTCGAACACATGTGCATGAAAGCGTCGGCCCAGCCCATGCCGGCCACGCGGTAGGCGAAGAAGCAGGCCAGCGCGATCGCGAAGTACACAGCCCACAAGCCGCGCGCCGTCTCGGCGATGCGCGGCGTGAGCTTGTCGTCTTTCATCGGCCCCGGCGTTTCGGCCTTGAACAGCTGGCTGCCGCCCACGCCCAGCAGCGGCAGGATGGCCACCGCCAGCACGAGGATGCCCATGCCACCGATCAGCACCATGAAACAGCGCCAGACGTTGATGCTGGTGGGCAGCTTCTCCAGCTCTGTCAGCACGGTGCCGCCGGTCGTCGTGAGGCCCGAGACGGCTTCAAAGTAGGCGTCGGTGAAGCTCAGCGCGGGCAGGTGGAACATCAACGGCAGCGCGCCGAACGCCGGCAGCACGCTCCACACCAACGCCACGAGCAGGAAGCCATCACGCGGCTGCAGCTCGCGCCGGTGGCGCTTGCGCAGGCCGAAGAAGAGCCCCGCGCCGCAGCCGAAGGTGATGGCGATCGCCACGTCGTAGGCCGGCAGCGCGGCGTCGCCACCGATCGCCGCGAAGGCCAGCGGCACCAGCATGGTCAGCGCGAACAACATCAGCACGCCGCCGAGCACGGCGAAGACCGGGGTGTATTGCTTCATCTCAGCCGAAGAACGTGGGCGAGACCTGGAACAGCCGCTCCACGCTCTTCACCATCTTCTTGCGCGGGATGAAGACGATCACGCGGTCGCCGGTCAGGATCAGCGTGTCGTGGTGCGGCATGATGACTTCGGCGGTGATGTCGCCGCGCTTGTCGGGCGAGCCGGGCGCTTCGGCCTCGGCGCCCGATCCGGCCGACCCGGGCAGCCCGCGCACGATGGCGCCGATCTGCGCGCCGCGCGGCAACTCCAGCTGCTCGACGCGCCGGCCAGCGATGCGGCAGCTGCCGGCGTCGCCGCGCACCACCGCTTCGAGCGCCTCGGCCACACCGCGGCGCAGGCTGTGCACGGCCTCGATGTCGCCGCGGCGCACGTAGGCCAGCAGCTCGCCGATGACGGTGTGGCTGGGCGAGATCGCGATGTCGATCTGCGTGCCCTGCACCAGGTCGGCGTAGGCCTTGCGGTTGATCAGCGCCAGCACACGGCGTGCGCCCATGCGCTTGGCCAGCAGGCAGGCCATGATGTTGTCTTCGTCGTCGCTGGTCAGCGCGAGGAACAGGTCCATGTCCTGCACGTTCTCGTCGCCCATCAGCTCTTCGTCGGTGCTGTCGCCGTGCAGCACCAGCACGCCGGCGGGCAGCTGCGTCACCAGGTAATCGCAGCGCTTGCGGTCGGCCTCGATGATCTTCACCTGCATCTCGTCTTGCAGCTGGCGCGCCAGGCGCAACCCGACCTTGCCGCCGCCGGCGATCATCACGCGCTTCACTGGCCGGTCCATCTTGCGCAGCCCGCCCAGCACGGCGCGGATGTGTTCGGTGGCCGCCAGCACGAAGACCTCGTCGCCGGGCTCGATGCGCGTGCTGCCTTCCAGATCGGCGAGCGCCTGGTCGCGCCGGTAGATGGCGACGATGCGCATCTCGGCCCCGGGCACCAGGCGCGGGATCTCGGCCAGGCTGTGCTGCACCAGCGGTCCGCCGGCCACCGCGCGCACCGCGATCAGGCTGACCAATCCCTCGCCGAACTCGAGCACCTGCAGCGCCTCGGGGTACTCGATCAGCTGGCGCACGTAGCGCGTGACGGATTCTTCAGGGCAGATCACGCGGTCGACGCAGAAGCTGCCCATCAGCGGCGAGCCATCGGGGAACTCGGGACTGCGCAGCCTTGCGATCGAGGTCGGCACGTTGAATTGCTCGCGCGCCACTTTGCACACCACCAGGTTGGTCTCGTCCAGCGGCGCGCAGGCGATCAACAGGTCAGCGTCCTGGATGCCGGCCTGCTCCAGCACCGAAGGCTGGATGCCGTTGCCCACCACACCGCGCAGATCGAGCCGGTCTTGCAGCGCGCGCAGCTTCGCCGGATCGGTGTCGATCACGGTGATGTCGTTTTGCTCCGACGCCAGGCTCTCGGCCACGCTCTCGCCGACGCGTCCGGCACCGAGGATGACGATGTTCATGTCCGAACGCCTGCGGCCCGCAAGCCGGGGGGCAATGATCGAAGCAAGCGTGGGCGCGGTTTCATGCTGGGCTTGGCAATGCTCAATAGCGCACCCGCGCGGCACGGGTTCTGGCGGCCGCCGCGAGCGCGTCGCGCAAGGTGCGGATGCCGGCGTCCGCGAGCAGGCCGACCATGCGCACGAAGACCTCGGCCGTGATGATGGCGTCGCCGAGCGCATTGTGGCGCGCCTCGATGCGCACACCCAGGCGTTCGGCGATGGCCTCCAGCCGGTGCGACTCCTGCGCCGGATGGATGACTTCGGACAGCAGCAAGGTGTCGAGCAGCGGCTGCTCGAAACGCAGCCCGGTCGATGCTTCTTTCATCTGCAGGAATCGCATGTCGAACGCCGCGTTGTGCCCGACCAGCACCGTATCCTGGCAATAGGCGTGAAAAGCGGGCAGCACCTCGTCGATGCTCGGCTGTCCGCGCAACATGTCTTCGCTGATGCCGTGCACTGCGGCCGAACCCCGGCCGAGCCGGCGCCGCGGGTCGACGAGCTGGTCGAAGGCTTCGTTGCGCAGCAGCCGCAGGTTGACGATTCGCAGCGCGCCGATCTGGATGATTTGATCACCGTCGTCGGGTGCCAGCCCGGTGGTCTCGGTATCGAACACCGTATAGGTCAGCTCGGCGAGTGAGCGATCGTCGAGCGCGTGCACCTGTGCTGCCTGGTCGAAAAGGGCGAAATCGTGGTACTCGGGGCGCTCGGCGATACCCTGCCGCTGCGCAAGCTCGCGAGGCGGCTGCGCGAGCGGCAGCAGCAGGCGCCAGTACGCTGCGCTGTCGTCGCCCGCGAACCAGGCCTCGCCGCCATGCCGTTCGGCCACCTCGTGCAGCGGACTCGATTCGGCGTTCGACTGCAGGGCCTGCTGCCAGGCATGCAGCGCCGGCTGCCGCGCAGAGGTCTGCGGCCAGACCAGGTCGAGTTGGGCCAGCCGCTCGGTTTGGGTCAACCGCAGGTTCAGCTGCGCTGCGCCGAATTCGGTATGCAGCCGCTCGGCGAGCCAGGCCAGCGCGCGCACGATCGCAAAACTGTCGGCCCTGACCCACAACGCCGGTGCGATCGGATCTGCTTGCACGGCCACCGCGAGCCGGGACTCGATGGTTCGCTGCGCCGCCGCGATCAGATCGGCGCCGCGCATCTCCTCGAGCACTGAAAGTGCCCTCAGCGTCTGGGCGTGGCGTGCCGCGTTTTCTTCCAGCCGCTCGCTCGCGGCCTGCACTTCCTGCGCGATCACACCGACAAAACGCTCGCGCTGCTCGGTTGGCATGTCCGGATAGCCGGCGAGCGTCTCGATCGCGGCGCGGATATTGGCAAGGGCCGCGCGGCTGCCTTCGGTCAACGCGCGCAGCGCCTGGTCGCGCCGCGAATCGGCCTCGAAACTGCGCGTGATGTTCTCCAGCACGAGCACATAACCCGACAGCGCGTCGGGCACGACGGTGGCGGTGGCAATGGCGGTAAGCACCGGCGCCATCTGGACGCGAATCAACTCGCCGGCCCGGCCTGCGGTGACGAAGTTCGCCAGCGCCCGCTGGTCACCGCTGCGCTGCCGGTGGCGGATGTTCGCGAGCGCATGCTCGATCAGCGGCCGCTCGATGACGCTGAAGATCGAGCGCCCGAGGCCGATCAATCCGCCGCCGGCAGCACCCCCCGGCGCGAGCGCGGCGAAGAGCAGGCGCGCGCGGTTGTTGTAGAGCAGGATGCGCCCGTCCAGGTTGCAGGCGATCACCCCTTCAGCCAGCTCCGACACGAGCGCGGCGAGTCGGTTTTTCTCTTCTTCGAGTTCGGCTTGCGATTCGCGAATGCGCCGCTCGACATCGATGTGCAGCGTATCGCGCTGGTCGGCGAGTTGATTCACGAGGTCGGCCAGCGTGTCGAGTTCTGCGCTGTCGCCCCCGCGCAGCCGGTGCGCGCGGTTCGCGCCGAGCACGATGCGCGCCTGTTCGGCCAGCTTCGCCGGACCGGCGAGATACAGACGCACCAGGGGCGTGGCGAGAAATGCGAGTGTCGCGCCGGCGATGGCCAGCGCGAGAACGATGATCACCGCGTGCGGCTCGAGCAGCGTATTCAGCGCAGCGCGCTCCCCGCCATCGAGGCCGAACCCGATGGCCAGGGCGATGCCGGCGATGCTGGCGAAGAGCGACATGCTGAGTCCGCCGACCGCCAACGCGACTTTGAGCCGGATGTTCACGTGCCTTCGAGCACCTGCTTCACCTTCGCCACCAGTTCCTTGGTCGAGAAGGGTTTGGTCATGTAGTCGTCGGCGCCCAGCGCCAGGCCTTTGGCGATCTCGGTCTCACGTCCTTTCGCGGTCAACATGATGATCTTGGTGGAACGCCATTCGGGGTGGGCGCGAATCTCCTGGCACACCTCGTAGCCCGACTTCCTGGGCATCATCACGTCCAGCAGCACGAGGTCCGGCTGCGCTTGCGTGAACTGGCGCAGCGCCGCCTCGCCGTCGTTGGCGACCGCGACTTCGAAGCCCTCGCGCTTCATCAGGAACTCGAGCGAGATGACGATGTTCGGCTCGTCGTCGGCGATCAGGATCCTCTTGGCCATTGGTTCCTCGCTTTGCCTCGGTCACTGCACGGTCTGCGCACGTTGCGGCTGCTCTTCGGCGTGCCCCGCATCGGCCATCGTCGGCAACGTGAACGAGAAGGTGGCGCCCAGCCCGAGCGCGCTGTCGACCCAGAGCCGGCCACCGAAATGCTCGACGATCTGGCGGCTGATCGGAAGGCCCAGCCCGGTGCCTTGCGGCTTGTCGGTCAAGGTATCGCCGGCCTGGCCGAACTTCTCGAAAATGATCGAATGGTTCTTCGGCGCGATGCCTTTGCCGTTGTCGCGCACATCGACACGCAGGCAATCGAGCTCCTGCCTGAGCCGCACTTCCACGCGCCCGTGCGCCGGGTCGCAGAACTTGACTGCGTTGGAGAGCAGATTGATCACCACCTGAACGATGCGGTCGAAGTCGCTCGTCACCAGCGGCACCTGCTCGGGCAACTGCAGCTCGAGCAGCACCGCCTTCTCATGGAACAGCTGGCTGGTCGCGTTCACGCTGTCGCTGATCGCCTCGCGCAGATCGACGGCGGAGACATTCCAATCGAGCTTGCCTGATTCGATCTTGGCGAGGTCGAGCACCTGGTTGATGAGGCGTGTCAGGCGCCCGCTTTCCTTGGCGATGATGTCGAGAAAGCGCCTGCGCTCGGCGAGATCGATCTTCGGGTCTTCGCGCAGGATCTCGGAGAAGGCGCGGATCGATGTCAGCGGCGTGCGCAACTCGTGCGACACGGTGGAGACAAAATCGTCCTTCATTCGGTCGAGCTCCTTGAGTCGCTCGTTCGCGGTCTGCAGCTCGGTCGTCGCCGCCTGCAGCTCCTTGGACTTCTGCTCGAGCTGGCGGCTGTAGATGACCACCTGCTGTGCTTCGGTAAGCACCTCGCGCACTTCTTCCAGGGTCAGCGCCTCTTCGGTGACGGTGGAGGCCATCATGATGCGCGCCGAGGCCGCACCGATCGCGCCGGCGAGCTGGGTCTCGACGTGGTGCACCAACTCGCCGTCGGCGATCAAGGTGTCGTCGGGCCAGCGCAGGCCTTTGATTCGTGCGTAGCGGGCAAAGGATTCGTTCGCGCCGGCCTCGCCGAGAAAGCGCGACAGCACGCCGTGCAACGCTGCCGCCGAGGCGGTGCCGCGCCAGAAGCGCGCGCGGTCGGCGTCGTGACGGAAGACATCGACGAACAGGTTGGCCTGGTGGTGCTCCTCGGCGCTCTGCCCGCCGCGCAGCGACACCAGCACGTAGCCACCGACGTTGGCGATCATGCTCCAGATCATCGCGTGCGTGATCTGGTCCAGGCCTTTCAGACCGAAGAGCTGCAGCGGTTTGAGCAGCTCGAAACCGAACAGGCCTTGTTCGATGATCTCGATCGGCAGCCAGGCCGAGCGCGCCAACGCCGGCACGAGCAGCGTGTAGAACCAGACCGCGAAGCCGAGCAGCAGGCCGGCCAGCGCGCCGTTGCGCGTGCCGCCCTTCCAGAACAGCCCGCCGAGCGCCACCGGGGCGAACTGCGCCACCGCGGCGAACGAAATGAGACCGATCGAGACCAGCGCGTAGGCCTCGCCGGCGATCCTGAAATACAGATAGCCGAGCAGCAGCACGAGCACGATCGCGCCGCGGCGGATACCCAGCAGCAGCCAGGTGAGGTCGCTGCGCTCGGCCAAGCGCAGGGCGCGCAGGCGCAGCAGCATCGGCATCACGAGATCGTTGCAGACCATGGTCGAGAGCGCGATGGTCTCCACGATGACCATGCCGGTGGCCGCCGAGAGGCCACCGATGAACGCGAGCAACGCCAGACCTTCCTGCTTTTCGGCCATCGGCAAGGTGAGCACGAAGGTGTCGGCATCGACGCTGCCGAGCGGGAAGTGCAGCCCGCCACCGAAAGCAATTGGCAGCACGAAGACGTTGATCGCGAGCATGTACAGCGGAAACAGCCAGATCGCCTTGTTGAGGTGCTTTTCGTTCGTGTTCTCGATCACCGTGACCTGGAACTGCCGCGGCAAGAACATGATCGCGAACATCGACAGGATGGTCAGCCAGACCCAGCTCGCGTAGCCGCCGGCCACACCCTCCAGCGGTGCGGTCAGTGCGCGCAATTTGGGGTCTTCCGCGGCACGACCGAAGAGGTCGCCGAAGCCGTTGTAGACGCCGAAGGTGACGAAGACACCGACGGCCAGAAAGGCGAGCAGTTTGACCAGCGACTCGAAGGCGATTGCCGCGACCATGCCTTCGTGATGTTCGGCCGAATCGAGGTGCCGGGTGCCGAAGACGATCGTGAACGCCGCCAGGATCAACGCCACCCACAGCGCGGTGTCCTGCGCCAGCGGCACCGCGCCGAGCCGCTGCGGCATCACGATTTCGGGGTACTGCGTGAGAATGATGTAGCTGTTCGAGATGCCCTTCAACTGCAGCGAGATGTACGGAATGATGCCGATCACGGCGATGATCGTCACCACGCCGCCGAGCAGCGCGCTCTTGCCGTAGCGCGACGCGATGAAGTCGGCCAGCGAGGTGATGCGGTTGCGCTTGGAGATGCGCAGGATCTTGCGCATCACGACCCACCACAGCGCGATCATCAAGGTCGGGCCGAGATAGATCGGCAGGAAGCCCACGCCGTCGGTCGCGGCGCGTCCGACGCTGCCGTAGAAGGTCCACGCGGTGGCATAGACGGCCAGCGACAGGCTGTAGATATACGGGTTGGCGACGATCGAGCGCCCGGCGTCGGCGCGCTTGTCGGCGTAGTAGGCGATCGCGAACAGCAGCCCCAGGTAGGAGAACGCCGCGCAGACGATGACCCATTCGCGCAGCATGAGCTACTTGCTCTCCACGATGTAGGCCATCAGCGCGATCAATGCCGCCCAGACGCCGAACAGATAGACGTAGAAGACGGGGATGCCGAGGAACAGCGTCGCGCGATTGAAGAGCGCGAGAAACGGATAGTTGAAGAGCAGCGCGCCGAGCAGGCACACGGCGACGAAGCGCTGCGCCTTTTTCATCTCGTCCATGGCTGGCCTTTCCTCGCGTCCCACCCGGCACGGCCGGCCCAGGCTAACCCAGGGCCGGCGAGAAGAAAACCGGGTTGCAGGGCGCTCACAGCTGATAGTCCAGCTTCAGGCGCTGCTGAAGCTTGCCCGCCTGCTTGAACGCCTCCTTCAGGAACGTTTGATCGAGCTCGTTCAAGCGCGCCGGGTGAACGCGGTTTTCCGCGCCGGGCGCGGCGCCGGCATGCTGGTTCTCCAGGCGCAGCGACTGGATGAAGTAGAAGGCGTCGGCGAGCGCGCGCACGTCGTCATTGCCGAGTTGCGGTGCCGCCTGCTGCAGGCGTTGCACGGTGTTCGTGGCGGCAATGCCGTGCGCCAGCGCCAGCACGCGCGCCGCATCGACAAACAGGCGCGCGCCCTCCAGCTTGAGGTCGATGGTGTTCGGGTGCTCTTTCGGGCTGCGGTAGGAAAATCCATTCCACAACCCGAGCGGCGGCGGCTGCTGCAATGCAAGCTCGGCCAGGATGCGCAGGAACAAGCGGTTCGCGGCACTCGCCTCCAGCAGCTGTTTCTTCAGTTGCTCGGCGAGTTCGTGCGCGCCGTACAACGAGCGCAGGTCGAAAAAGATCGAGGCCTTCAGCAGCGCATCGGGCTGCGGTGTTCCGATCCAGGCGCGGAATCGATCCTGCCACTCCACCAGCGA
Source organism: Rubrivivax sp. (assembly GCA_031400795.1). GTDB lineage: Bacteria > Pseudomonadota > Gammaproteobacteria > Burkholderiales > Burkholderiaceae_C > Rubrivivax. Next base: position 3,356 of record JANNQO010000033.1, on the reverse strand, counting down.
CAGGCACCACTGTTCATTGCCCGCCATGATGTTGCCCTTGCACAGCGGGAAGCCGCAGGCATCCAGGCGTTGGTTGACGACGCGCGCGAAGGACACGAAGGCCGCGCGCAGAGTCCGGGCGTCGGCCGGCGTGCGTGCCTCGAAGACGATGCCATTGTCCTGATCGGTCGCCAGCGTCTGCTCCAGACGCCCCTCGGAACCGAAGGCGAGCCAGCACCAGGGCGCATCAGGCAACTCGATCTGATCGATGCTGAGCTCGATGACGCGCGTCGTGATCAGATCGTTCAAGGTCGAGACGAACTGGCTCAGCACCTCGGCGCCGACGCCTTGCGCGAGCAGGTGCCGAGCCAGCTGTCGCGTGTCCTGCGCGCAGTGCACGAGCGCGGGCATGTCCGCGCTGCGCGTGATCTCGTGTTGCAGGTCCTGCACGCCGGGACGCTTCAGGTCGAACAACTGCGACTGCGAAATGAGACCGGCCAGGCGACCCTGCTGATCGGTGACGACGATGTGGCCGATGCCGTGCCGCGCCATCGCGGTGGCGGCCTGATGCGCGGTGGCGTCGGTCTTCAAGGTCACCAGCCCGGCCGTCATCACCGCAAGCACCGGCTCGTGCAGGTCTGCACCGGCCAGCGCCACGCGCCGCAACAGGTCGTCGAGCGTGAAGATACCCAGCGGGATGCCGGTTGTCGGGTCGGCGATCACGACGGCATCGTGGCTTGCCTGCGCCATCGTTTCCAGCGCCGCACGCACCGAAGCGTCCAGCGGCACGACCAACGGTGCGCCGCGCAGCAGCGCGGCGAGCGGGCTGTGCATGGTGGGCAGATCGAGTGGCGCCATGTCAGAGACTACTTGCCCGAAGGACACGGCCGGCGCCGGGGATGACGACCTTCATCGCCGCTGTTCGATGCGACGGGACGTTACTGCCTGGCGAACAACTGCCTCAGGTCGGCAAAGGCCTTGAACTCCATCGCGTTGCCCGAGGGGTCGAGGAAGAAGAAGATCGCTTGTTCGCCGGGCAGGCCCTTGAAGCGCACGTGCGGCTCGATGATGAAGTGGGTGGCGGCGGCGCTGAGCTTGTCGGCGAGCTGCTGCCACTCGGCCATCGGCAGCACAACGCCGAAATGTCTGACGGGCACGTGGTCGCCGTCGACCTGGCTCGTGGCGGCCGGTGCGCATTCCTGCGGCGCGAGGTGCGCCACGATCTGGTGGCCGTAGAGGTCGAAGTCGATCCATTCCGGCGAGCTGCGGCCTTCGGGGCAGCCGAGCAGGCCGCCGTAGAAAGCGCGCGCGACTTCGAGGTCGTGCACCGGGAAAGCGAGGTGGAAGGGACGGCTGGCGGCGGGCGTGGTCATGGCGATCATTCTGCGCCCGAAGCCAGCGGCCAGGGGCCGTACAGCCGTTCGAGCAGACGGCGTGCAGTGACCGCGAGCAGCACGTTCAAATCGGCCTCGTCCGGCGCGCCCTCGAGCGCCCGATTCGCGATGGCCAGCAGCTGCGCCTCTTGCGGCGCCAGCGCGTCGTCGACCCAGGCGCTCCAGAACGCCGGCGCTTCGCTGTCCTGGTAGTCACCACGCCCGCGCCCGTAATGCGCCACGGCCAGGTAGCGCAGCAACGCGGCATGCGCCAAGACGCGCAGCGCGGGGGCCGGCCAACCTGCCCAGCCCTGTTCGGTACCGCGCAGCCGGTTCGCACCTTTGACGAGGCCGGCCGCCCCCAACGCGCCGAGCAACCCGCCGGCGAGCATGCCGCCGCCGAGCGTCAGGCCGCCGCTGGCGATGTCGGCCTTCAGGCCGAGCAGCGCACCGCTGAGCACACCGCCCCACAGCGCGGCCTTGCCTTCGTGCAGCCGCGGGTGCAGTTCGACCTGATGCGCCACGCGTTCGAGGATGCGGTCGCGCGCCTGGCCTTCCAGGCCGTGCAGCGCGAGCAGTTCGGTGGTGCTGGCTTCGGCCAACTGCCGCGCGCCGTCGAGCAGCGCGCGGCGGGCCGCGTCGGCGTCGGCTTCGGCCGCCAGCGACGCGCGCTGCACCAGCGTTTTCAGAAGACTCGCGGACAGTGCCTGCATCGAGCGCTCGAAGACCGCCTGCCGGCCCCGCCACCAGCGCAACGCGAGACCGTGCATCGCACCCTGCTTGTTGGCCGGCAGCAGCGCTTGCACGGCGTCCAGAAGCGTGCCTTCCTGCACCCAGCAGCGCGCGAAGGCGTCCAGCGGCAGCGCCTGGCGCACCAGCGGCCAGCGCGCAAGCCGCAACTTCCAACGTTCGACCTCGGCGGATTCGGCGGCCGGCTCGCGCGGCGCGCCGAGCTGGTTCAAGAGCACCAGCACCGGCCGGCCGATCCACGCCAGCAGCGCCATCTCGGGCTCGATATAGGACAGCGCCGCGTCGTCCTCACTGGCGTTGGCGAGGTACAGCACGACATCGCCCCGCTCGCGCGCCAGCCGCAGCGCCTGCTGGTCGCCCCAGAACGCGCGGTCGCGCCAGCGGTCCCAGAGCTGGCTCAGGAACCAGCCGATCGGGCTGCTCTCGTGCTGCATGCGCCGCAGCAGCCGCTCCAGGCGCCGGCTGTCGCCGAAGCCGGGGGAATCGGCCAGGATCAACTCGTCGCCGGTGGTCTCGTCGCGAAGCAACAATTGTTCGTCGATCAACTCGGTGACGTGCGGCGCGTCGCGCACTTCACCGATGTCGCGCGCCAGCAGCGTGCGTGCCAGCGTCGTCTTGCCGACATTGGTGTGCGAGATGAGGGCGAGGACGATCTGCATCAATCCGCGCGCGCCGGGATGAAGCGGCACGGCAGGCCCAACTGCGCGGCGAAATCCAGCCACAGCCGGCGGCGCTGCGGCCAGCGCTCGGGCATTGCCGCAAAACGCTCTGCGAACGCGAAGCCATCGACGACGATTTCGAGCGGCACGGCGCCGCCTGCTCGCGCCGACAGCCAGCGCCCGTGCACCTCGGCTTCGGGCGTGGCGGCCATGTCGAACAGCGCCACCCGCAACGCCGCGCGCGGCGGCTCGGCGATCGCGGCCTCGTCGTCCGGGGCCACCGTCGTCTGCCACAGCAGCTGCAGCTGCTCGCCCCAATCGCGCGCCAGCTCGTCGCGCAGCGCCAGCGCCGCTGGCGGTGCCGGCGAGTAGCCGAGCGGCTGCACGATGACGATCGCGGCGCGCTCGTCGAACGACATCACCAGGCGCTGGAAGTACGGCTCGTGCAGCGGCAGCGCGAAGTTGCGCCCACCCCGGCGTACGCGCCAGGCGGCCAGGGCCGCCAACAGGCCGCGCGGCAGCATCACGAAGATCGCCAACGTGGCCGCGTAAAGATGCAGCCACGGTGCGGCCGGGCCACTGGATGGCTCGCCGG
>JANNQO010000032.1:0-23996 GCA_031400795.1 Rubrivivax sp. | reverse complement strand
GCCGCGGTGCCGACGACCCCGCTGCCGACGAACGACGCGACGATCAGGCAGGTGGCGGTGCTCGACTGCACCAGGCTCGTCACGCCCAGGCCGGCGAGCAGCGCGGTGAAGCGGTTCGAAAAGCTCTCGGCCAGCACGCGGCGCAGACTCTCGCCGAAGACCCGCAGCACGCCGGTGCGCACGATGTGCGTGCCCCACACGAGCAGGGCGATGGCGGCAAGCAAATTGAGAAGGTGGACCACAGAGGCGAGACGGGGGCAGCAGGACTTGTACCGCAATTTCCAGGCCCGTCGGTCAGCGAGACGCGAGAATGCGCGCATTCCCGGACGCCCCACCGCACGAAAGATGAGCTCTTCGCCTCTGCTGATCGGTATCTCCGCTCGCATCTACTACCCTGGCTCGCAGGGCGACCTGCCCGGCGTGTTCACGAAGACGCTGCACTACCTCGAACAGTCGGTGGCGCATTGGGTGCTCGGTGGCCATGCCGTGGCGGTGATGATTCCGGCAGTGACGCGCGACAGCCTGGTGCAGCGCAGCGACCTCGATCTGGACGACTACGCCGCCACACTCGACGGCCTGGTGCTGCAAGGCGGCAACGACGTCGCGCCGCAGCACTACGGGCAAGCACCGCTGCAGCCCGAGTGGGCCGGCGACGCGGTACGCGACGGCTACGAGATGGAGCTGATCGAGGCCTTCATGCGCGCCGGCAAGCCGGTGTTCGGCGTGTGCCGCGGCCTGCAGCTCATCAACGTGATGCACGGCGGCACACTGTGGCAAGACCTGGCCACGCAGCGCCCGCAGTCGCTCGAGCACCGCGCCCTGGGCCGCTACGAGCGCCACTTCCACGACATCGAAATCGAGAGCGGCACGCGGCTGGCCGCGCTCTACCCGCAAGGCACACGCACGCGTGCGAACAGCATCCACCACCAGGCGATCAAAGACCTCGCGCCGGGCTTCCTGGTCGAAGCGCGCTGCCCTGACGACGGCGTCGTCGAAGCGATCCGCAAGAGCGAAGGCTCGTACGTGGCGGCGGTGCAATGGCACCCCGAGTTCCACGACCGGCAAGATAGCAGCACCGTCGACGACACGCCGATGCTGATGGACTTTCTCGACGCCTGCCGCCAGGCGCGCCACGCGGCGCCTTGAGCACAGGGCGCCAGAATGGCGTCCTTCGATCCGCCCGGCTTCCGCGCCCGCCCTGCCCCATGAGACTCACCCGCCGATTCGCCGCCGCACTGTGCGCCTGGGCCTTGCTCGCCGCCGCACCCCTTGCAATGGCCCAAGCCGCCAGCTTGCGCATCGCCAGCGCCTTCGACCCGCAGACGATGGACCCGCATGCCATCGCACTGCTGTACCACTCGCGCGTGGTCTACCAGATCTACGACTCGCTGGTCGGCCGCGACGAGCGCTTCAAGCTCGAGCCGGCGCTGGCCGTCTCGTGGCAGATGACCACGCCGACCACCTGGCGCTTCAAGCTGCGCCCCGGCGTCACCTTCCACGACGGCGCGCCGTTCAGCGCCGACGACGCGCTGTTCTCGCTCGAACGCGCGATGGCGCCGCCGTCGCAACGCGCGTTCCAGCTGAAAGGCGTGAAGGCGGTGAAGAAGGTCGATGCGCTGACCATCGATTTCGAGATGGAAGCGCCCGACGCGGTGTTGCCCGAGAAGCTGCAGTTCGTCTCGATGATGAACAAGGCCTGGGCCGAGAGGCACGGTGTGCAGCGCGCGCAGGACTTCAACGCCAAGCAGGAAACCTACACGGTGCGCAACGCCAACGGCACCGGCCCGGTGAAGCTCGAACGCTACGAGCCCGACGTGCGCACCACGCTGCGGCGGCACGCCGGCTACTGGGGCTGGAGCGACAAGCGCGCCGGCAACCTCGAGCAGGTGAGCTACGTCACCATCCGCAGCGACGCCACTCGGCTGGCCGCCCTGGCCTCGGGCGAAGTCGACCTGGTGATGGACCCGCCCTACCAGGACATCGCGCGGCTGAAGGCCGACCCGCGCATCCACGTGCAGCAGGTGGCCGACATCGGCCAGCAGTACCTGGCCTTCGACCAGGCTCGCGACGAGCTGCAGGACAGCGATGTGAAGGGCAAGAACCCGTTCAAGGACCTGCGCGTGCGCAAGGCCGTGTACCACGCGGTGAACGTGCCGCTGATCATCGACAAGGTGCTGCGCGGGCAGGCGGTGCCCACCGGCGGCTTCCTGTCGGCGTTGGTGGACGGCGTGCCGCCCGAACTCGACAAACGACTGCCGCACGACCCGGCCCGCGCCATGGCGTTGCTGGCCGAGGCCGGGTATCCGAACGGCTTTGCGGTAACGCTGGACTGCGTGAACGTGGCCTGGCGCGAGAACGTCTGCCAGGCCGCGGCGGCGATGCTCACGCAGGTCGGCATCCGCACCACGCTGCGCTCCAGCACGACGAGCCAGTTCTTCCCCAAGCTGAGCCAGGGCACCGGCAGCTTCATCGAATACGGCTGGACGGCGAGCCCCGACGCCTGGAACTCGCTGAACGGCCTGTTTCGCACCTTCGACCGCTCGGGCCTGGGCACCTTCAACGCCGGCCGCTACAGCAACGCCAAGCTCGACCTGCTGATCGACAACATCCGCACCGAACCCGACCTGACGCGCCGCCGCGCCATGGTGGCCACCGTGCTGCGCCTGGTCAGCGACGAGCTGCCGATGGTGCCGCTGTACCGCCGCACGCTGACCTGGGCAATGGTCAAGAAGGTGAGCGTGGCGCAGTGGCCGAACGACACGATGGAGTTGCGGTTCGTGAAGGTGAAGTAGCGATCGAGGGTGAGACTCAGCGCTTGAACAACCGATTCATGAGTTCGTCGCGCTCGATGCCCTGAGCCTGCCGCACGTCGGCCAGGATGGCCGCGAGCGTGCCAACTCGCAACGTGTCGTGCAGCGGAATGGTCACGTGGTGCTGGTTCGGTGACGAACAGGTCAGCCGAGCGTGACTGCCAGTCGCGCGGGTCGTCTGATATCCGAGGCTCTCCAACGCCCGTATCAGCGCCGCCCCGGACAAGTCTCGCGGCAATCTCACGCAGCAATGACCTCTTCGCGCACGTAGTGCAGCCTGATCACTTTCGGCGCGTCCTCGGCGACATCGAAATGGCAATGCACGGCGTCCTGAACCGCACGGCGCAGACCCGGCAAGTCATCAGCCTCGGTGAAGATCGATGCCCCCAACGCGCGTGCTGTGTAGCCCCCCTCGGCGGCCTCTTCGATCAGAAAGACAATCTCGGTCATGTCGAACCTCCAGACGGCTCTGACCCGGATGGCCAAAACGGAGCAGATTATGCGAGGCGTATGACGTGTGCCGCCGCCGCCGCGGGCCGATTCGGTGGTACTGCCGAGTCCGCCGCCGCGCCGCAGTGCGAGAAGCAACGGTCGGATCAAGTGCAAGAGGCGTTGGCCGAAACGCCGGGAGCTCAATGCGCCACGCTGATCGCTTCGACACCCGCCGCCGGCATCGGCAACGGTGAACCCGGCGCTTGCAGGAACGCACAGAACGCGTCCAGCGGCTGCGGCCGCGCGATGTGGAAGCCCTGCACCTCGCGGCAACCGAGCGCCTGCACGATGGCCAGCTGCTCAGCCGTCTCCACGCCTTCGGCCACGGTGTGCATGCGCAGCGATGCCGCCAGGCCGAGGATCGCGCGCACGATGGCGCGGGCGTCGGCGCGCGCCGGCAGCTCGGCCACGAACGCCTGGTCGATCTTCAGCAGATCGAAACCGCTGCGGCGCAGGTAGGCGAGCGACGAATAGCCGGTGCCGAAATCGTCCAGCGCGATGCGCACGCCCAGGCTTTGCAGGAGCCGAAGGCGCGCCACGGTGCTTTCCAGATCGGCGATGAAGATCGACTCGGTGAGTTCGAGGTCGAGTCGCTCGGCGGCCAGCCCGGTTTCGGCCAGCGTGTTGCGCACCAGGGCCACGAAGCCGTTGTCGTGCAGTTGCGCGCCGGAGATGTTGACCGAAATGCGCAGCCCGGGCAGGCGTTCGGCGGCCTGGCGGCAAGCCTCGCGCAGCACCCAGGTGCCGATCTGCTGGATGGCGCCGCAGCGCTCGGCCACCGGGATGAATTCGGCCGGCTCCACAGCACCGAGCTGCGGATGCTGCCAGCGCAACAGCGCCTCGGCACCCACCACGCGCTGCTCGCGGATGTCCCAGCACGGCTGCCAATGCAGGGTGAGTTGCCCGCGCGCGATGGCCTGCTCCAGTTCGCGCTCGATGGCCGCCCTGCGCCGGCTGCGTTCGCCCAGGCATGGCTCGTACAGCGCGGCGCGCCCGCGGCCTGCGCCTTTGGCGGCGTACAGCGCCAGATCGGCATTGCCCACCAGCTCGTCCACCGCGGCGCCGTGCGCGGGCATCAGCGCCACGCCGATCGACAGGCCCACCACCAAGTGCCGGCCGGCCACGTCGCAGGGCCGCTCGAAGTGCTGCACCAGCTGCTGCGCCAACGCCAACGCCGGGGCGGCATCGGGCACGTCGCGCAGCAGCACCGCAAACTCATCGCCACCGATGCGCGCCACCAGCGTGTTCGGTGGCAGCTGCGCGCTCAAGCGCTCGGCCACGGTGCCGAGCAGCGCATCGCCGATGGAATGACCCAGCGTGTCGTTGATGGCCTTGAAGTTGTCCAGGTCCATCGCCAGCAAGGCGCCCGGCCGGCCAACGGCGAACTGCTCGCGCAGCGCGTCGTGCAAGGTGATGCGGTTGGCCAGGCCGGTGAGCAGGTCGAAATGCGCGAGCTGGCGCAAGCGCCCTTCGGCACGCACCTCGGCGCTGGTGTCGACGATCACGCCACGCCAGCGCCGCGCAGCCGCACCGTCGTCGGCGGCGACTCGCTTGGCGCTGACGAGGGCGTGGCGAGGCGGCGATCCCCAGGCCAGCGCCAGGTTGCGGATCGGTCGCCCGCGCGCCAGCGCCTGGCGCAGCGCAGCGCCTGGCAGCTGCGATGCCGGCGTGCCCGCGTCGCCGCAGGCATCCAGCAGGGCCGGCAGCGATCGCCCGAGCAGCTGATGGGGGTCGGCGCCGAGCATCTCCGCCAAGCGCGGCGACGAATGGGTGAGCAGGCCGTCGATGTCAGCTTCCCAGAGGCCTTCGGCGGCGTTCTCTTCGAAGTCGCGCAGCAGCACGGTGACCAGGTCGCGCTGGCGCCCGGCCTCGCGCTCGGAGCGCAGCAGCGCGTTCGCCTGGCGCGCCGCAGCCACCGCGCCGAGCACGCACACCGCGCCGTAGCATCCGATGAGCAGTGCCACCGGCAGCAGCGCGGCATCGGCGTTGCGCGCCAGCGCGATCAGCGCACCGCACAGCAGCACCGCCACGTAGGCGAGGCTGGCACGCGGCAAGGGGCTCAGCGCAAACGTGCCGGCGGCCATCATGCCGGCGGTGACGATGGCCACCAGCAGCTGCTGCGCCGGCGGCGCCGGCGCGAACCACAACACCGGCAGCGCCGCCCACACCCCGGCCAGCACGGCGCCATGGCTGGTGCTGCGCTGCACCGCGCGCAGGCTGGCCGCCGGGCGGGGCACGCCGCGTGATCGGCGCCAGGCGCGCAGCCCGCGCACCACCACCGCCGCGAGCACCAGCAGCCAGGCACCGAAGAGCAGCGGCGACAAGGGCGCGAGCACCGGCGCGCAGATCAGCGCAACGCCGAAGTTGGCGGTCATCATCGCGGGCGTGAGGCGCAGCACCGCGGCGATGTGCTGCGCGCGCAGCGCGGCCAGCTCGGCTTCTTCGGCAGCGCTGGCGCCCTGGCGATAGATCGCGAAAGCCTCGCGCCAGCCCATGCGCAGGCCGGGCAATCCGAACAGCAAAGCGGGGTGGTCCGATGACGAGGTCATGGAAGCGCGCAATGTGCTCGAAAACGTCACGACCGGGAGGGCCGGCAACGTGACGGATGTCGCGTTCAGTCGCTCGAATCGTGCAACCCGGCCTCGCCCTGAGCAATCAGCCGGTCCAGCCGGTCTTTGAGCTTCTCGGTGCTGAGCTGCTCGCGCAATCGCTCCACCAGCAGCGGCAGCGCGAAGGGGCTGGGCGCTTGCAGATCCACCGCATCCAGCGGCGCGCGTGCCAGCCGCTTCAGCGTGGCGCGCAAGCGGGCGATGTCCAGCTCCTGCGCCAGCACCTCGCCTTCGGCCTGCGCGAGCAGCCGGTTGCCGGCGTCGTATTTGCGAAAGACTTCGAAGAACAGCGAGCTCGAGGCCTGCAGCTGGCGCGTGCTCTTCGGCGCGCCGGGGTAACCGCCGAAGACGAGTCCGGCGACGCGCGCGATCTCGCGAAAACGCCGCTGCGCCAGTTCGCCGGAGTTCAGGCTCGCGAGCACGTCGGCCAGCAGCGTCTCGGTGTCGAACAGTGTGCCGTCGGATAGCGACGCCAGTTTCAGCTCATTCGCGCCGAGTATCTCCAGCCCGTAGTCGTTGGCCGACAGCGAGAAGGTGTTCGGCGCGTGCCGCGCCAGCCGCCAGGCGAGCAGCTGCGCCAGGCCGATGTGCACGTTGCGCCCGGCGAACGGATAGACGAACAGGTGGTGCCCTTCGCGCGAACGCCAGGTCTCCACGAGCAGCCGCCCCTGGCGCGGCAGCCTCGACAGCCGCTCCTGCGCCTTCAGCATCGGCATCGCCGCCACCATCTCGGGCTCGAAGAAGTCACCCTGCGCGGCGCCATCGAGCATCGCCAGCACCGCATCGGCCAGCTCGCTGGACAGCGGCATCCTGCTGCCCGCCCACGACGGCACCACGCCCTTGGGCTTGCTCGCCTTGCGCACGTAGGCGGTGAGCTCTTGCGTGCGCACGAACTCGAGCACACGGCCGGCGAAGACGAAGTGGTCGCCCTTGGACAGCCGCGCGATGAAGCCTTCTTCGATGACGCCGATGCTGCCCCCGGACAGCCATTTCACCTGCATGCTGGCCTCGGCGACGATGGTGCCCACCTGCAGGCGGTGCCGCTTGGCGATGCCGCGGTCGGGCACGCGCCATACGCCCTGTTCGTCCTGCGCGATGCGGTGGTACTCGGGGTAGGCGCCGAGGCTTGCGCCGCCGCGCGAGCAGAAGGCCAGCGCCCAGTCGAACTCATCGCGCGAGAGGTCGCGGTAGGCCAGCGAGCTGCGCACCTCGTCGAACAGCGCATCGGCCTCGAAGCCGCCGCCGAGCGCCACGGTGACGAGGTGCTGCACCAGAACATCCAGCGGTTTGTCGGGGCTGGCGCGCGACTCCACCTGCCCGGCCAACGCGGCGCGCCGGGCCGCCGCGGCTTCCACGAGTTCCAGCGTATTGGTGGGCACGAGCGTGACGCGGCTCGCGCGACCCGGCGCGTGGCCACTGCGCCCGGCGCGTTGCAGCAGCCGCGCCACGCCCTTGGCGCTGCCGATCTGCAAGACGCGCTCCACGGGCAGGAAGTCCACGCCCAGATCGAGTGACGAGGTCGCCACCACGGCGCGCAGCCGGCCGCTCTTCAGACCCAGTTCGACCCACTCGCGCACGCTCTTGTCCAGCGAGCCATGGTGCAGCGCCACCACGCCGGCCCACTCGGGGCGCTCTTGCAGGATCAGCTGGTACCAGATCTCGGCTTGCGAACGCACGTTGGTGAAGATGAGCGTCGGCCCCGAGCGCTCGATCTCCTGCACCACCGGCAAGAGCATCTGCGCGCCCAGATGCCCGGCCCATGAGAAACGGCCCGGCTCGTGCGGCAGCAGAGTGTCGATGACCAGCGCCTTGTCCAGGCGCCCTTGCACGAGCCGTGCGCGCCGGTCGGTACGACCGAGGTGATCAGGACACAGCGTCTGCAAGGCCTCGGCCAGGTTGCCCAGCGTGGCCGACAAGCCCCACACCACCAGCTCCGGGCACCAGCGGCGCAGCCGCGCCAGCGCCAGCTGCACCTGCACGCCGCGCTTGCTGCCGATGAGTTCGTGCCACTCGTCGACGATCACCGTGTGCACGCCGCCGAGCAGCGTGGCGGCGTCATCGCGCGTCAACATCAGCGACAGCGATTCGGGGGTCGTCACCAGCGCTTCGGGCCAGCGCCGCTCCTGGCGGGCGCGTTCGGTGCTCGTGGTGTCGCCGGTGCGCTGCGCGGCCTGCCAGCGCGGCGCCAGTGCCGGCAGCGGCTCGTGCAGCGCGCGCGTGGTGTCTGCCGCCAGCGCGCGCATCGGCGTGATCCACACCACCTGCAAGCCGCTGCCAGCGCGTTGGCGCAGCAGCGCGCCGATCCACACCGCCAGCGTCTTGCCGCTGCCGGTGGTGGCGTGCAGCAGGCCACCCTCGCCGGCTTGCATGGCCTGCCACACCTCGCGCTGGAAGTCGTGCGGGCGGCGGCCCTGGGCGACAAACCAGGCCTCGGCGTCCTCCAGGCTCACCTCGGCGCCCCGGCGCTGGTGATCCAGCCTTCGATCGGATCCACATGCTCGGGCACGCCGAAGCCGGGCTGCACGCTGGACCAGGCGGCCTGCATCAAACACAGCACCGCGTCGAGCCGGTCGCCGCTGCTGTCGTCCAGCAGGCCGGCCTCGATCGAGCGCGGGCACGAGAGTTTCAGCGCCAGCCGCGTGCGGCCGAGCCGCAAGGCGTCGAGCATCGCGGCACGCGCGTCGCAGCGCTGGGCGTCGTCACCGTTCTTGTACGAACGCCGTCCGATCAGATCGAACGCCAGCAGCCCCGGGTAGCCCTCCAGCGCCACGCGCGCGGGGTCGCCCGCATGCATCCGCGGCAGCGTGACTCCGGCTTCGAGCAGCCGCCGAACCCCTTCGTAGAACATGAAGCCGACTGGTACGTAGCGTGTCTGCAGCGGGCTCGACGAGCGGATGCCCGGCTCGGCGGTATCGCAAGCGCGGTGGATCAGCCGCTGACCGGACTGGCGGGCGTTGCCCCAACCATCGATCAGCGCCTGCCAGGCCTTGCGTGTCGGGCAGCGCCGATGCACCCCGGCCACTACCTCGGCGATCGTCGCGCCGAGCTGCAGAGCATCGACGAACTCACGCGGCAGGCCGAATGGGAAATCGAACGCCGCGAGCCAGGGGCCGGGTTCGGCCAGACGCGCTTCGAACGAGGCCAGGTCGGGCAATGCGTCGACGGCGTGCAGCTGCAGCGTGGCGCCACGGCGCCGGCCGTGCGCCAGCGTGATCGGCTTGCGGCGGCTCGGCGCGGAGCTGAAGTCCACGCCCCACAGCGTGGCGGTCGGCGGCATGCGGCCATTCTCGGCGGCGCGAACGCGCAAGTTCTGCGCGGGAACTCTGCGCCGCACGGCTACCATGCCGCACTGGAACGAACCCCCGTGAAAACCACCGACGGCGCCTTGATCCAGCCCGCCTTGCTCGACCAGCCCGGGCTGCCCAACCACCTGCGCGTCTACCGCACAGTGCACGAAGCGATCGCGCGCGGCACGCTGCCCGAGGGCAGCCGGCTGCCTTCGGCGCGCCAGCTGGCGATGGACTGGGGCGTGGCACGTGGCGCGGTGGACGCGGCCTTCGACCAGCTCTACCAGGAGGGCCTGGTGGTGCGCCGCGTCGGCGACGGCAGCTACGTGGCCTCGCCGCTGCCCGGTGCGCTGCAGCTGCGCGGCGCGGCGAATGTGCAGCGTCCACTGTCGCGCTCGGCGCAAGAAGTGTTGGAACGCTTCTCGCCCTACATGGGCCGCTCGCGGCGACTGGACTTGATGCGCGACATGATGCGGCCCCGGCCGCTGCACCCGCGCACCCCGTTTATCGACGACTTTCCGCTGGCGCTGTGGCGGCGCCTGGTGGCCGAGGCCTATGACGAGCCGCAGCGCGAGGCGCTGAGTTACGGCGCCGCGGTGGGCCTGGAGAGCCTGCGCCAAGCCATCGCGCGCCACTTGAGTCTGACGCGTGCCACGCCTTGTTCGCCGGATCAGGTGATCGTCGTCAACAGCCCGATGCAAGGCGTGGAGCTGGTCAGCCGCGTGCTGCTCGAACCCGGCGACAAGGTGTGGGTGGAAGACCCCGGCTTCGCCAGCCTGCCGGCGCTGTTTCGCGTGCTGCACCAGGAGCCCATACCGGTGCCGCTGGACGAGCGCGGGCTGGTGGTGGCCGTGGGCCGCCAGCGCGCGAGCGACGCAGCGGCGGTGTATTTCCACCCGCTGGTGCAGTTCCCCACCGGCATCCGCACCGACACCGGCCGGCGCCGCGAGCTGATCGACTGGGCCGACGAGGCCGGTGCGTGGATCGTCGAGGGCAACTTCAACGACGAGCTGGCGCACGACAAGAGTGCGCCCGAGTGCCTGCGCCACCTCGATCGCAACGAGCGCGTGCTGACGATGGGCACCTTCGAGGGCATCGTCTTCCCGTCGCTGCGCGTGGCTTACCTGGTGGTGCCCGAGCGGCTGCTGCCGGTGTTCGTGGCGATGCGCGGCCTGATGGGCGACCACACCAACGTGGCTTTGCAGCACGCCACGGCGCGGCTGCTCGATGAAGGGCACCTGAACCGCCGGCTGCGCGAGCTGCGCGGGCGCATCGCCAAGCAGACGCAGGCGCTGCGGGCATTGGTGGCGCGGCACCTGCCGGGCTGGGTGCGGCTGGGGCCGACGAATGGCGACGGGCATGTCTGCCTGCATTGGCCCGCCCGCGTGCCCGACATGCAGGTGGCGAAGTCGCTGCGCCAGCGTGGCATCTCCAGCTTCGCACTGTCGTCCACCTGCATGGAGCCTTACGGGCTGAACGGCATCGCGGTGGCTTATGCGCCGTTCAAGCCGGCCGAACTCGAGCAGGCCATCGAACAGCTCGGCCTGATCTTGAAAGACAGCGCGGCTACAGTCCGCGCATGACTCCGAACCCGGTCCTGGTCGAGGCGCTGCGCGGCGGCATCGTCGAGTCGTTCCACCGCGGCGCGCTGGCCATCGTCGACGGCGACGGGCGGCTCGTGCAGGCGCTCGGCGACATCGAGCGGCCGATCTTCGCGCGCTCGGCGGTGAAGGTGCTGCAAGCGCTGCCGCTGGTGGAAAGCGGCGCGGCCGAGGCGCTTTCGCTTTCCGACGACGAACTGTCGATCGCCTGCGCCTCGCACGGCGGTCAGCCGATCCACGCGGCCACCGCAGCGGGCATGCTGGCCAAGGCCGGCGTGGACTTCGAAGCGCTCGAATGCGGAGCGCATTGGCCCTACCACGAAGAGTCGGCACGTGCGCTGGCCGAGCGCGGCGAGCAGCCCAGCGCGCTGCACAACAACTGCTCGGGCAAACATGCCGGCTTCATCTGCCTCGCCTGCCGCATGGCCGGATCGAAAGACGTGGCCGGCTTCGTGCGCGGCTATGTGCGACCCGAGCACCCGGTGATGCGCGAGGTGAGCGCGGCGCTGCAAGCGGCCACCGGCTTCGACCTGGCGAAGGCCGCGCGCGGCACCGACGGCTGTTCGATCCCGGCTTTCGCGATCCCGCTGCGCCACCTGGCCCATGCGTTCGCCAAGGTCGCCACCGGCAACGGCCTGCGCGAAGGCCACGCCCGTGCGGCGAAGGGCTTGCGCGAAGCCGTGGCGCGCGCGCCGCGGCTGGTCGCCGGCGACGGCCGGCGCGACACGCAGATCATGTCGCTGCTCGGCGAGCGCGTGTTCTGCAAGGTCGGCGCCGAGGCCGTCTATTGCGCCGCGCTGCCCGGGCGCGGCCTGGGCGTGGCGATGAAGATGGACGACGGCAACAACGCACGCGCGGTGGAGGTGGTGATGGCGGCGCTGATCGAAGCGCTGGTGCCGCTGTCCGAACACGAGCAGCGCGTGCTGGCCGGCTTCAGCCAGTTCACGTTGAAGAACTGGCGCGGCATCGAGGTCGGATCGCTGCGTGCGGCCGCCGTGCTGCGCGGGCCGGAGTGGGCCGCTTGAAGCTCGCGGCGCTGCGCCTGTTCGTACACGACCTGGCCACGGCGCGGCGCTTCTACGAATCGATGCTGGGCCTGCGCCTGCAGGTCGACGGTGCGGCGCGAGGGTTTTGCACCTTTGACCTGAGCGGCGTGACGCTGGTTGTCGAGAGCGTGGCGCCCGAGGCGAACGAAGACGAGCAGTCCCTGGTCGGCCGCTTCACGGGCGTTTCGTTCGCGGTGGCGGACATCCAGATCGCCTGGCGCCAGCTGCAGGCCGGTGGCGTGTACTTCAGCGGCGCGCCCGAGCGGCAGGCTTGGGGCGGGTGGCTGGCGACCTTCGAAGACCCGGCGGGCAACCAGCTGCAGATCGTGCAGAACCCGGCCTGATCAGCGCTACGGTTCGCGCAACATCGGCTCGAGCTTCGCGCGCAGCCCTTCGCCGCTCATCGCGCCGGCGATGCGATGGCGCACCAGGCCCTTGCGGTCGACGATCGCCGTCACCGGCAGGCCGGCGAACACCGCATAAGCTTCGCGCGCAGCGCCTTCGGGGTCGAGCAGCATCGGAAAGCTCACGCCGATCTGCTTGGCGAACGCCACCGCCTTGTCGGCCTTTTCGCCGAGGTTGATGCCGACCATCGCCAAACCCTCGCCCTTGAATTTCTTGAACACGGCGTCGAACTCGGGCAGCTCGATGATGCAGGGGCCGCACCAGGTGGCCCAGAAGTTGATGACCAGCGCGCGGTGCGTGCGCGCGAGTTCGGCCAGGTCGTGCATCTTGCCGTCGATACCCGGCAGCTTGAGCGGCGGGGCGGGCGCGGCAGGGGGGGCGCCCCAGGCCGGCGCCGGCGCCAGCACGGACAGCATCGGCGCGACGACAAGGAGGCGGCGCACAGGGCTGGCCCGGGGGCGGTGGTGCATGTCTTCGGCGCGGGAATCGATGGCAGCAGTGTAGGCCCAGGGTCCCGGGCAGGCGCGGTCACACGCTGGCCTGCTGCGCCGCCAGCACCTCCGCGCGCACACTTTCGGTCAACTCGGACTTCAACGCCGTGAACTCCGGCGTCGTCTTCACCGAGTAGTGCCTTGGGTGCGCCAGCGGCACCACGCGATCGAGCTTGATGCGGCCGGGCCGCGCGCTCATCACCATCACGCGGCTGCCCATGAAGACCGCTTCGTCGATGTCGTGGGTGACGAAGAGCACCGTCTTGCGCTGGCCTTCCCAGATGCCCAGCAGCAGCTCCTGCATCAGCTCGCGCGTCTGGTGGTCCAGCGCGCCGAAAGGCTCGTCCATCAGCAGCATGCGCGGCTCATTGGCCAGCGCGCGCGCCAGCGCAGTGCGCTGCTGCATGCCGCCCGAGAGCTGCTTGGGGTAATGCTGCTCGAAGCCGCGCAAACCCACCTTGACGATGAAGTCGCGCGCGATCTCGAGCTGCTGCGCGCGCGGCAGGCCACGTTCGACGAGGCCGAAGCAGACGTTGTCGAGCACCGTCAGCCACGGAAACAGCGTGTAGCTCTGGAAGACCATGCCGCGGTCGGCGCCGGGGCCTTCGATGCGCCGGCCGTCCAGCGTCACCTCGCCCGCGGTCGGCCGGTCGAGCCCGGCGACGATGCGCAGCAGCGTGCTCTTGCCGCAGCCGCTGGGGCCAAGGATGGTGATGAAGTCGTTCTCGGCCACGTCCAGGTCGGTGGCCTGGAGTGCCAAAGTCTTGTCGAAGCGGCGCTCGACGCCGCGCACGGAGAGGATGTTCATGTTGGCTACTCCCGGATCCGAACTCGATCGCTCTCGACGATCCAAAGTCTCTGTGCGACCGGCTCGATGTCCACCAGACGAAGCGCGCCAGCGACGAGTTCGAGAACCCGCCCGATGCTTTGCCGCTGCGGGCGGAGCACCCAGATGCCGCAGTGGTCAGCCGGCGGGTAGGTGCGAATGTCCGAGAAGTCCAGGTCGAGCGTGATCAGCACCCTGCCCTCTGCGACGCAGGCCTCGAGCAGCTTCTGGTCTTTCGATCCGCCGAGCCTCTCACCGAGCGCGGTTTCGGCGCGGTGGCCGGCCTGCGAAAAAACGTTCAGCGCTTCATCCGGCAGGTTCTCGTCGAGCTTGAAACTCAGCGACATATCAACGGGTCATGCGGGCATCGGCAGCACACGCTCTCGTGCCAAGTCAGCCGCCAAGGACAAGGCGGCTGGAATGTGCTCGGCTCGCAGCGACGGGTACTGCTGGAGGATCTGCTCGGCGCTCACGCCATCGGCCAGATTGTCCAGCACCAACGAAACGGGAATGCGGGTGCCGGTGAAACAGCGCGCGCCGTGCATGACAGTTGGGTTGGCGCTGATGAGGTCTTCCCAACGCATGGATCACCTCCGACGGGTTGCAGACATGGATGGTATCGAACGCGCTGTCGCCATGGCCGCCTCATCGCCCCAACTGTGCCCACGGGTAGAGCTTGCGGTTCGCGAGCTTGAAGAACAGGTCGCTGACCAGCCCGATCAGCCCGATGACGATGATGCCGAAGATGATCTGGTCGGTGGCCAGGAGCGCCTGGCTGTCGGTGATCATGTGGCCGATGCCGCTCGAGGCCCCGATCAGTTCGGCGACGATCACGTACGTCCAGGCCCAGCCGAGCACCATGCGCAGCGTCTCGGCGATCTCGGGTGCCGCGCCGGGCAGCAACACGCGGCGGATCAGGCCCGCGTCGTTCACGCCCAGCGTGTACGCGGCCTCGACCAGATCGCGGCGCGTGTTGCCGACGATCACCGCGATCATCAGCACCAGCTGGAAAAAGCTGCCGATGAAGATCACCGCCAGCTTCTGTGCCTCGCCGATGCCGGCCCACAGGATCAAGAGCGGAATGAAAGCACTCGCCGGCAGGTAGCGCGCGAAGCTGACGAAGGGTTCGAAGAAAGCCTCGATGGGCTTGTAGGCGCCCATCGCCACGCCCAGCGGCAGCGCGATCGCCGTAGCGATCAGGAAGCCGCCGAGCACGCGCCACACGGTCATGCCGATGTCACCCGCAAAGCCCATCTCGGTGAGCAGCCGCCAGCCGCTGACCAGCATCGTGATCGGGTCGGCGAGAAAGGTCTTGCTGACGAAGCCGCCGAACGTGGCCGCGGCCCAGACGGCGACGAAGAGCACGAAGAAGCCGATGCCCCGCGCGACGCGCGCGACCGGGTTCACCGGGGTGAGCGGTCTCACTTGATGAATCTGGTGTCGGCCAGCTTCGTCATGTCGGGCATCTGCTTGATGATCCCGGCTTCCAGCAACAGATCGGCAGCTTCCTTGCTGAAGGCCGCGTGCTCGCCGGCGAAGAACTTCTGGTTCGCCGCGCGGTCCTGCCAGCGCAGGTACTTCTGCGAGTTCTCGAAGGCCTCGCCGCTTTGTTTCACGTCAGCGCCCATGATCTCGAAGCTCTTCTTCGGCTCGGCCTTGATCATCTCCAGCGCATCGAAGTAGGCGTTGGCCAGGCCCTGCGCCGCTTTCGGGTTCTCGGCCAGGAACTTCGGTGTGCAGCCGAAGGTGTCCATGACCATCGGATAGTCCAGAGTGGTGGCGATGATCTTGCCGGCCTCGGGCTTGGCGCGCACGGCTGACAGATACGGCTCGTAGGTCATCGCCGCGTCGATGCCGGTGGTGCCGGCGATCATCGCGTTGGCCGCCGCCTGCGGAGAAAGGTTCACGACGGTCACATCCTTCAACGTCAGGCCGTTTTTCTTCAGCATCCACGCCAGCGTGAAGTAGGTGGCGGTGCCCGGTGCGTCGGCGGCCACGGTCTTGCCTTTCAGGTCGCTGATCTTCGCGACACCCGACTTCACCACCATGCCGTCGGCACCGAAGCTCTTGTCGAGCTGGAAGATCTGCGTGGTGGCGACGCCGGCGGCGTTCCAGGCGACCCAGGTTTCCACCGTGGTCGCCGCACACTGGATGTCGCCCGAGGCGATGGCCAGGTGGCGGTCTTTCTGCGGGATCTTCTTGATGCTCACGTCCAGGCCGTGTTTCTTGAACAGGCCCGCCTCCTTGGCCAGCGTGAGCGGCGCGAATCCGGTCCAGCCCGACATGCCGACGGCCACCTTGGTCTCCTGCGCCCAGGCCGTGGCGGCCGTGCCCAGGAATGCGGCTACGATCATCGTCAACAGATCACGTTTCATGTCGATGCTCCTCGGTTGGTTGATGCGAACAATTCATGGGAGGGGGAAGCAAGGCCTGCGGCAGGCTTGGCTCGTGTTGGCCCTGCCTGCATTCTTGCTCAGCTCGGCGCGGGCCGCGCCCTTGCCCGACGGCGATCTCGAACAACGCTGCTGGGCGCAGCACACGCGCGAGCGCACGGCGATCAACCTGCGCGAGCCGACCAGCGTGGACTTTTCGAACCTTCGTGACGGCTACGCGGTGCGCAGCCCGTTCCTCGTCAGCTTCGCGGTGCGCGGCATGGGGGTCACGCCGGCCGGGGTGCCGCTGGAAGGCACCGGTCACCACCACATCCTGATCGACAAGACGCTGCCCAGGAGCGTCACCGAGCAGCTCCCCTTCGACGACGCGCACCGGCATTTCGGCAAGGGGCAGACGCACACGATGCTCGACCTGAAACCCGGCCGCCACACGCTGCGCCTGTTGTTCGCCGACCATGAACACCGGCCCTACTTCGTGTTCAGCCGCGAAATCACGGTGACGGTGCTGGGGCCGCGCGCGCAGACCGCGGCGCCGAAAATCGACCCCGGCAACTTCGACAGCAGCTGCCTGCTCTGGTACCAGGACCAGGGGACCAGCCCGCGGCCCGACAACGAACCGCTCTTCTTCGCCAACGTGCGCGCCAACGAGCGGCTGACGAGCCCCTTCAACCTGCGGCTGGGCAGCGAGAAGTTCGGTGTCTGCGCCAAGCCGGCACGTGCCCCGCAGTGCGGGCACTTCAGCGTGGAAGTGCTCGACCCCGCCGGGCGCAGCGTGCAGACCAACAAGCTCGCCAACGGCGCCACGCAGATCAATCTGTTCATCGGCGTGGGCGACTTCCGTCTGCGACTGCGTCTGCAGGACGCCGCCGACAAGGACCTGCTGCCGCCGCACGAGTTGCCGGTGAAGGTCGTCAAGCAAGAGACGAACTAGACGAGCCGATTGCCTGCCGGCCTCTCACACCGGCACCCACAGCGCCGGTAGCTTCGGCAGGGTGCGGAACAGTCGCGAGAGTTCGCCGCGGTGCACCAGCGCAGCGGCGCGTTCGATGTCGGGGGCAATGAAGCGGTCGGTGGGCATGGCCGGGCAGTCTTCGCGCAGCCGCGCGTGGGCGGCCTCGAGCAGGGGGGAACTCACCAGCGGGCGCAAGAACTCAATGCCCTGCGCCGCGGCGAGCCACTCGATGGCCAGGATGTGCGCGACGTTGCCGATCATCGGCAGCAATCGCCGTGCCGCGAAGGTGGCCATGCTGACGTGATCTTCCTGGTTCGCGCTCGTCGGCAGCGAATCGACGCTGGCCGGGTGCGCCATCGACTTGTTCTCGCTGGCCAGCGCCGCCGCGGTGACATGCGCGATCATGAAGCCGCTGTTCAGACCCGCGTCGCTGGAGAGGAAGGGCGGCAGGCGCGACACGCCGCTGTCGATCAACATCGCGATGCGCCGTTCGGCGATCGCACCGACCTCGGCGATCGCAGTGGCCATCGCGTCGCAGGCCAGCGCCACCGGCTCGGCGTGGAAGTTGCCGCCGGAGATCATCGTTCCATCTTCAGGAAACACGAGCGGGTTGTCCGTAACGGCGTTGGCTTCACGCAGCAGCACCAGCGCGGCGTGGCGCAGTTGGTCCAGGCAAGCGCCCACCACCTGCGGCTGGCAGCGCAGGCAGTACGGGTCTTGCACGCGGTCGTCGCCTTCCAGGTGCGAGCGGCGGATCGCGCTGCCTTCGAGCAACGCGCGGTAGTACTGCGCCACATCGATTTGCCCGGGCTGGCCGCGCAGCGCGTGGATGCGCGGATCGAAGGGGCCGTCGCTGCCGCGCGCGGCGTCCACGGTCAGCGCGCCGATCACCAGCGCCGATTCGAGCACCGGCTCGAAGCTGAAGAGGGCATGCAGCGCGATCGCGGTCGAGGTCTGCGTGCCGTTGATCAGCGCCAGGCCCTCCTTGGCATGCAACACCAGCGGCACGATGCCGTGCTCGTGCAACACGGCGGCCGCATCGCACGGGCGGCCGTCGACCATGAAAGCGCCTTCGCCCATCAGCGCCAGCGTCATGTGCGCCAGCGGCGCCAGGTCGCCCGAGGCACCCACCGAGCCCTGGCCCGGCACCCGCGGCACGAGGCCGGCGTTGTGCACGGCCAGGAGCGTCTCGATGACGGCCGGCCGCACGCCGGAGAAGCCACGTGCCAGGCTGGCTGCCTTCAGCGCCAACATCAAGCGCAGCACGGACGCGTCCAATGGCTCGCCCACGCCCACGCTGTGCGAGCGGATCAGGTTGCATTGCAGCGTGGCCAGGTCGGCGGCGCTGATGCGCGTCGAAGCGAGCTTGCCGAAGCCGGTGTTGACACCATAGACCGGCGCATCGCCGGCTGCGGCGGCCTGCACCAGCGCGGCGCTGGCCAGCACCGCGGGCCAGGCGGATGGGTCGATCGACAGCCGCCGGCCGCCCTGGTGGATGGCCAGCAGGTGATCGAGGTTCAGCGCCCCTGGGTTCAGGATCATCGAAGTCACACCATCGGCAGATTCAGCCCCTGCTCTTTCGCGCAGGCGATGGCCATGTCGTAGCCGGCATCGGCATGGCGCATCACGCCGGTGCCGGGGTCGTTCCACAACACACGTTCGATGCGTTTCGCGGCCTCGTCGCTGCCGTCGCAGACGATGACCATGCCGGCATGCTGCGAATAACCCATGCCGACCCCGCCGCCATGGTGCAGGCTGACCCAGGTGGCGCCGCCGGCGGTGTTCAGGAGCGCATTCAACAACGGCCAATCCGACACCGCGTCGCTGCCGTCCTTCATGCTCTCGGTCTCGCGGTTCGGGCTTGCCACAGAGCCGCTGTCGAGGTGGTCGCGGCCGATGACGATCGGCGCCTTCAGTTCGCCGCTACCCACCATTTCATTGAAGGCCAGGCCGGCACGGTGCCGCTCGCCCAGCCCGATCCAGCAGATGCGCGCCGGCAGCCCCTGGAACGCGATGCGCTCGCCGGCCATGTCCAGCCAGCGGTGCAGATGCCGGTCTTCGGGAAACAACTCTCTCATCTTCGCGTCGGTCTTGCGGATGTCCTCCGGGTCGCCCGACAACGCCACCCAGCGGAACGGCCCCTTGCCGCGGCAGAACAGCGGGCGGATGTAGGCGGGCACGAAACCGGGGAAATCGAAGGCGCGCTTCACGCCCACGTCGAAGGCCACCTGGCGGATGTTGTTGCCGTAATCCACCGTCGGCACGCCCATCGTCTGGAAGTCGAGCATCGCCTGCACATGCACCGCGCAGCTCTGCGCGGCGGCTTCGCGCAGCGCGGTGTGCGTCGTCGGGTCGGCCTGCGCGGTGCGCCAGCGCTCGACGCTCCAGCCCGCCGGCAGGTAACCGTTGACGAGGTCGTGCGCGCTGGTCTGGTCGGTGACGAGATCGGGGCGCACGCCGCGCTTGACCAGTTCAGGCAGCAACTCGGCTGCGTTGCCGAGCAAGCCGACCGACACCGCGCGCTTCTCGGCCGTGTGACGGCGGATGCGGGCCAGCGCATCGTCGAGGTCGGTGGCTTGTTCGTCGAGGTAGCGGCTGCGCAGGCGAAAGTCGATGCGGCTCTGCTGGCATTCGATGTTCAACGAACAGGCGCCGGCGAAGGTGGCCGCCAGCGGCTGCGCGCCGCCCATGCCGCCCAGGCCCGCGGTCAAGATCCAGCGGCCCTCCCACTCGCCGCCGTGCGCCCGAGCGCCGGGCCGCCCCAAGCCGGGCGCAGCCCCGGGCAGACCGGTGTACTCGCCGGTCGTGGGGGCTCCATTGTGCTGCCTTCCAGCTACGACGAAGGTCTCGTAGGTGCCCTGCACGATGCCCTGGCTGCCAATGTAGATCCACGAACCGGCGGTCATCTGGCCGTACATCATCAAGCCCTTGCGGTCGAGCTCGTCGAAGTGCTCCCAGGTGCCCCACTTGGGCACCAGGTTGGAGTTGGCGATGAGCACGCGCGGTGCATCGGCATGCGTGCGGAACACGCCCACCGGCTTGCCGCTTTGCACGAGCAGCGTCTCGTCGGGCTTCAGCGCGCGCAGGCTGTTCAGGATGGCTTCGAAACAATCCCAGTTGCGCGCCGCTTTGCCGATGCCACCGTAGACCACCAGCGCGTCGGGGTTCTCGGCCACCTCGGGGTCGAGGTTGTTCTGCAGCATGCGGTAGGCGCCTTCGATCAACCAGTTCGCGCAACTCAACTCGCTGCCGCGAGGCGAGCGCACGGGGCGCGGCTGGGCGATGCGGTGCTGGGGGGACAGATCGGCCATGGTCGGAATCTCCAGATCAGGGGGAACTCTACTTGTCTAGACAAGACTAGACAAGTAGCATGCC
The DNA here is from genome assembly GCA_031400795.1 of Rubrivivax sp. Lineage (GTDB taxonomy): Bacteria > Pseudomonadota > Gammaproteobacteria > Burkholderiales > Burkholderiaceae_C > Rubrivivax. The sequence goes on along the minus strand of JANNQO010000032.1, from coordinate 3,709 downwards.
CTCATGGTTTCTACCGAGTTCGCCGCGGCCGAGGCCGCGCAGGCACCGTATCTCGCTCAGGCCCCTTATGCGAAGGTGAAGGCCCACCTGAAGCACGGCCTGGCCGCCGGGCACTGGCCGCCGGGCGCGCTGATGCCCTCGGAGGCCGAACTCGTCGCGCAGTTCGGCGTCAGCCGCATGACCGTGAGCCGCGCGCTGCGCGAGCTGCAATCCGAGGGCCTGGTGCAGCGCAGCCAAGGCGTGGGCACTTTCGCGGCACCGCTGCACCGAGTCTCGTCGACGCTGACGCTGCACGATCTGCACGAAGAAATCGAGGCGCGCGGCCACCGCCACGAAGCCACCGTGCAGCTGCACCGCGCCGAGAAGGCAGCGGCCGGACTCGCCGCGCAACTCGGCGTGCCCAGCGGGGCCGAGGTCTTCCACAGCCTCATCGTGCACCGCGAAAACGGCGTGCCGCTGCAGTGCGAAGACCGCTACGTCAACCCGGCCACAGCACCGGGCTACCTGCACGCCGACCTGACCCGCATCACGCCCACGCACTACCTGTTCCAGACCACCGCGCTGTGGCGTGCGCAATACTCCATCGAAGCCGCCCGCGCCACGGCGCAGGAGGCCGGGCTGTTGCAGATGCCGCCGGACGAGCCCTGCCTGGTGCTGGTGCGCCGCACCTTCACGCGCGACGCCGTGATCACGCTGGCGCGGCTGGTGCACCCGGGCAGCCGCCACATCATCGAAGGACAATTCAATCCATGACCGCGCAAGTGTTCGAGGCACCCGCATGAAACCCTGGCACCAGGTGGATCTGCAGGACGTGCCGCCATCGCCCTGGCGCAATCGCGGCGGCGCGACGCGCGAGCTGCTCGCCTGGCCCGACGCCACCGACTGGTCGGTGCGTGTGAGCGTGGCGCGCATCGATCGATCGGGGCCGTTTTCGGCGTTCGCCGGGGTCGAGCGTTGGTTCACCGTGCTCAGCGGCGCGGGCGTGCGCCTGCGCTTCGCCGGCGCGGTGCGCGAGCTGCGCTCGGGCGACGCACCCTGCCGCTTCGACGGTGCCGAGGCACCGCAGGCCGAGCTGCTCGACGGCCCGACCGACGACCTCAACTTCATGGTGCGCAGCGCTTTCGGCCGCGCATTGATGACACCGGTGGCCGAGTGCGCGCAGCTTGGCGCGGGCGGGCATTGGCGGGGCCTGTTCGCGGCCGATGCACTCGTCTTGTGCATCGACGATGAGAAGATCCCGGTTCCCGCCGGCAGCCTGGTGTGGAGCGATGCGGCCGCCGTGCAGCGCTGGTCGGTCGATGATGCCGGCTCGGTGCGCGCCTGGTTCCTTGCCGTCGCCCTCTGAGGACTGCCGATGCTGCTGCTGCGCAATGCCCGACTGGCCACGATGCACGGCCCCGCGCCGTGGGGCTGGATCGAGCGTGGGGCGATGCTGATCGACGGCGCCACGCTGCACTGGGTCGGCGCTGAATCCGATCTCGCAGCCGCGCTGCAAGGCCAGCGCCCCGACGCCGATGAAGATCTGCACGGCGCGCTGCTGACCCCCGGTCTGGTCGATTGCCACACGCACCTGGTCTACGGCGGTGACCGCGCTGCCGAGTTCGAGCTGCGGCTGCAAGGCGCCAGCTACGAAGCCATCGCGCGCGCCGGCGGCGGCATTCGCTCGACCGTGGCCGCCACGCGCACGGCCAGCGACGAGGCGCTGTTCGAGAGTGCCGTGCGGCGCGCCCGCGCGTTCATGGCCGAGGGCGTGACGACGATCGAGATCAAGTCGGGCTACGGTTTGTCCGAGGTCCACGAAGCGCGCTGCCTGGCGGTGGCGCGCCGCCTGGGCCGCGAGCTGCCGATCAGCGTGAGAACCACCTCGCTGGGCGCGCATGCGCTGCCCCCGGAGTTCGAGGGCCGCGCCGACGACTACATCGACGCCGTCTGCGCCTGGCTGCCTCGGCAGCAGACCGCCGGCCTGGTCGACGCCGTCGACGCATTCTGCGAGGGCATCGGCTTCAGCGTGGCGCAAACCGAGCGTGTCTTCGCGGCGGCGCGCTCGCTCAATCTGCCCGTGAAGCTGCATGCCGAACAGCTCTCCAACCTCGAGGGCGCGGCGCTCGCGGCGCGACACGGGGCGCTGTCTTGCGACCACCTCGAACACTTGAGCGCCAGCGGCATCGCCGCGATGCAAGCCAGCGCAGCGGTGGCCGTGCTGCTGCCGGGGGCCTATTATTTCCTGTGCGAGACCAAGCTGCCGCCGCTGCAGGCGCTGCGCGACGCCGGCGTGCCGATCGCGCTGGCCAGCGACCACAACCCCGGCTCGTCACCGACACTCTCGCTGCTGCTGATGCTGAACATGGCCTGTACCCTTTTCAAACTCACGCCCGAGGAGGCCTTCGCCGGCATCACGCGCCACGGTGCACGGGCGCTGGGCCTAACCGACCGGGGCTCACTTGTCTCCGGCGCGCGTGCGGACATTGCCGCGTGGGATGTCGATCATCCGCGCGATCTGGCCTACTGCTTCGGCCACAACCCCTGCCGCCGCGTCTGGTGCGGCGGTGTCGAACGGACCTGATGTCTTCCTCCGAAGTCTTCGATTTGCAGCGCGGCAGCAAGCCGCTCGTGATCAGTTGCCCGCATGTCGGCAGCTTCATCCCCGACGACGTGCGCGAACGTCTGGTGCCGCGCGCCGCAGCCAGCGAAGACAGCGACTGGTTCATCGATCGTCTGTACGGCTTCGCGGTGACGCTCGGCGCCAGTCTGCTCGTGCCGCGCGCCAGCCGCTACGTCATCGACCTGAACCGCCCGAGCGAGAACACGCCGATGTACGCCGGGCAGAACAACACCGAGCTGTGCCCGACGCACTTCTTCAGCGGCGAAGCGCTGTACCGCGACGGCCAGGCGCCCGACGAGGACGAAATCGCCAGGCGCGTGCAGCGCTGGTGGCGGCCGTATCACCAGGCGCTCGGCGACGAGGTGGCGCGGCTGCACGGCGCGCATGGCCACGCCGTGCTGTTCGATGCGCACAGCATCAGGAGCGAGCTGCCCTGGCTCTTCCCCGGCACGCTGCCGCACCTGAATCTGGGCACCGCGGCAGGCGCGAGCTGCGCGGCCTCACTGCAGGATCGGCTGGCTGCACTGTTCGCGGCACAGGCCGATTTCAGCCATGTGACGAACGGCCGCTTCAAGGGCGGGCACATCACGCGCCAGCACGGGCGGCCGGCTCTGGGCGTACACGCCGTGCAGCTCGAGATGGCCTGGCGCGCGTACATGAACGACGAGCTGCCGCCGCGCTGGAACGATGCCCGCGCTGCGCGGATCACCCCGCTGCTGCGCGAGTTCGTACAGGCGATGATCGACTGGAGCCCCGCCGATGTCTGAGGCCACCGAGTTGTTGTGGGCGCCGCGCGCCTGGATCGATGGCCGCTGGCGCGAACGCGTCGTGCTCGAGATCGCGGGCCGCTCGGCAGTCAACGGCGTGATGCCGGTGGGCCAGCCCGGCTACTGGCGATCAATCACGCCCGACCAGCCCTGCCCGGCGCAGGCGCTGCCGCTGGCCGGGCCGGTGCTGCCCGGGCTCGTCGATGCGCACAGCCACGCCTTCCAGCGCGCCTTTGTCGGCCATGCCGAAACGCTGGTCGGCGCGCACGACGACTTCTGGTCGTGGCGCGACCGCATGTACGGCGTGGCGCTGAAGATCAACGCCGAGCAGTTGCGCGCG
>JANNQO010000031.1:0-2009 GCA_031400795.1 Rubrivivax sp. | reverse complement strand
GCGGAGCTTGCGATCAGCGAACGACGCGTCACGCACTTTCCTGATGTGCTGAACGGACCCGACGTTCCCGCTGGGCTGCGCGACGCCGTGGCGCGGGTGGTTTCGGAGACGGGGTCGATCATTCACGCGCCGATGCTCTGGGAGGGTCGTGGCATCGGCACGATCAATGTCTTCCGCAAGCCGCCGCGGCCGTTTTCCGATAACGAACAGGACCTGCTCAAGACCTTCGCCGACCAGGCGGTGATCGCGATCCAGAACGCACGCCTGTTCAACGAGACCAAGGAAGCGCTGGAGCGGCAGACCGCCACGGCCAAGATCCTGGCCGCGATCAGCGAATCGCCCACGGACGTGCAGCCGGTGTTCGACGCCATTGCCGCCAACGCGCTGCGTCTGTGCGGTGCGCAGCACAGCGTGGTGGCCCGCTTCGACGGCGAGTGGATCCGCGAGGCCGCATTCCACGACGCGCAGGGTCCGGCGCAGAACCCATGGCGCGACATGTGGCCCCAGCGACCCGGCGCCAGCAGCGGCATCGCACAGGCCATCCTGCGACGCGAGCTGGTCGAGATTCCCGATGTGCGCCAAGTTGCCGGCTACCTCTTCAGCGGCGGCGACGAGAGCCACGCCTTCCGCAGCGTGCTGGCCGTTCCACTGCTGCACGAGGCCAAGCCGATCGGCGCCATCGGCGTGCTTTGCCGGGACGCCGCGCCGTTCAGCGAGCAGCAGAAGACGCTGCTGCAGACGTTTGCGAACCAGGCGGTGATCGCGATCGAGAACGTGCGCCTGTTGAGCGAGACGAAGGAGGCGCTCGAACAGCAGAAGGCCTCGTCGGACGTGCTGGAAGTCATCAGCCAGTCGATGGGCGACGCCGTGCCGGTGTTCGAGGCGATTCTCGAGCGGTGCGAGCGGCTGATCGACGGCACCATGGGCACCACGATCTCGCTGGTGGAAGACGACGGCCTCTGCCACCGCCGTCATTTCCGCTTCACCGAAGCTGGCAAGCAGATGGTGTTCAGCAGCCCTGCCGAAGCCGAAGCTACAGCACAGAGGATGCGCGCGCTGCCTCCGGTCCCTGCGGCGGCCACCCGGCAGCGATTTGCAGAAGCAGGCGATCGCATCGTCGTCTACCCCGACGTCCTAAACGGGCCCGGTGTCCCGGTGGACACGCGCGAGTTCGCCCGCGCGGCCACGGGCGGCCGCGTGAGCTACGCCAGGGCCGCGGCGCCGATGTTCAAGGACGGTCGCTTTCTCGGCGAGATCGGAGTCGCGCGAGAGCGCCTGGGCGACTTCGACGCGCGCGAACGCACGCTGCTGGAGATGTTCGCCCGGCAGGCCGTGGTGGCGTTGGAGAACGCCCGGCTGTTCCGCGAAACCAATGAGGCGCTGGAGCGGCAGACGGCCACGGCCGAGATCCTGAAGGTCATCGCCAGCTCCCCGTCGGACGTGCAGCCGGTGTTCGACGCCATCGCGCGCAGCTCCAACCAGCTGCTGGGCGGCTGGTCGACGATGGTCGCGCGCATCGAGGACGACGCGCTGCACCTGGTGGCCTTCACTTCGACCACGCTCGAGGGCGACGCGACGCTGCGGCGCTCGTTCCCGATCCCGCTGCAGGCCTTCGGGGTCGGTGCAGCCATCCGCCGCGGCGAGATGGTGCCCATCGTCGACACCGAACTGGTGGACGACGGGCTGCAGAACCTCCGCGATCTGGCGCGCGCACGCGGCTACCGCAGCATGCTGTTTTGCCCGCTGGTGCGGGAAGGGCAGAGCGTCGGATTGATCAGCGTGACGCGGCGCGAACCCGGGTCCTTCGCGCCGCACCAGGTAGCGCTGCTGCAGACCTTCGCCGACCAGGCCGTGATCGCCATCGAGAACGTGCGCCTGTTCAACGAGACGCAGGAGTCGCTGCAGCAGCAGAAGGCTTCGGCCGAGGTGCTGGCCGTCATCAGCAATTCGATGGCCGACGCGCAGCCGGTGTTCGAGAAGATCCTGGACAGCTGCAAGCACCTGTTCGG
>JANNQO010000030.1:0-5829 GCA_031400795.1 Rubrivivax sp. | reverse complement strand
GTTTTCGGGCGGACATTCATGGCGCGGGCACGGGGCAGATCAGCCGACACTGCGGTGCGCCTCGGAGTAGCGCACCGTCACCGTGTACGAGCCCTCGTTGAGCAGCCAGGGCCGCACGCGGAAGCTGCGTACACCGGCGCGACTCCGCCACCTTCTGCCCGACGGTGCGCGCAATGATGTCGGTCGAACTGCCGGCACCGAAGGCGACGGTGAAGGTGATCGGTTTTGCCTTGGGCCATTCTTGCGCGCTGGCCGGTGCGGCCACCAACATGGCGGTCAGAAGCGTTGAAGTCCAGGTGCTCTTTTGCATGCTTGTCTCTCCGCATCGAAGAGCGCATGCTGGCGCTGCAGGAACGCAAGGCCGCACTCGCCGAAGGCGTGCTCGGCCACGACGCGGCCGAGGCGGTGAAGTTCAGCCGCGAAGACTTGGCAGGGCTGCTCGCACCCCTGGTCGAAAGGGGCCGCCCATGACGCGCAAACTCGGCTCGGGTGGCCTGGTCTATTCCACCGACAGCGGCCGCACCTGCCCGAGCTGCCGCCAGGCCTTGGCCGACTGCCGCTGCGCCGCGCTGGCGCGCGCCTCACCCTTGGGCGACGGCGTCGCGCGCGTCAGCCGCGAGAGCAAAGGGCGCGGCGGCAAGACGGTGACGCTGGTACGTGGACTGCGCCTGGACGCGGCCGCGTTGGCCGCGCTGGCCAAGCAGCTGCGCGCAGCCTGCGGCGCCGGCGGCACGGTGAAAGACGGGGTCATTGAAGTGCATGGGGAGCACCGCGAGCGCGTGCTGGCGTGTCTGGCCCAGGAAGGCTTTGCAGCGAAGGCGGCGGGCGCTTAGTCGCCACACTGATATCACGATATCATCGCGACTCCCAACGGAGGCAAACATGGCCCAGTTCACCGTTCGCGACATTGAAGACGAAGTCAAGCTCAGGCTCAAGCAACGCGCCGTGCGCCACGGCATCAGCATGGAAGCCGAAGTGCGTCAGATCCTGCGTGACGCCGTCAAGGTCGACGTCGGCGCGGTCACTTCAGGCCTGGGCAGCCGCATCGCGGCGCGCTTCGCCAAGGTCGGCCTGAGCACACCGTTGCCCGAGCTGCGCGGGCAGCAGGCGCGCGCGGCGGACTTTGGCAAGTGATCATTCTTGACACCAACGTCATCTCGGCGCTGATGCAGCGCGAACCCGAGATGCGTGTGCTGGCCTGGTTGGACCGGCAACCCGCGCGCTCAATCTGGATCACCACGATCACCTTGTTCGAGAGCCGCCTCGGCCTGGCGCTGCTGCCTAAAGGCAAGCGGCGTTTGGCGCTGGAAGAGGCCTTTGACCGGGTGCTGCAAGAAGACATCGAACGCCGCGTGCTGCCATTCGATGCGGCGGCGGCAGAGCAAGCGGCAAGCCTGGCTGCGGCGCGTCAACGTGCGGGCCGGCCGGTCGACATGCGCGACACGCAGATCGCCGGCATTGCATTGGCTTGCCGCGCCACTGTGGCCACGCGCAACCTGCGCCACTTTGAAGGCTCGGACGTCGCGGTGATCGACCCCTGGGCGCCGTCCTGACTCGCAGCCCGCAAGCTTGTCGTGTCCCTCTACCCTTCGACATCTCGGGTTTCAGACGGACGGAAATGGCCATGGCGGGTTCTCGTGTACAACCCGAAAATTGTATTGCGCTGGTATCACACGCGATGCGCGTGCTTGGCAAGTGCGGCATTGGTGGCGAACAGGCGCCGCCAAGGCGTTGGGCCTTGCGATTCCGCCATCGCCGTGGTTGCGCGCCGATGAGGTGATGCAATGAAACGCCGTTCCTTGCTTGTCGCCACAGGTTCGGCCACGCTGGCCAGCGCCGGGTTCGTTCGGGGCGCCTACGCCCAGGCAGCCAAGGAGCCAAGACGCGTCGGGTTGCTGATGACGGGCAGCCCAAGCTCGTCCGCAAGAGCCTTGCAGACGCTGCGCGAAGCCTTGCTGGAACGCGGCTTTGTCGAAGGCCGCGACATCGTCATCGAGGCCCGCTACGCCAGTGGACGTGCGCAGGACGTGCCCGGCCTTGCCGCCGATCTTGCCGCGCTGAAACCCGCGCTGATCCTGGCGATGGGGCCGAGTGCCACCGACGCCTCGCTGGCTGCCGCACCGGCGGTGCCCCTCGTGGCCCTGCATGGTGACTTTGTGGTGTACGGGCTGGCAAAGGAGGTCAATCGTCCGGGAGGCGCGGTCACCGGAGTCAGCATTCTGGGCAACCCCCTGAACTCCAAGCGGCTGGAACTACTCGCTCAACTGCTGCCCAAGGGCAGCGCCGTGCTCAATCTTGCGGATAGCAACGAGCGTGCCGACGCGATGCAGTTGGTCGAAGCCGCCGCCCGCTCGCTCGGGCTGGTGTCGCACGCGGCGTACGCGCGCACTGTGGCGGAGATCGAGACGGCTTTCGCCAGCGCCAGGCGGCTTCGGGTGGCTGGCATCAACCAGCTCACGTCGCCCTTTCTGCATGCCCACCGCGCGCGCGTCATCGAGCTCGCGGCCAGTGCCAGGCTGCCGACGATCTACCAGTGGTCGCAAAGCGCCGAGGAAGGTGGGCTGATGGCCTACGGACCGAACTACACCGAGGTTTATCGCCAGCTCGCCGGCTTCGCCGCGCGCATCCTGAACGGTGCCAAGCCCGCGGACATGGCGATCGAGCAACCGACGCGCTTCGAGCTGGTCATCAACCTGAAGACCGCCAAGGCGCTGGGCCTGACGATCCCGCAGTCGCTGCTCCTGCGCGCGGATGAGGTGATTGGATGATGAAGCGCCGCGCGTTGATCGGGGCCGGTGGGCTGTGGCTCGCGTCGCCACCAAGCCGTGCCCAGCCCGAACTTAAGGCCTACCGAATCGGATGGCTGATCCCCACGACTGGACAGCTGCCAACCGACCCGCTCCGCGTGGAGATCATGCGCGCGGCGTTGCGTGACCTGAGCTGGGTCGAAGGCAAGAACCTCGTCATCGAGATTCGCTATGCCGGTGTGAACCCGCAGCGCCAGCGCGAACTTGCCGCCGAACTCATGGCCCTGCCGGTGGCGCTGATCATTGCCAACGGCACGATCACCATTCGCGCGGCGCGTGACGGCGCGCCTGGCGTGCCGATAGTGATGCTCAACGCGGGCGACCCTGTGGGTGCCGGGTTCGTCGCCAGCCTGGCCCGCCCAGGCGGCAACCTGAGTGGCACCTCGGCAGCAGGTGAAGAAGTGTCTGCCAAGCAAGTGGAACTGCTGTCGCTGGCGGTGCCGCAGCTCAAGCGTGTGAGTGTGCTGATGAACAGCGCCAACCCGGCCAACGGCTTCTTCTTCGCTGCGATGGCATTGCGCGCAAGCAAGCTCGGCCTGCAAATGGATCGCCTCGACGTCACGCTGCCGGAAGAACTGGACGCAGCTATCGCGCGTGCCAAAGGCGGCGGCATGGTGGTTCTTGGCGACCCGATGTTTGGCCAGCACCGTGTGCGCATCATCGAGCTGGCATCTCACTTCAAGGTGCCAGCGATCTACGGCGACCCGCGGTGGGTTGTGAACGCAGGCGCCCTGATGTCCTACCTGTCTGCGGACGACTGGCACTTGCGCAAGGCGGCCAGCTACGTGGATCGGATTCTCAAGGGTGCGAAACCGGGCGACCTGCCGGTGGAGCAGCCCACCGAGTTCAGACTCTTCATCAACCTGAAGACCGCCAAGGCGCTGGGCCTGACGATCCCGCAGTCGCTGCTGCTGCGCGCGGATGAGGTGATTCAATGAACCGCCGCCCGTTCATCGTCGCAATGGCGGGTGGCGGATTCAGCGCGGCAGGCAGGGCCGTGGCGCAGCCCGCCAAGGTCTGGCGCATCGGCTTCATCGTGCCGCGCCCGTCGAGCAGCGATCCGGTGCGTGCCGCTGGCGTGGCGGCGTTTCATGGTGCCATGCTCGAGCGGGGCTACGTCGCGGGGCGCGACTATCGCCTGGAAGAACATTCCGTCGACGGGCGCAACGAGCGCTATGCCGAAATCGCCAGCGAGTTGGTCGCGAGCCGGGTCGATCTGCTGCTGGTGGGGGGCACTTCAGGCCCTGTCGCCGCACAAAAGGCGACGGCGACAATTCCCATCGTTTTTTTCTCGGCGTCCGACCCGGTAGGCACCGGGCTTGTAGCCAGCCTGGCGCGCCCTGGCGGCAACATCACCGGCCGCTCGACGATCACCGCCGAGCTTGACCCGAAGCGGCTCGAGCTGCTGCGCGAAGCAGTGCCCGGCCTGGCCAGCGTGGCTGTGTTGATCGTGAGCAGCGGCGGCCCGCCGGGCGTGCCGTCGATACTCGAAAGGGCGCTTGCGGGCGTCGAAGCCGCCGGCCGCCAGGTCCGCGTTCGCGTCCAGCCGGTGCAGCTGCCTGGTGCGCCGGCGTTGGACGCGGCGTTGGCGCAGATTCGCAGCCTGCGCCCTGGGGGGTTGATCGTCTTCGACCAGGCCGTCGTCCTGCGTGAGAGCGAGCGCATCCTGGGTTTCGCGCAGCGCGAGCGCTTGCCGGCGATCTACCAGTCCAGCGGCTGGGTGCATGGCGGCGGGCTGATGTCCTATGGGCCGAACAACACCGACGAGATGCGGCGCATCACCGCCTACGTGGACAAGATCTTCAAGGGTGCCAAGCCGAGCGAGCTGCCGGTCGAGCAGCCGACGCAGATCGAGCTGGTGCTCAACCTGAAGACTGCCAAGACGCTGGGCCTGACGATGCCGCAGGCGCTTCGGCTGCGTGCCGATGAGGTGATTGAATGAAACACTGCCCAGGGCGGCCGGCCGCGCGCGCACCGCCTGGCGGCGTCGATTGCGGCTCAGGCCGCGAGACGCACCGGCGGCGTGATGCCGAGCCGCCGCGCCTTGCCCACAAAGCCTTTTGCGTCGAAGGTGAGGAAGGCTTCGCTGCTGCGGCTCGAGGCATGGTGCAGCGCATCGGCAAAATCCAGCCCGCGCTTCAGGTTGCCCAGCGCCGTCTCGACCGCGGGGCGGTCCTCGATGTCGACATGCTCGAGCGACAGCAGGTGCTCGAAGACCCTGAAAATGTCCGTGGGCGGATGGCCGTATACACCGCGCAACACCCATTCGAGCTCGAGCACCACGGTTTTGGCGACGAACAACTGCGTGCCTCGTTCAAGCACCGCGCGCGCGGTGGCTTCTTGAGCGCGGGCAGTGCCGCCTTCGCGCACGTAGTAGCGCGCCAGAACGTTTGTATCCAGCGCGAGCATCAGCGCTTGCCGCCGCGTTGGGCGGCGAGCCTGGGGGTGCGCTTGGGAATCAGCTTCGGCGCGAGCAGGCTGGCCGCATCGAAGTCAGCAGGCAGTTGCTTGCCGCGGGCGTCGAGCATGCCGTGCCCGGAGACGATGCTCTGCGGCGCACGGTGCAGGACGCGCAACTCGACTTTTCCATTCTTGGTGGCAAATTCGATCCGGCTTCCCTGGCGAATGCCAAGGGTGCGCCGCACCTCCTTGGGGATGGTGACCTGGCCTTTGCTGGTCACGGTCGATGCGTCCATGGCGTCTGCCTCAAGGTATTACGAGGTAAGAATGTTAGCACGCACCGAAGTCACGATGCCACAGTCGGCGCCGAGACGTTCCACACCTCGGTGAGTTGGGTGCCGCTGGCGCGCACGAGCTTGGCGATCGGGCAGTACATCGCCAGCTCGTGTTGAAGTTGTTCGATCTGCGCGACGGTGGCGCCGCTGACCAATGTGATGGTCAGCGTGATGGCCGGGAACGGCACGGCGATGTCTTCAGCCAGCGTGACGCCGCGGCGATCGAAGGTGGCCTCGGCGCTGACGGTCATGCGCTGCAGTTCGATGCCGTGCCTGTGCGCGATCTT
>JANNQO010000029.1:0-21704 GCA_031400795.1 Rubrivivax sp. | reverse complement strand
TCCGTAATCATGTGCCAGCTGCGCTGGACGGCTTCTTCGAGGCGGTCACGCTCAGCGGCTCAGCGAGGTTTCTGGTGCCCCTCTCAGCCCTGGCCGCCGTTGCGCTGCTCGTCGCCCGACGCCGCTTCGAGGCACTGCTCGAGGCCGCATCCGTGGTCACGGCAACGCTCGTCGTCTGGGGCATGAAAGCCATCGTTGGCCGCGCGCGACCTGCACTGTGGGAGGCGCAGTGGTACTGGGGATCCAGTTTCCCCAGTGGGCACACCCTCAGCACTGCAGCGTTCGCGACCGCTGCCGCGTTGTGCGTGGCGCGGATCTGGCCCCGGGCCGGGAGCAGGGCGATGGCGCTTGCTGTGCTGTGGACAGGCTTGGTCGCTATCTCGCGTCTGGTCCTCGGTGTCCACTGGCCGTCGGACGTGCTGGTGGCCATGTGCATGGGTGCCTTCATCCCCCTGCTGATCAGCGTGGTCAACGACCTGAGTCATCGAAATCCAGGGGGCGAGGGGCCGCCTCTCTGACGGTTGTCCGGCCAACGGTTGGGCACTGATCCCGATCTCGATGCCCTGCCATGTTGGCGCGCTGTGAGCGGACTGCGCGGGCAAGGCGGCACGGCGAATGCGAGCAATTCGCTGGTGCAGCCAAGCTCAACGGGCACGATCCGTGGGCGTTCTACTACGGCGCGAGTAGCTCGAACTTTGCAGGTGCCGAACTGAGCTGCTCCCGCAAATGCGGAACTCCGTCCGGGGTCTTGGGAATGTCCTTGGTACCGTCTTGATAGTGAGCGGTGATCTGATAAACACCGGGCTTTTGCAGTTCGAAGTAGTTCGACAACTTGATCTGCTTCGAGACGACCTGGCCTGGTTTCAGCACTTCGAAGTCACTTGCGACGGCTTCTCCTGCTCTCACGTGGGAAGAAAAGGGAATCTGTTCACCGCCCGGGCCGACGACATCCACCCAAAGCTCCCGCATCGTGGCGGGAGATTGGATGATGTTGAGCAGCATGCGGCGGTTGACCCACAGTTTCTGAGAACTCGTGTTCTTGAGCTGAACAGTGACATTGACGTCTTGTCCAAGTTTGACCTTCTGTGACGCGAGCTTAATCTCCAATACACACTTGGTTTCCATGAGGTTGCTTTCCCCTTTGCATGCTCCCCCTGTGGAGAGGAAGAAAATAGTAGCGAGCAAAATCGACGACAGTTTCATAGCCCTTCTTCCCCTGACTTCATGTCGTAGTTGTTTTCATCAGCCCGCTTCTTGTAGTCGTCATTGAGCTGGTCATAGTGTTCCTTTCTGCGCTTCTTGAGCTCCTTGATCTCGGCCTCGGTCAGGTTGTATTTGTGGGCATTCGCGATCTCGTGATCGTAGGCTTGGACCTCCTGAACTGCCGTGCCCATCGTTCCCGTGTACCACTTGCCGGCCTTGCCTTGCTTGTTCACGTGGACCTCGGCCTCGTGAGCCGTACTGGACGCCAACCATCCGGGACTGGAGAAGGACTTGTCGCCGACACTGATCGTGCCATCCTTGGATGTCTCAGCCTCACCTGAGACACTCGCGTCGTAGACTATCTTTTTGGCTTGGCTCTTGTCGACGCCATAGACCTCAATGGCCTTTTGTATGGCTTCGTCCTTCTTGCCCGAAGTGATGAGGTCCTGGACTTCCTTGACCTTCTCGGGGCTCGGCGGCGTTTCTTTGACGGCTTTCTGATACGCGTCTGCTTTGGCGCCCAATTGCTTCGCGAGCTCCAAGGCCTTGGCGTAGTCCTCGCTGTTGGCCGCCGCTTCCATCTGGCCCTTCAGGGCCATGATCTGGCTGTGCCTTTCGGCCAAACTTGCGTTGACGGGGCAGGTCGTGGGTAGCTTTGGCTGCAAGGCCTTTGCGGCGGATTCGTATTCTTGTTTGCTCTTTTCGAGCTCCGCCAAAGCCTTCTGGAATTCGTCTGCTTTCGCGCTCACTTGATTCGCGATTTCCAGGGCCTTTGCGTAGTCATGGCTCGAGGCCGCGGCTTCCATCTGTCCCTTGAGGGTCGTGATCTCGCCGTCGAGAGCGCCCAGCTTGGCGTTGGCTGGACAAGAGGTCGGTAGCTTTGGCTGCAAGGCCTTTAGAGCCGTTTCATACTCCTGTTTCTTTGCATCGATCTCGGCCTTGGCCTTCTCGAATGCATCGAGCTTGGCGGACAGGTCCTTCGCCAGCGTGTTGGCCTGATCGTAGTCGCCGCTCTGCGCAGCAGCCTCCATGGCCTGCTGTGCTGCTGTGATTTCGGCCTGCATCGGCTCGAGCTTGACGTAGAGCGGATCACTGACCGACGCGCCCTGCAGCCGCGGCTGCAGCGCTGCCAGTGCCGCTTCGTACTGCTGTTTCTTTGCGTCGATCTCGGCCTTGGCCTTCTCGTAGGCGTCGACCTTCGTGGTGAGGTCCTGCAACTGCGTGTTGGCCTGGTCGTAGTCGCCCGCCTGCGCCGAGGCTTCCATCGTGGTCTGCGCCTGCGCGATCTCCTGCAGCTGTGACTCGATCTTGGCGTAGGCAGGATCGCTCACCGAGACGGCCTGCAGCCGCGGCTGCAGCGCTGCCAGTGCCGCTTCGTACTGCTGTTTCTTTGCGTCGATCTCGGCCTTGGCCTGCTCGATCGCGTCGACCTTGCCGGAGAGCTCCTGCGCCAGCGTCAGCGCCTGCCCGAAGTCCTCGGCCTGCGCCGCGGACTCCATCTGGGTCTGCGCGTTCGCCAGCTCCTGCTGCATCGGCGCCAGCTTGGCGTACTGCGGCTCTGACACTGAAACGCCCTGCAGGCGCGGCTGCAGTTGGGCGAGCGTGGCTTCGTACTCGGTCTTCTTCTGAACCAGTTGATCGTGCTTGACCTGGAACGCCTCGCGCCTGGATTTGACGTCGGCCAGTGCCTGGTTCGCGCCGGCGTAGTCGCCCGCGTCGGCCATCGGCTGGGCGCTGGCGCCCCCTTCGCCGATGGCTGCCCAATCGGCGTCGAGCGACGTGAACGCCGGCTCGGGCCGCGGTGTGCTGGCCTGGTCAGGGCCCTGGCTGTCGGCAAGGTACTGCTGGCGTTGCGGGTCGTTGGTCAGCGTGTCGAGTTCGTCGACGAGACCCTTGGTCCTGGTGAGCACCTCCAGACCGCCGACGAAGTCCTTCGTGTCGGCCTTGCCCTTGGCCTCGTGCAGCGCCGCGCCGGCCTCGCCGGCCTTGGCCGTCATCGGCTGCGACGGTCTCTCGGCGGCCTTCAGCGCTTCGAGCTTTGCCGAGATCTCGGCCAACTGCTGCTCGTACTGCGGCTTGGCCTCGCGCTGGCGCAAGTACTCCTCGTAGACGGGCTGCAGCGCCGCCCGCAGCCCGTCGAACCCGGTGCAGGCCTCGCGCCAGCGCCGCTCGTTGGTCTGCGTGCGGATGCCGTCGGCCTGGCCGCGCAGCGCACCGGCCTGCGCGTCTTCCCAGGCCTCGAGTTCCTCGACGTGGCGCACGGCCTCGTCGTACTCGGACTGGCGCGAGTCCCATTCGTTCTTCGCCTGCTCGGTCTCCTGGCGGAACGTGGCCACCTCGGCGCTGAGCGCGTTGGCGTCACTGAGCACCTTGTCGATCGCGCCCTGCGCCTTGGAGGGGTCGTTGCGGTCGATCTGGCCCAATGCCGCCTGGAACGCGGAATACAGCGCGTCGCGCCGCGAAGCGAGGGCAGCGTGCTTCGAAGCCTCGGCGTTGGCCGAGGTGTATTGCAAGTGATCGTTGATGACGCCTTGTTCCTTCTGGAACGCGGCCTGGAAGTCCTGCGCCTGCTTGTCCGAACCTTTGTCTGCGGTGGTGGGGTTCTTTCCGTCGGGCGAAGGATTGGTTTGCGGCTTGCTCGGGTCGCCCACACCCCACTGGCCCTTCAGGCCCGTGTTGGCGGGGGCGGTGGTCGGGGCTTGACTGACCGATGTGACCATGGCGATGTCTCCGGTGCTGCTGAGCGATGGTCAACCGAGCGACTTGCGCAGATCCGCCAGCGCCTTGGTCACCGGCGCGTGCACGGCCACGTCGGCGAATTCCTTCTCGTCGATCGCACGCATCATCTTGTTGTCGGCGACGAAGCGCTGGTAGCGCTCGAGGATGCCCGTCGCGGTGGCGGCCAGGTCCTCCAGCTTCTTCTGGCTGCGCAGCGGCGTGGAGGCATACTGGTCCAGCGTGTCGCGCAACTCGTCGTCGAGGTTGTCGAGGATCTCGTCGACGGCCTTGCAGCCGGCCACGACCTTCGGAAATTGCGCGGGGTCGGCGATATAGGCCATGTGCGCGCCGTCCTTGACCTTCTCCAGATCCTGCTCGGCGCGCGTCTTCACCGCGACCCAGGCCGCACGCGCTTTCTTGAACTCGCGCCGGCGGTCCTCCAGCACCTCGATCGGCTTGGCCGGCGGTGCCGCGGCCTCGCCGGCAGCGGCGGTCGCCGCGGCGGCTGCCTTGGGCGCGGCGGTGGTGCCGTCGTCGGGCGTCTCGTCATCGTCGTCCGAACCCGCCTCGGCTTCCTGGCCGTCGACGATCACCGCGAACTTCTTGAACAGCGTGATCTTGTTTTCTTTGCAGAACATGCGCAGCGCCTTCACGGTGCCGGGCACGAGCGGGCCTTCCAGCGTGAGCACGAGCTTGTTCGCCTCGCCGGGCGCGGCCATCAGGCGGCCGAAGCAGGCCTTGGCACCACCGCCTTTTTCCTTGGCCAGTTTGCCGAACTTCATCGGATTGCCGCGCACGCCCAGCGCCAGGCTGCGGTTCTCGGCACGGCTGCCGACGGAGAAGCCGAACACCAGCGGCTGGCGCAGCGCGCGCTTGAGCGTCTTGCGGTGCAGCTCGACGTCGAAGAGCCTGTCCTCGGACGGTTCTTCGTCGTCGCCTTCGTCGTCGGCGTCCTTCTTGTCGGCGGCCTTTTCCGCCGCCTTGGCCGCTGCCGCCTTGGTCTTGGCGAGCTCGGCAAGCACCTTCTTGGCTTCGCCCTCGGCGAGCGATTCGAGCGCGTCGAGATCTTTGAGCAGATCCTTCTGGCCCTTCAACTCGGCACGCGCCTTGTTGATCGCTGGTGTCAGGGCCTGCAGCGCCGCGGCGAGCTTCTCGCCATCGGACGCTTCGACGGTGCCGAGCGCTTTCTCCAGCTCGACGCCCTTCACGGTCTTCGGCTTGATGCCGATCCACCACCTCTTCTTCAGCTCGGGTTTTGCCATGGTCACGCACCTCCAGGATGCGCCTACTTTGGCGCAACCGGGGTCGCGCGTCCAGCACCCCGAAGGGTGATGCGTGCCGCCGGCCCGACCACGCGGCCGGATTGAAAGCAAGCCCTGCGCCACCGGCCGAACCACAGCACCGACAGCCCGGCCGACAGCACCGTGAGCAGCGCGCCGAGGGCGGCGAGGAACGCGGCGACCTCGGTCTCCATTCGTTCCACCACCACGCTGCCCTGGCCCCGCTCGGGCTCTGTGCCCGCCTGGGCCTGCACCACGCCGCGGTGACCTTGCGCGAGAACCCGGTCGAGGCGGTGGCGCGAGGGGCCAAGCCGCTCGAAGTCGAAGGCCTGCCAAGCCGCTGGCGGCGCGCGTGATGTCGCTGGCGCGTGGCGGGCAGACCTTGCTCAGCGAAGCCGCCCGGCAGGCCCTTCAGCCTCCCGCTGGCGCCGAGATCCAGCGCCACGGCCACTACCGCGCCAAAGGCCTGGCCGAGCCGATCGAGATCTTCGAACTCGGCCTGGCTGGCAGCGCCTTCATCCCGGCATTGGCCCGCCGCGTGTTCGGATTGCGAATGTTTGCGGTGAAGAACTCGATGAAGCGCTTGCCGGCTTCAGACGCCAGCGGAAAAGGCGCCAGCGGGACAGAGAGCTTGGTAGGCCTCTTCGTTAACGCCCCGGCCATGGCCCCTGCTCGTTAATTCGTGCATGAAACTGTCCTTTATCAAGCAGTAGTTAACAAGAAGTGAAGGGCAGTCTTATCAGGAAGTGACGAGTTCACCGCGGAATGCTTTCGTCAGCGCGGCCCGGTCTAGGCGATCAAGTAGAGCAGTGGCACGACTCGCCTGAGCGACCAATGCTTGAATGCGGCCGAACGCAGTCTCAATGAGCCGAAGAGCTGGCGCGCGCACTCGAACATCTGCACGCCCAGCCCTCGCTCGGGCCGCAGTTCCGCCGCTACCCAGATCGCGTCGCAGCGCTGCTGGAAACCGACTCCCCCTGACCTGACTCGCCAAGCGCACCCCCCCGAAGCGAGGGGGCTGGCAAATGTCCGCTTGGCCTGGTCGATCTCGTGATGTGGGTCAGGGAATGTCCGCGCTGCCGCAGCCGCGACGCCCGAGCCCTGCCACCTCTGGAGGACTTCAGCATGAACCTCGAACTCACGCGCGAGCTGTCTCGTGCTGCAGCTATCAGGCGAACACTCGCGCCAACACTCGCTCCCACGCTGGCGACCGCGCTGATGTTGGTAGCCTGCTCGCCACAGGTGTCGGCGCCTGTCTCCGCCCCACAGCGGGCCGCACAGGCGGCAGCAAAAGCCGCGGCGCGGCGCCTGCGAGACTCGTCACGCAGGCCGAAATGTCGGCCCTCCTCGGCGGCGCCGTGATCGCCGCGGGCAAAGAACGGGGCCGCGATCAGACCGAGTGCATCTACTCGGCAGCGTCCGGCACCAGCCCGTACGCCGAACTCAGATTCGATCGCGGCATACTCCCGGCGGTGAAGATGCGCGCCCGCAACGCGCTCGATCCCGGGCTTGTGGATCGGTTGCGAGGCTTCGGCGACCAGGCGATGCCATGGGGGATGCTGTCGAGCCCCCACGGCGAAGACCTGGTGACGATCGTCGTCGCTGGCGTCGCGACGCGCCAGCCAAGGCCAATCAGATTTTCGAGACGGCGAAGGCGAGATTTTGAGATGAGGTCCTGGCCGCAAGTAGCGCCGGGAAGGCATTCCGGCGAACGAACTGGAGGTGTACCGTGCTGATCAGGTCCAAAGCCCTCGGCGATGCCGGGTGGAAAGACGTTGCGGCGAAGAACAAGCTCAAGGACAACGGGCTGTTGAAGGCGCTCGAGAAGCTGAAGAGGCTCGCCGACGACGACCACGACGAAGCGGCCAAGACCCTCGACGAGGTGAGCAAGCTCGCCACGCTGCTGAAGAAGGACAAGGCCGTCGCTGCGGTGCCCGCTGCGGCCAAGTACATCGCCGAGATGCTCGGCGCAGCCGAAGCTGCGCAGCGCGATGTCGCCAAGTCAAAGGCCGAGCACGACAAGGCGAGCAAAGCCAAGGCCGAAGCCGAGAAGAAGGCTGCCGAGGCGGCGGCGAAGAAGGGCGACGAAGACGATGAAGACGAAGAGTCACCCGAGCTGCTGACGAGCAAGCTCAAGCCGCTGCTGAAGCTCGTCGCCAAGGGCGAGACGATGCATGCGCTGCTGGCCAAGTCGGGCAAGAAGGTCATCGTGATGCTGTCCAGAAAGCCGATCCCGCCGGCGCGGCGCAAGATGCTCGCCGACGAACTCGGCGGCGGCAGCGCCAAGTACTACCCCGGGCATTGCGGCCTCGAAGCGGGAGCCACCACCTTCACGCTGAAGGCCGAAGTCGCCGGCATGGCCAAGCTGATCAAGCTCGCGCTGCTGGAGCAGACGGGCTTGCGCGTGAACAGACTCAAGTGCCGCGGCGAGGATGGTGACGACGACGACAACGACGAAGAGGGCGCACCGGTCGCCGAGGGCGCCGGTCAGGGTGACAAGGGCGAAGAGGCGGCTGCGAAGGCCGAAGCGCCAACGGACATGGACCGGCCGTTCGAGCTCAGCGCGGCGGTGGGGCAGGGTGGCAAGAACCTCGAGGAAGACGTGAAGGCCGTGCAAGCCGCGCTCAACCGACGCGCCGGCGCGGGCCTGAACGTGGACGGCCGCTGCGGCCGCGACACCATCGAAGCCATCGTCGAGTTTCAGCGCGCATTGGGGCAATCCAAACCCGATGGCCGCGTCGATCCGAAGCGGGGCATCGCGCGCGCGCTGGCGGCCTCCGGCAAGATCGGCAACCCACCGCCGCCGCCGAATCCAATGGCGCCGCCGGAAGACCTGGGTGAGCCGACACTCGCACGCGCACCGCTGATCTGGCATGGCACGCGCAATATCCTCGACCACAACATCAATGAGTTCAAGCGGGCCATCCGGCAAGAGTACGCGAACGAGCACCCGACGCTTCTTGCCGAGATCGACCAGAACGTGCAGCGCGTCGACGTCATCCTGGAGAAGCTCGATGTGCGCCTGTCGCAAACGCTCGAACGGGCCGGTGCCACCGAGGATGCAGCCAAGCGCAAGGCCGAACTCGCGAGCGCCAAAACCATCCTTGCGGACTACATCGCCTTCGTGAAGAGCGAGCCCTTGATCGAACACATCGACAACAACCCGTTCGGTGTCAATGCTCAGGTCAGGAAGGTCATCACCGACAGCCTGACGCACATGATGAAGTCCATCGCTTGAACAGCACGGAGACCGCAATATGAGCGACGAACAAGACTCCTTCATGATGAACGCCTTCGGCGTTGATCTGGGTCAGTCTCTGCAGAGGATCAAGGACGAAGCTTCGGCAGCGATCGGCCAGGCGGCGAGTACCGTAACCCAGGTGGTTCAGGGCGCTCAAGACGTTGTCGAAGGCGCCATCAGCGAGGTCACCGGAGCCGTCACGGGCGCTGCGAAGAAGGTCGCTGGGGTGGTCTCCGGTTCGCCCAGCGCCGGGGCGTCCGGAGGCGGCACGGGCTCGTTCCCGCTCGGTGGCTCGGTGGGGAGCGGCGGGCAGAACGCGGCCAACGACGTCAAGGCCGTGCAGGCTGCCTTGGGCATCGCGGCGGACGGCAAGTGCGGTGGCCAGACGATCGCCGCAATCGAGGCCTTTCAGAGGAACATGGGACTGGCCAAGCCCGATGGGCGCGTGGACGCCGGTGGTGGGACGGAGCGTGCGCTGGCCGGAGGCGCAAAGCCAGCGGCCACGCCGACGCCACCGCCGGCCCAGGAGGCGGACGCCGGAGGCGGTTCGGCGGCTGCTCTGTCGTCGGCACCGACAGATGACGATTCGGCGAGTTTCTTCGACCAAGCCGTTAAGGGAGTTCAAGATTTAGGCGGCAGGATCGTTAAAGCAGCGGAGGAGGACTTCGATGCGGCGAAAGATTTTGCCGGTGAGGCCTTCGACGTTGCGACGAAAGCGCTAGGTGACCCGAACATTGCCCTCAACCAAGCCCGTCCGGGCGACGCAGGAGCACCGGATGCAGGGCCGCGGGACGGAGGAGCCTCGGATGCTGGTGACGCTGGTGCCGAGGAGGCCCCCATTTTCAATCCGACTTCGCCAGTCCCGCACGACGTCCGAGCGGATACGCTCGAAGCATTCGTAGATGGCGCCAATGCTGGTCGGGGTCCTATAGGGTCGGCCGGCCATATGCAACCGTCGTTCAGCTTTAATCCTGACCCGGATTTGAAAGGGGGCATATTGAGAGTCAATATGGTCTGCAATACGAGCATCGTTCGACCGCGTTTTGCCGGTGGACGCCCTTCAGACGCTCAGAGAGCACTGATCAAACAGGCCGAGGAGCTAATCAAGGGACACGAAGAACGACACCGAGACATCGCCAGGGACTTTGCCACCCGAATGGTCAGAGCCATGCGAGGCAAGTCTGGCACAGTGGCCAACGAGCAATTCGCAAAACTCATAAAGGATATGGACGATGCCCAGAGGAAGATGGATCTCCAGGAGGGACAGTTGATCGTGGAGTTCAACGGCCCGAACGGTAGGGCCGGACCCTCTACGGGCGTCAGACTTGGGCCTGCACCCCCTTAATTAGTCGGGCAACGTCCACGTGGCGAGTGTTCGGACGAGCAAAAGGGGAACCCGCCAGCGCCCGGCGGCTTGAACCCGGCAAGGCAGAAACGCGAGAAAATATGTCAGGCGAAAACGTGAAAACGATTCGTGGTTTAAACCCTTCGGATTCGATCCAAAGCAATTTGCCTCCGATGCTCTTAAGACCCGGACCGGACATTCACGCGTCCCTGGATCCGTGACCACAAGACCCCGGCGGGGCCTTGGCGCAGGTCAAGCCGACCGGCGGCGTGACCGTGAAGCACCACGGTTTCGACCCTGAGTCCGCGGTGTTCACTGTCGAGCTGGACGATCAGGGACCTGGAAGCCTTGCTTCCCATGCGGCCAAGCCTTCAGCTCACGCTGTGCCGCGCCACCGCCCGCCGCTCGATCTCCGCCCACAGCCAGGCAATCCCCAGCCCCGGCGACTGCGGCACCACCGCATGCCCATCCTCGATGGCCAGGCGGCTCGAGGCGATCGAGTCGAGTTGCGGGATGTACTCAACCCACTTGGCCGCCGGCGTGGCGCCGCACAGCGACACGTGCAGCTCCATCAGGAAATGCGGCGCCACGGCGAGGTTGCAGGCCTCGGCCATGTGCGCCACCTTCAGCCACGGCGTGATGCCGCCGACACGCGCCACGTCCACCTGCACGATGCTCGCCGCACCGGCACGGATGAAGTCGGCGAACTGTCCACTGGAGTACAGCGACTCGCCCACCGCAATCGGCAGGCCTTGGGCGTGACAGGCCTCGGCCAGGCGCACATGGCCATGCAGGTCATCCGCCGGCAGGGGCTCCTCAAGCCAGGCGATGCCCAGCTTGGCGTAGTGCGGCGCTCGCTTGAGCGCCTCGCTGAGGGTGAAGCATTGGTTCGCATCGACCATGATCTCGAAGCCATCGCCGACGGCCTCGCGAACGGCTGCCAGCCGCGCCACGTCTTCGCTCACATGCCGCTTGCCGACCTTGATCTTCGCGCCCTGGAAGCCCGCCGCCTGTGCAGCCAGCGTCTCGGTCACCAGCGTCTCGGGGCTCAGGTGCAGCCAGCCGCCTTCGGTGGTGTAGACCGGGATGCGCCGCTGTGCGCCGCCGGCAGCCTTCCACAGCGGCAGGTTCTGCGCGCGGCAGCGGCGGTCCCACAGCGCGGTGTCCACCGCCGCCAGCGCCAGGCTGGTGATCGCCCCGACGCTGGTCGCGTGGGTGGCGAACAGCAGCTCGCGCCAGAGGGCTTCGATCTGGTCGGCGTCGCGGCCGATGAGCCGCGGCGCGAGGTGATCCCTGAGCAGCGCGAACACCGAGGAGCCGCCGCTGCCGATGGTGTAGCTGTAGCCGTCGCCGGCGCTGCCATCGTCGCAGCGGATGCGCACGAAGGGCGTTTCCTGCGTGACGAAACTCTGGATCGCATCGCTGCGCGGCACCGGCGGCGACAGGTTGACCTGCAGCAGCTCGACCTCGGCGATGCAGGGCATGGGGCGCGCAGCTGCTGCCGTGCGTCAGAGCCCGGCGCTGCGCGGCAGCCACAACGAGATCGCCGGCACATAGGTGAGGATCACCAGGCTGGCCAGCAGCGGCACCAGCCAGGGCAGGATGGCCATCGTCGTTCGCTCCACGCTCAGCTTGGCCACGCGGGCCAACACGAACAGCACCATGCCCATCGGCGGGTGCAGCAGGCCGATCATCAGGTTGAGCACCATCACCAGGCCGAAGTGCACCGGGTCCACGCCCAGCTTGTGCGCGATCGGCAACAGGATCGGCACCAGGATCGTGATCGCCGCGGTCGGCTCGAGGAAGCAGCCGACAAACAGCATCAGCAGGTTGGCCATCAGCAGGAACAGCCAGGGCTGCTGGGTTACCGCCAGCACCCATTCGGCGATCGCCGCGGTGACGCCGGTGGCGGTGAGCATCCAGCCGAAGATCGACGCCGCGGCGACGATGAACATCACCGTGGCGGTGGTCTCCACCGTGTCCAGGCTGACCTTGACGAACATCTTCATGTTCATCGTGCGGTACCAGACCAGGCCGAGAAACAGCGCCCAGGCGCTGGCGGCGATGGCGCCCTCGGTGGGCGTGAACAGTCCCGTGGTCATGCCGCCGATGAGCAGCACCGGCGTCATGATCGGCAGCACCGCCTGGAAGCGGAAGATGCGGTCGAGCAGGAACAGCAAGACCATCGCGCCGAAGACCACCGGCTGCGCCGGCAGCCCGGCCTTGTCGACCAGCGCCCAGGTGGCGACGGGCCAGAAGACGACGACCGCAAGCTCGATCAAGCCGCCGCCGATGCGGCGCCACGAGAATTTGACGTCGGCGCCCCACTTGTTCTTGTGCGCGTAGTAGGCCACCGTGACCATCATCAGCAAGGCCATCAGCACGCCGGGCAGGATGCCGGCCATGAACAACGCCCCCACCGACACGTTGGCCATCATGGCGTAGATGACGAAGGGCAGGCTGGGCGGAATGATCGGCCCCAGCGTGGCCGAGGCCGCGGTCACGCCGACCGCGAACTCGGTCGGATAACCGTTGTCCTTCATGGCCTTGATCTCCACCGTGCCCAGGCCGGCGGCGTCGGCGATGGCCGTGCCGCTCATGCCGGCGAAGATCACCGAGCCGATGACGTTGACATGGCCCAGCCCGCCCTTCATCCAGCCGACCAGCGCGAGCGCGAAGTTGTAGATGCGGTTGGTGATGCCGGCGTTGTTCATCAGGTTGCCGGCGAGGATGAAGAACGGCACCGCCAGCAGCGGAAAGCTGTCGATGCCGCCGATCATGCGGTGGATCACCGCAAACGGCGGCAGGTCCCCGCTGATGAGGATGTACAGCAGCGAGGAGCCGGCCATGGCGATGGCCACCGGCAGGCCGCTGGCCATCAGGAACAGGAAGATGATCTTGAGCATGGTGCGGCCGGCCTGGTGTCTCTTGTGTCGAGGTCAGAACAGCGTTCTGTCGCCCATGTTCGATTCGGGCCGTTCGAGCACGCTGAAGCCACGCTGCCAATGGATCTTCATGACCCACATCGAGCGCAGCGACATCGCCACGAAGCCGAACAGCACCACGCTGTAGACGATGTTCATCGGCAGGTCGACGATGGTCATCTGCAGCGGTCCCATCTTGTGCATCATCTGCACCGTGAACACGCTCATCGATGTCAGGAAGGCGATGCGCAAGACATCGACCACCAGCGCCAGTACGCGGCAGGCACGGGCCGGCAGGTAGCGGTACAGCAAGTCGACCTGGATGTGGTTGTTCTTGGCCACCCCGATGGAGGCGCCGACGAAGACCACCCCGATCAACAGATAACGCGCAATCTCCTCGGTCCAGGAGGCCGAGTTGTTCAGCGCATAGCGGGTGAAGAACTGCGTGAACACGACTCCGGCCAGGGCCCAGAACAGCGCCAGCGCGAACCAGGCCTCCAGCGGCGTCTGCGACAGGTCCACGGTCTCGTCTGTTGCGTGGAACTCGCCGTCATCGCCCATCACCTTCGGGCCGGCATCGATGTCGATGGTCATGCTGACAATCCGCTCTCAAATGGCCGCTCGGTGACCCCTGGGCAGCCCAGCGAACGCCGCGGAACCGGCTTCGCCGGGCCGCTGGCGTTGCCCCCTGGGGGGAGGCGGCCGCCAGGCCGCGGGGCTACTTGATACTCACGATGCGGTCGTAGTCCTTCTTGTCGAAGCCCATCGACTCCACCGACTTGGCCTTGAGCACCGCGTCGACGAAGCTCTGGCGGTTGACGTCGTGCACGGTGATGCCCTTCTTCTTGAACTCGGCGACCAGTTCGGACTCGCGCTGCTTGATCTGCGCGCTGGCCCGTGCCGCGGCTTCCAGCGCGACGTCTGAGAAGATCTTCTTCTCCGCATCGCTCAACTTGTTCCACACATGCGGCGCCACCTGCGTGGTCAGGCCGTCGACGATGTGGCCGGTGAGCATGATGTGCTTCTGCACCTCGTAGAACTTCTTCGCCTCGATGGTGGTGAGCGGGTTCTCCTGCGCGTCGACGGTGCCGTTTTGCAGCGCCAGGTAGACCTCGGCAAAGGCGATCGGCGTCGGGTTGGCGCCGCAGGCTTCGGGCGTGGCGCGGTAGCTCGGCACGTCGGGCACGCGGATCTTCAGCCCCTTCATGCCGGCGCAGTCGGTGAACGCCTTCTTGCTCGTCGTCATGCGCGCGCCGTAGTAGGTATAGGCCAGGATCTGGATGCCGGTCTTCTCGCGGAAGCCGTCGATCATCTCCTTGAACACCGCGCTCTTGCTGTAGGCCAGCAGGTGCTCGCCGTCGCGGAAGATGAACGGGTAGTAGGCGATGCCCAGCCGCGGGTAGCTGCGCGCCGCGAAGCTGGGCCCGGAGATGATCATGTCCACCGTGCCGAGCAGCATGCCCTGGTTGATGTCGGTCTCCTTGCCCAGCGAGCTGGCCGGATGGACGGTGATCTCGAACTTGCCGTTGCTGCGCTTCTTGATCTCTTCGGCGGCCCACACGCTCTGCGTGTGATACGGCTCGCTGGTCTCGTAGACATGGGCCCACTTGAGCTTGGTCTGCGCCAGCGCAGGGCCGGCCAGCGTGACGGCCACAACGGCCGCCGCAGCCTGCAAGACTTTGAGCAGGGTGCTGATCATCGGGTGTCTCCTGTGGGGGGTGGGTGGGTCCGACGCATTGTGTGCAAGCCGACTTGGCAGGGCAGAGGTGGTAACCCCGAAGCGACGCGCTCAGCGGCTCGGCTCGTCCTGCAGGGCGGCACGAACGCCCTGGCGGCGCAGCAGGCGCAGCGCAGCGGCCACCTCGGCGGCCAGCTCGGGCCGCTCGCCCAGGTCGCCGAACACCGGCTGGAAGGCCAGGCAGCGCTGCACCTCGCGCCGCACATCGGGTTCGGCGCGCCGGCCGCGTGGACAAGCGCCCGCAGCTCGGCGGCCATGGGGTCGTCGAGCGCGAAGGTGCCGGTGCGCAGCGCCGCGCGATCGTAGCCAGGGCGGCGGACGTCGCGGGGCAACGCCGCCAGCGCCTGCAGCGTCAGGCGTGGCCGGGTCACACCGCCGCCTACCAATCCCACAGCGTGCCGTCGCGCTGCAAGCGGTTCAGCGGCAGGTAGGCGCGCTGGTAGGGGTAGCGCGCCGCCAGGGCCTCGTCGATGTCCACGCCATGGCCAGGCGCTTCGCCCGGATGCATGAAGCCCTGGCTGAACGAATAGGCGTGCGGGAACACCTCATCGGTGGCCTCGTTGTGCGGCATGTGCTCCTGGATGCCGAAGTTGGGCACCCACAGGTCGAAGTGCAGCGCCGCGCCCATGCACACCGGCGACAGGTCGGTCGCGCCATGGCATCCGGTGCGCACCTGGTACAGCGCGGCCAGGTCGGCGATGCGCCGCAGGTGGGTGATGCCGCCGGCATGGACCACCGTGGTGCGGATGAAGTCGATGAGCTGGTGCTGGATCAGCTCCTTGCAGTCCCACACCGTGTTGAAGACCTCGCCCACCGCCAGCGGCGTGGTGGTGTGCTGGCGGATCAGGCGGAAGGCTTGTTGGTTCTCCGCCGGCGTGGGGTCTTCCATCCAGAACAGGCGGTAGGGTTCGAGGTCGCGGCCCAGCCGCGCGGCCTCGATCGGCGTCAGGCGGTGGTGCACGTCGTGCAGCAATTCGAGGTCCCAGCCGAGTGTGTGGCGCAGCGCTTCGAACAGCTTGGGCGCATGGCGCAGGTACTTCGCGCTGTCCCAGTCCTGCACCACCGGCAGCCCCTGCGTGGCCGGCTCGTAGGGCTTGCCGGCGTCGCGGTCGATGGCCACGCCGTAGACCTTGTTCAGCCCGGGCACGCCGCTTTGCGCGCGGATCGCGCGGTAGCCCAGCGCGGCCTGGCGCTGCACCTCGTCGACCGTCTCGGCGATGTCGCGCCCGTTGGCATGCGCGTAGACCAACACATGCTCGCGGCTGGCGCCGCCGAGCAGCTGGTACAGCGGCATGTTGGCGGCCTTCGCGAGCAGGTCCCACAGCGCGGTGTCCACCGCGGCGATGGCGCTCATCGTCACCGGGCCGCGCCGCCAGTAGGCGCCTTTGTACAGGCTCTGCCAGGTGTCCTCGATGCGCCCAGCGTCGCGGCCGATGAGCAGCGGCACGACATGCTCGTTGAGGTAGGCCGCGACGGCCAGTTCGCGGCCATTCAGCGAGGCGTCGCCGATGCCGGTGAGGCCGCTGTCGGTCTCGATCTTCAGCGTCACGAAGTTGCGGCCGGGGCAGCAGACGATGACGCGGGCGGCGGTGATCTTCATGGACCCTCCCGGCTGGTTTGAAAGGCCACTCGCGCCCAGCCGATGGCGAACCAGCCGATGCCGGGCTCGCGGTCGCGCCACCAGATCAGCGGATAGACCAGGCCGAACAGCACGAACATGCCGCCGAAGACTTCGCTGGCAAGGAACGGTTGATTGAGCTCGATGCCGGATGACGGATTCATGGCCTTGGCTTGGAGTCGATCGGCAGGGCGGCCGGCTTGGCGCCACCCGGGATGCGCGAGGCGTAGCCGGCGAGTTGGCGA
The DNA here is from genome assembly GCA_031400795.1 of Rubrivivax sp. GTDB lineage: Bacteria > Pseudomonadota > Gammaproteobacteria > Burkholderiales > Burkholderiaceae_C > Rubrivivax. The sequence goes on along the minus strand of JANNQO010000029.1, from coordinate 5,392 downwards.
TTCATCGCGACCAGGCTCGGCCCGTAGGCCATCAGTCCGCCCTCGCGCGCGGCGCCAGTTCTGCCACTGCCCGCAGGCGCGTACCCATGGCCGCTTCTGCCAGTTTCAAATCATGCCCCGCCTGCAGGTTGAGCCAATACTGGGGCGACTGGCCCAGCGCACGCCCGAACAGCAACGCCAGCTCCGCCGTCACCGGCCGAGCACCTTTGATGACATGCGAAATGCGCATCGGCGTCACGCTGATGGTGCGCGCAAACTGCGCTTGCGAGATCGCCAACTCCTCTAAGGTCTCGCGCAGAAACTCGCCGGGATGGATGGGGGGCAATCCGTTCTTGACCATGGTGAACTCCATTCAGTGGTAGTCGGCAATCTCGACATCAAAGGCATCGCCGTCGTCGAAGCGGAAACACAGTCGCCATTGCTGGTTGACGCGGATGCTCCACTGCCCCTTGCGAGAACCCTTCAGAGCTTCCAACTGGTTCGACGGCGGCAGGCGCAAATCATGGATGCGTGTGGCGGCGTCGAGCTGTGTCAGGCGCATCGCCGCCCTGGATCGAATCTCGCTGGGAATGCGGCGTGACCTGCCTGTCGTGTAGAGGCGCTGGGTATCGGCATCGGCGAATGATCGAATCATGTCGACGAACGTAAACATTTTGTTTATGTCTGTCAAGCCGGCCCTACCACCGGGCCTGGGGTCATTCGATCACCTCATCCGCGCGCAGCAACAGCGACTGCGGGATGCTGATACCCAGCGCCCTGGCCGTTTCAGCTTGATGACCAACTCGAAGCGCGTCGGCTGCTCGATCGGCAGGTCACCTGGCTTCACTCCGTCCTTGAGTATTCGACGCGGGTCGGATGGCTCGTGCTGCGCTTGCCGCGCCAGGCCAAAGGCTTGCGCGCCTGGGAGCGTGGGCGGGTTCAGGCACGGCACGACTCCTATACTCGATTCATCCTTCGGGCCAGGAGTGACGGTCATGACGGTTCAACAAGCCACCCCGACCATCGCACCGGTGCAGCAGCGCGTCGACGCGATCCAGGCCGCCTTCGAAGCCCGTGGCCTGAAGCCCGCGGAATTCATCGCCACCGCCGAGCAGCTGGTCGAAGAACAGTGGGTGCCGCAGAACGGCGCACGCGTGGTGGCCAAGGCTTGGACCGACCCGGCGTTTCGCCAGCGCCTGCTGGCCAATGGCCGCTCGGCGGTGATGGAACTCGGCTTCGAGTTGCCGCGCCACCACCGGCACCTGGTGGTGCTGGAGAACACGCCGGCCGTGCACAACGTCATCTGCTGCACGCTGTGTTCGTGCACCGCGTTCACCATCATCGGCTTGCCGCCCGACTGGTACAAGGATCTTGAGTACCGCGCGCGGGTGGTGCGCCAGTCGCGCACCGTGCTGAAGGAGATGGGCCTCGATCTGCCGCCCGAGATGGAGATCCGGGTCTGGGACACCACCGCCGACACGCGTTACATGGTGCTTCCGGCTCAGCCACCGCACACGCAGGGCTGGCCCGAGGCCGCGCTGGCCGCGCTGGTGACCAAGGATTCGATGATCGGCGTGGCCCGGCTGCAGGGGGCCTGACGATGGACGGCATGCACGATCTCGGCGGCAAGCAGGGCTTCGGCCCGGTGCGCCACTCGCCGCAAGCCCCGGTCTTCCACGAGCCCTGGGAGAAGCGTGTCAACGCGCTGTATTCGCTGGCGGTCAGGCTCGGCATCTTCAACATGGATGAGTACCGCCATGCGATCGAGCGCATGGAGCCGCGCCACTACCTGTCGGCGAGCTACTACGAACGTTCGCTGACGAGTCTGGCCACGCTGTGCGTGGAGAAAGGCATCGTGCCGCGCGAAGAGCTCGAGCGGTTGGCGCAAGGCACATTCCCGCTGTCGCTGCCAAGCGCGTCCGGCCGCTCCAACCTGCAGACACGCGAGCGGTTCCAGCCTGGCGACCGCGTGCAGGTTCGCGCCGATTTCGTGCCCGGACACGTGCGCATGCCGGGCTACATCCGCGGCAAGTGCGGCGTGGTGGTCGGCGAGTCGCCGGCCTATCCGTTCCCCGACGCTCATGCACACGGCGTGTTGGCTGAGGACGAGCCGACCTACGACGTGCGCTTTGCCTCCAGCGAGTTGTGGCCGAACGGGGCCGATGCGGCCCTCGTGCATGTCGGCGTGTTCCAGAGTTATCTGCAGCGGTTGGCCTGACCAGCATGGCACTTCACCGATGAGACTGGTCAGCTACATCACCGCGCACGGCCCAGCCTGGGGCGTTCAAGTCGAAGCGGGTGTCGTACCCAGCGAGCGCCTGGGAGCCGATGTGCCGGCGTCGCTGCAGGCCTTGTTGGCCGATTCAGACAAGGGGTCGAGCTTGCTGCGTGACCTGCCCGGTCGAGCCGCCGCGGCCTCGCCGGTGCCGCTCGCCGTGGCCAACCTGCTGCCTTGCGTACCGCGGCCCGGCAAGCTGATCTGCCTGGGCGTGAACTATCTCGACCACGCCAAGGAAGGCGGCAACCAGATCGGCGACTACCCGGCGATCTTTCTGCGTTGCGCCACGTCCCTGCTCGCGCACGGCGCGCCGCTTCGAGTGCCCAAGGTCTCCAACAAGCTCGACTTCGAAGCCGAACTGGCGGTGGTCATCGGGCAGCGCGCGCGCTTCGTCACAGAGGCCGAAGCGTTGAACACTGTCTTCGGCTACGCCTGCTTCAACGACGCCACGCTGCGCGACTACCAGCGCAAGACCACGCAGTGGACCATCGGCAAGAACTTCGATGCCACTGGCGCATTCGGGCCTTGCCTGGTGGGCGCCGACGAGTTGCCGCCGGGCGGCGCCGGCCTGCACATCGAGTCGCGGCTCAACGGTGAGGTCATGCAGAGCGCGAACACGGCCGACATGGCCTTCGGTGTGGCGCGCACCATCGCGCTGCTGTCGGAGTCGCTCACGCTGGAGCCCGGCGACGTGATCGTGATGGGCACGCCGGGCGGCGTCGGTTATGCCCGCACGCCGCCGGTGTGGATGAAGGCCGGTGACACCATCGAGGTCGAAATCGAAGGCATCGGCGTGCTCAGCAACCCGGTCACGGATTGACCGCATCAACCTGTCCGCCGCCATGAGAGACCTTCGCCTCGACAACATCACCGAGGTGGCCGTTGCCAGCCTGGCGGGTTTGCCTGATGCCCGCCAGCGCGAGTTGATGCAGCAACTGGTGCAGCACCTGCACGCCTATGCCAAGGCGGTGAAACTGACGCATGCCGAGTGGCGGGCGGCGCTGGCCTTCATGCACCGTACGGGTGACATCAGCAGCGACACGCGCAGCGAGTTCTCGCTGCTCTCCGACGTGCTGGGGCTGTCCAGCCTGGTGGACCTGATGGCCAGCACCGCCGATGCAACACCCGGCAGTGTGCTCGGGCCCTTCCACACCGTGGGCTCACCGTGGCTGGGTAACCCGGCCGACCTGATCGCCAGCAACGCAGGCCAGCGTGTGCTCTTGCGCGGCCGCGTACTGGGTCAGCGCGGCCAACCGTTGCCGGATGCGACCCTCGACTTCTGGCAGAACGCCGACAACGGCCTGTACTGGCAGCTCGACCCCGAACAGCCGCGCGACAACCTGCGCTGCCAGATCAAGGTGGATGCGCAGGGTGGCTGGGAAGTGGCCACCATCCGCGCGCGGCCCTACCAGATCCCGACCGACGGCCCGGTGTGGCACGACCTGGTGCAACCGGCCGGGCGCGACGGTTGGCGGGCAGCGCATGTGCACATGATCGTCAGCGCGCCGGGGCACCGATCGCTGGTCACTGAACTGTTCGACGCCGAAGACACCTACCTGGACACCGACGCCGTTTTCGGAGTTCGGCAGGCGCTGATCGGCCACTACCAACTGGAAACCGACGCAGCGGGCGCAGCTCGACTGGGTGTGGCTGGCAACCAATGTCTGGTGATGCGTGCCGACCTGGTCCTCGAACCGTTGGCCTGAAGCACATCCCCAGAACGACACGGAGAGACAAGCATGCAAAAGAGCACCTGGACTGCAACGCTTCTGGCCGCCATGTGGGTGGCCGCACCGGCCAGCGCGCAAGACTGGCCCAAGGCAAAACCGATCACCTTCACCGTCGCCTTCGGTGCCGGCAGTTCGACCGACATCATTGCGCGCACCGTCGGGCAGAAGGTGTCGGAGTCGCTCGGCCAGTCAGTGGTGGTCGAGAACAAGCCCGGGGCCGGCGGCAGCATCGGCGCGCAACTGGTCAAGCGCGCAGCCCCCGACGGCTACAGCATCCTCGTCATCAGCGTGTCCTACGCTGTCAACCCGAGCCTCTACGCAAACGCGGGCTACGACCCGCTGCTGGACTTCGCGCCCATTGCGCTCGGGCCGAGTACGCCCAACATCATCACGGTGCATCCGTCGGTGCCGGTCAACAACGTGAAAGAGTTGATCGACTACGCGAAAAGGGAAAAGCTGTCCTACGCATCGTCGGGCATCGGTACCACGACGCACCTGTCGATGGAGCGCATGAAGATCGCCATGGGCGTGGACATCACGCATGTGCCCTACCAGCCGGCGCAAGCGATCGGCGCCGTCGTCGCCGGCCACACGCAGGTTTCCAGCACCTCGATGCCGCCGGCGGTGCCGCAGGTCAAGGCAGGCAAGCTGCGCGCGCTGGCGGTGACCAGTGCCCAACGCTCACCGGCCCTGCCCGACGTGCCGACGATGAACGAGTCGGGCTTCAGCGATTTCGACGACCTGACCTGGTTTGCCTTCTTCGCCCCGGCCGGCACGCCGCCGGCCGTCGTGGCGCGCCTCAATGCCGAGATCAACAAGGCCATGGAAGCCCCGGACGTGGTGGCCAAGTTCGCCGAGCAGGGGCTGACTTCGCGCCGCAATACGGCGACCGAGTTCTCGGCCTACCTGCGCAGCGAGATCCCGAAGTGGGCCAAGGCGGTGAAGGACTCGGGCGCCAAGGCCGAGTGACAGCATGGCGACCAACAGCTGGCAGCAGCACATCGACCACGTTCGCGCCAAGGGCCTGCTGGCCAAGCCGCTGTACGTGATCTTCACCACGCCCGTCGGCAGCCTGGACACGCTGGCTGCCCACCTGCCGGCTCATCTGGCCTACCAGAAGGACCTCGAAGCGCGCGGCGTCACCTTTGCCGCCGGCCCCTTCGCCGACGATGCCGAACAGGCCTGGAGCGGCGAAGGCATGATCATCGTGCGCGCGAACTCGGTCGCCGACGCGCAGGCCATTGCAGCGGCCGATCCGATGCACCGCGCCGGTGTACGCAGCTTCCGCGTGCGGCCCTGGCTGCTCAACGAGGGCTCGTACACGGTGACGGTGCGCTACTCCGAGGCGCACCGCAGTGTCGGCTGATCTGCCCCGTGCCCGCGCCATGAATGTCCGCCCGAAAAC
>JANNQO010000028.1:0-10307 GCA_031400795.1 Rubrivivax sp. | reverse complement strand
GCGCTGAAGAAGCGCGACCTGAACGCCACCGCCAACTACGCCTCGGTGGGCGCCTGGGACGGCATGCACGTGATCCACAAGATGATCGAAGCCACCGGCGGCCAGAAGGACGGCCTGAAGGCGATTGCTGCGGCCCGCACGCTGCAATGGGAAAGCCCGCGGGGCCCGGTGCGCATCGACCCGAAAACGCGCCACATCGTGCAGAACGTGTACCTGCGCAAGGTCGAGAAGGTGGGCGGTGTGCTGGTCAACAAGGAAGTGCAGAGCTTCGGCCCGCAGACCGACTACGGTTTGGACAAGTGAGCGCGCAACGGTACTGATTCGGGTCGACAGTAATGCAGCTGCTTGCCAACGTCCTCATCGACGGGCTCGCCTACGGGATGGTGCTGTTCATCATCGCCGCAGGCCTGTCGGTGACGCTGGGTCTCATGCGCTTTGTGAACCTGAGTCACGGCGCCTTCGCGATGATCGGCGGCTATCTCGCCGCGCTGCTGACCCGCGAAGCGCAGTGGAGCTTCTGGCTCGCGCTGCCGCTAGCTGTCGTCGCCACGGGCGCCCTGGGCGCGCTGCTCGAAGCGCTGGTGCTGCGCCACCTGTACCGCCGCAGCGAGCTCGACCAGGTGCTGTTCACGATCGGCCTCACCTTCTTCCTGATTGCGGCGACGAACGCGCTCGCCGGCCCGCAGGTGCAGCTGATCGTGCTGCCGCCGCAATTGGCGCAGTCGGTTGACTTGGGCTTCCGAACGCTGCCGGTGCAGCGCCTGTTCGTCATCGGCGTCGGCTTGCTGGTGGCGCTGGTCGCGGCCTACGCCGTCACGCGCACGCGCTTCGGGGTCTGGCTGCGTGCAGCCGTCGACCATGCCGAGACGGCGGCCACGCTGGGGGTGCCGGTGCGCACGGTGCAGTGCGTCTGCTTTGCCATCGGCGCGGCGTTGGCCGGCCTCGGTGGCGTGCTGGGCGCCGAGCTGATGCCGCTGGAGCCGTACTACGCGCTCAAGTACCTGGTGCTGGTCCTCGTGGTCGTGGCGGTCGGCGGCATGGGCAGCCTGCTCGGCTCACTGGTTGCGGGCATCGCGCTGGGCATCGTGGAGACGGCCAGCAAGTACCTCGCCTCCGAATGGGGCAGCCTGTTCTTCTTCCTCGCGATGGCGTTACTCCTGGCCTGGCGGCCGCAGGGCCTGCTGCGCCGGCGGGCGGCATGACGACGTCCGACGACACGGCCGCGCCGCGCTGTGCACCGCCTTGGCGGCTGCCGGCCATCGTGCTGGTGATCGGCGTCGCCGCATGGTGGCTGATGCCCGAACAGCTGGGGCTGCTGACGCGCATCGCCTTCATGGCGCTGCTGGTGCTGTCGCTGGACCTGGTGGTGGGCATCGCCGGTCTGGCCACGCTGGGGCAAACGGCGCTGTTCGGCATCGGTGCTTACGCCGCCGGTATCTTCGCGCTGCGCATCCACCCCGACCCCACGCTGGGCCTGCTGATGGGTACGGCTGCCGGCGCGGTGCTGGCCGCCGCCAGCGGCGCCTTCCTGCTGCGCTACAGCGGCTTCACCTTCCTGATGCTGACCATCGCCGTCGCGCAGATCACGGCCAGCCTGGCGCAGAAGGCGCGCGACTGGACCGGCGGCGACGACGGCCTGACGGGTTTCACGATGGCGCCGCTGTTCGGCCGCTTCGCCTTCGACCTGGAAGGGCGCACCGCCGCGCTGTACGCGCTGGGCGTGCTGGTGGTCGGCCTCTACGTCGCGCGCCGCGTCGTGGACTCACCCTTCGGGCTGGCGGTGCGCGGCATCCACGAGAACCGCGCGCGCATGGCAGCGCTGGGAACACCGGTCATCGCCCGCCTGCTGGCGATGTACACGCTGGCCGGCGCGCTCGCTGGGGCGGCCGGGGCCGTGTCGGCGCAGACCAGCGCCATCGTCGGGCTGGACAGCCTGTCCTTTGCCGTCTCGGCCGAGGCCTTGGTGATGTTGATCCTGGGCGGCGCCGGGCGCTTGCACGGCGCGTTGATCGGTGCTGTTCTGTTCACCATGTTGCACCACACGGCCTCGTCGATCAACCCTTACCACTGGCTGTTCGTCGTCGGCGCCGCGCTGATGCTGGTGGTGCTGGTGCCGCCGCAGAAGGCCTGGGACCGATTGCGCGCGCGCGTCGCATTCCTGGGCGGCAAATCCTCCGTGCCTGCGCAGGAGACGCCATGACCGCCCTGCTCGAGACCCGCGCGCTCGACAAGCACTTCGGTGGCCTGCACGTGACCAAGGGCGTGTCGCTGCAGTTGCACGCCGGCGACCGCGTCGCGCTCATCGGCCCGAACGGCGCCGGCAAGACCACGCTGGTCAACCTCATCAGTGGCGTGCTGGAGCCCAGCGGTGGCGAGATCCGGCTGGCGGGCGAGAACGTCACCGGCCGCACGCAGGCCCAGCGTGTGCGGGCAGGGCTGGCGCGCACGTTCCAGATCACCACGCTGGCGCCTCACCTGCCGGTGCAGCGCCAGGTGGAACTAGCGCTGTTCGAACGCGAAGGTCTTACCGGCCGAGCCTGGCGCAGCATCGATGGCTACCCGGTGCTCGCCGAAGAAGCGCGCAGCCTGCTGCGGGTCTTCGGCTTGGGAGAGCACGCCGGCCTGGCGACCGAGCGGCTGGCCTACGGTGAGCAGCGTCTGGTCGAGATGGCGCTGGCGCTGGCACTGCGGCCGCGTGTCCTGCTGCTCGACGAACCGATGGCCGGTGTGCCGCAGGGCGACGGCGCGCGCCTGCTATCGGCGCTGGACACGCTGCCCCGGGACCTGGCCGTGCTGATCATCGAGCACGACATGGACCTGGTGTTCCGCTTCGCGCGCCGCATCATCGTACTGGCCGACGGTGCCGTGCTGGCCGACGGTACGCCCGAACACGTTCGGAACGACCCGGCGGTGCGCACCGCGTACCTCGGGCACTGAGATGTCCAAGCCGCTGCTGATGCTCGACAACGTGGTGGCCGGCTACGGCCCCATCACGGTGCTCAACGGGCTGAGTCTTTCAGTGCAGCCCCAGGAACGCTTGGCCGTCATCGGCCGCAATGGCGTGGGCAAGTCCACTGCGCTGCGCACGATCGTCGGCACCGCCAGCCTGCGCAGCGGGCGCGTCGTGTTCGACGACGAGGACATCTCGGCCCTGAGCCCGCACCAGCGCGCCTGGCGTGGCCTGGGCTATGTGCCGCAGACGCGTGACATCTTCAAGTCGCTGACCGTCGAAGAGAACCTCATCGCGGGGCTGAAGCGCCGGCCGCGCCAGGCCATCGAAGAGGCCTACGCCTTGTTCCCGCGTCTGGTCGAACGCCGCCGCAATGGCGGCGGGCAACTTTCGGGCGGCGAGCAGCAGATGCTGTCGGTGGCGCGCGCGCTGCTCGGGCAACCGCGGCTGCTGCTGCTGGACGAGCCGCTGGAAGGCCTGGCGCCGCTGATCCGCCTGGAGCTGCTGGGGGCCTTCAAGCGCATGAGTGGCGACCTGGGCATCACCGTCGTGATCGTGGAGCAGCAGGTGCAGGAGGTGCTGCGCTATGCGGACCAGGCGCTGATCATGGAACACGGGACCGCCGCGCACAGCGCGCCGGCCGATGAACTGCTGCACGACAACGCCACGCTCGAACGATTCGTCGGCGTGGCCGTCCATTGAAGGAGACCCGTCATGACCGAGAACCTGTCCATCCCAGAACTCGACTTCGACCCGTACGCCACGGCGAACCTGCTCGACCCCTATCCGATGCACCAGGCTTTGCGCGAGGCCGGGCCGGTCGTGCGCCTCAGGACCTATGGGACTCTGCTGGCCTGTGCGCGGCATGCCGACGTGCACGCCGTGTTCAGCGACCACGCCCGCTTCAGCTCGAGTGCGGGCGTCGGGCTGACGAACTTCAACCTCGAAGCACCGTTCAGGCCGAAGAGCCTGATCCTGGAGGTCGATCCGCCGCTGCACACCCAGAACCGTGCGGTGCTTTCGCGGATCCTCAGCCCTAAAACCGTGACGAGGATTCGCGCCACGTTCGCCGCCGAGGCGGACGCATTGATCGACCACTGCCTGGCCAAAGGCGAGATCGATGGCATCAAGGACCTGGCGCAACCGTATCCGCTGAAGGTCTTTCCGGACGCGGTGGGACTCGAGTCCGACGGGCGGGAAAACCTGCTGCTCTACGGCGACATGGTGTTCAACTCGATGGGGCCTCGCAACGAGTTGCTGGCCAGGAGCACCGAACGGGTTGGCCCGGTCACGCAGTGGATCATGGAACATTGCTCTCGGGAGCATCTGCGCCCCGATGGCTTTGGCGAACAGATTTACCAGGCGGCCGACGCGGGTGAGATCGACCCCGCACACGCGCCCTTGCTCGTGCGATCGTTTCTGTCGGCAGGTGTCGACACCACGATCAACGGGATCGGAAATGCGTTGTTTGCTCTGGCGCACCACCCTGATCAATACGCCCTGCTGCACGCCGACCCTGCTCTCGCGCGACCTGCGTTCGAGGAGGCCTTGCGCTGGGAGTCCACCGTCCAGACGTTCTTCCGCACCGCGGCCTACGACACCGAGATCGCGGGAGTGCCGGTGCGCGAGAACACCAAGGTGCTGTGCATGTTGGCTTCGGCCAACCGTGACCCGCGCAAGTGGGCCGACCCGGACCGCTACGACGTCCAGCGGCGCCCGAGCGGGCACATGGCACTTGGCGCTGGGATCCATGGATGCGTTGGCCAAGCCATCGCGCGCCTGGAGGGCGAAGTGGTGCTGACCGCGCTGGCGCGGCGCGTCAAGCGCATCGAGGTGACCGGCCCGCACACGCGCCGCCTGAACAACACCCTGCGGGCTCTCGACACCCTGCCGCTGCGCCTGGTCGCGGCCTGATCACCCATCGACGAGTCCTGCGATGCCCACCATTCAAATCATCCAGACCGACGGCAGCACCCGTGAGCTGGTCGCCCCCGAGGGGACGAGCGTGATGCAGGCCGCCATGGGCGGCGGACTTACCGGCATCGTCGCCGAGTGCGGCGGCTCGGCAATGTGCGCCACCTGCCACGTCTATGTCGACGAGGCCTGGGCGGACCGCCTGCCCGCTCCCCTTGCGAATGAACTGGAAATGCTGGAGTGCACGGCTTCAGAGCGCCTGCCGACGAGCCGGTTGTCCTGCCAGATCAAGATGAGCGCTGCGCTGGACGGCATCGTGTTGCGTTTGCCTGCGACACAGCAGTGAGCAGGAGACGCCCATGAGCGAACTCGACCCGATCGTGATCGTCGGTGGCGGCCACGCCGGGGCCCAGCTGTGCGCCGGGCTCGTGGCCGCGGGCTTGGGCCGTCAGGTGCACCTCGTCTGCGAAGAGGCCGATCTGCCCTACCAGCGGCCACCGCTGTCGAAGTCCTTCCTCAAGAACCCGGACGAAGTCCTGCAGTTCCATCGGACCGAGTCCTGGTTCGCCGAGGTCGGCATCACGCTGCACCGCGCCGACCCGGCAGTCGCCGTCGACCGCGCGGGCCGCGTGTTGACGCTGCGTTCCGGTGTGAAGTTGCCCTACCGGCAGCTGGTGCTGGCGACCGGCACGCGCGCCCGCAGGCTCCCCCACTTGCCCGACGGACTGGCCAACGTCGCCGTGCTGCGCACGGCGGCCGTCGCCGCGTGGTGGCGTGACCGGCTGCCTGCCATCGGCCAACTCACCGTGGTCGGCGGCGGGTTCATCGGACTGGAAGTGGCGGCGACTGCCCGCGCGCTGGGCAAGGATGTGGAGGTCGTGGAGTCCGCACCGCGGCTGCTGATGCGCTCGGTGTCGCCCGAGCTCGCCGAGCACGTGCTTCAGACGCATCGCGCGAGCGGGATCCACATGCGCCTGGGCGTCGCGGTCGGCGGCTTCGAGGTCTCCGGCGATCGGCTGCGGGCCCTGACGGTCGACGGCGTGCGGCACGAGGTCGACATGCTGCTGCTTGGCATCGGCGCCGTGCCCGAGCACGCACTGGCCACCCAGGCTGGCTTGGCGTGCGACAACGGCATCGTTGTCGATGAGCACATGCGCACCTCCGATCCAACGATCCTCGCCATCGGCGACTGCACCAGTTTTCCTGAACCGACCAGCGGACGCCGCCTGCGTCTGGAGTCGGTCCAGAACGCCAATGACCAGGCCAAAGCAGCGGTCGGTACGCTGACCGGCAACGACGCACCGTACAAGGCGCTGCCCTGGTTCTGGTCGGAGCAGGGCAGTCTGCGGCTGCAGATGGCCGGGCTGATGCCGGCCGACGGTGTGCGCCATCGTCGGTCCGGCGCGGCGCCGACGAGCTTTTCGCTGCTGCACTACGTCGGCAACCGTCTGGTGAGCGTGGAGTCCGTCAACGCACCGGCAGACCACATGGCGGCCCGAAAGCTGCTCGAAGCGCGGGTCAGTCCTGCGCCGCAGCTGGCTTGCGATCCCGCCAGACCGCTGAAGTCATTTGTCTGAACCCCGAGCTGGAGAGGCTCGCCAACCTTCCTGGCATCCCATGGACACCCACATCCGCACCCAAGTCGCCATCATCGGCGCCGGGCCTTCCGGCTTGCTGCTCGGCCAACTGCTGCACAAGGCCGGCATCGAGGCCGTGATTCTGGAGCGGCAGACCGGCGACTACGTGCTCGGTCGAATCCGTGCCGGGATCCTGGAGCAGGTGTGCATGGACCTCCTGGACGAGGTCGGCGTTGGCGCGCGCATGCACAGCGAGGGCCTCGTGCACGGCGGCTTCGAGATGCAGTGGAACGGCCAGCGGCACCGCGTGGACCTGAACCGGCTCACCGGCGGAAAGAACGTGATGGTCTATGGCCAGACCGAGGTGACGCGCGACCTGATGGAAGCTCGAAGCGCCGCCGGTCTGCCGACGGTGTACGAGGCGTCCAAGGTCAGCGTGCATGACTTCGACGGCGAGTCCCCTCGCGTGACCTTCGAAAGGGACGGCAAGCACCACGAGATGCGGTGCGACTTCATCGCCGGCTGCGACGGCTTCCACGGTGTCTGCCGTGCCAGCGTTCCGCGCAGTGCGATCACCGAGTACGAGAAGGTCTACCCCTTCGGATGGCTGGGGATGCTCTCGGACACGCCGCCGGTCGCCGACGAACTCGTCTACGTGAACAGCCCGCGTGGCTTCGCGCTGTGCTCGCAACGCAGCCGTACGCGCAGCCGCTACTACCTGCAGGTTCCGCTCACCGACAAGATCGAGGAGTGGACTGACGAAGCCTTCTGGCAGGAACTGCGCCTGCGGCTGGACGACAAGGGCCGCGAGCGCCTGGTCACAGGTCCTTCGCTGGAGAAGAGCATCGCCCCGCTGCGCAGTTTCGTCACCGAGCCGCTGCGCTTCGGGCGCCTGTTCCTGGCCGGTGATGCCGGCCACATCGTTCCACCGACCGGCGCGAAAGGACTCAACCTGGCGGCCACCGACGTGAAGTACCTGTCCTCGGCCTTGATCGAGTTCTACAAGGAGCGCAGCCACGCCGGGATCGATGCCTATTCGGCCCGCTGCCTCGGCCGGATCTGGCGTGCCGAACGATTTTCCTGGTGGTTCACGACGCTGATGCATCGTTTCCCCGATGACGGTCCGATCACGGCCAAGTTTCAGCAGGCAGAGTTGGACTACCTGCTGCACTCGGACGCCGGAGCCAGGACGATCGCCGAGAACTACGTGGGGCTGCCGCTTGACTTCGCGCAGTGACACGTGTGGCGTCGCCGAGGGAAGTCGCGCGGGTGAGGGCGTCGCTACAGTGGAGTCCTCTTCAATGCCCGTCGTGCCCGTGCCCTCTCGTCGCACCAGCCGCAAGTCGCTCGCAGCGTCCGACCCTGTCGTCGATCTGGAGCGATACGTGCCGGCGTTCCTGACCTGGATCGCCAACAAGCTGTCGCGCGGTGCGTCACAGCACTATCTCGCGGTGTTCGACGTGGGCATCGAGACCTGGCGCTGCCTGGTGCTGCTCGCCATCGAAGGCCGGATTTCCGCGCAGAAGGTGTCCAAGGTGATCGGCATGGACAAGGCTTCTGTGAGCCGCACCTTCAAGAGCATGCAGTCTCGCGGCCTGATCACGTTCAGCCTGGACGACGCGGATGGTCGCCTGCGCCTGGCCACGCTGACGACGAAAGGGCGCGACCTGCACGACCAGATCATCGGCGTGGCGCTCGAGCGAGAACGGGCCTTCCTGGCGGTGTTGACGGACGGCGAGCGCGAGACCCTCGTCGGGCTGCTCAGGCGGTTGCACGAAAACCTTCCAGAAGTGGAGGCTGCCACGACGCGGTACGTCACCAAGAAGTTCCCAAAGGCCCGGATCCGCTCGCGAGATGACACCTCTGAGTCGGGCCACTGATATCAGGATCGCCTCGACGTTTGGCCGTCCTTGCTATGGGGCCTGATCTTCAAGACTCACCAGTGCTCAGTACCGTGCTCGAGCTTGGCGCCCAGATGTCGTTTGCTGACGTACTAGGCAACACTTGGCCCGCCTGCAGAGTTGGCTCGATGAGCAGGCGCCGATGACGTCGAGCCAAGTCTGAGCGTTCAATGTGAATGAGTAGCTGGTGCGAGCTGGTGAGATTCGAGTCGTCTTGAGTCGGGCATGACGACCGACCAACGCCGCAGCCGAGGAGGTGGTTCTACGTCGCGCGGCTGATTGTTCGACAGACCTGGGCGGCGCAATGTCTCATGCGTCTGGCACTGCCGCCTCTCCTTCCGCCGAGCGGTTGCAAAGGGTCGGGTGCCGGTGCAGGGACCCGAGCTACCAACCGGTTCTGACCACAAAGCAGACTCCCAGCGTGACGCACGTGGTGCACCCGAGCCCTGAGGGCGGAGGGTACCGCGCGATCGATGTGATCGACGATTCGGAGCACTTACAGCGCGCGATCGGCCGTCATGCCGTGATCGCCTCGATGTAGGGCTTCATCACGTTGGCCACGCGTCGGCGCGTGGCGTGGTGCCAGAGCTCATCCAGGGTGAACCTGCGTTCTCTCCAGCCCTCGCGCAGCGCTTCGAGGGCCACGTCAAGGCCGATCTTGTTGCGGAACCTGAAGCAGTCCACGATGGTTCGCGCCGGGTTGAAGATGGGCACCTCGACACCGTCGACGCGCTTGCGCTGAAGGCCCTCGTTCAGACCGTCGTCGGACATGCGCACGACGCGGATCGCCGGCTGCTCTATGCGTGGTGCCGCAACACGGTTGGGGATGGCGAGCCAGACCTCGAAAGGCGCCTGCGTGCCAATCTCGTGGAACTGTAGTGCGGATAGCAGGCAGACCACGCCCCTGGGCACGCGGAGTGAGACTTCAGCAAGCGAGCGGTGCTCGCTCATCGCTGCACCGGGCAGGGCGTAGAGGCCGCGCGCCACGCGATCGAGCTTGCCGGCCTGCACCAGGCGTGTGAGCGCGATGGTCGGTAGCCCCTGTTCGGCCAAGTCACGCGCGCGCAGGAGCTTGTGTTTGCGCACCAGGCGCATGAGCTGCTTCTCGTGCGTGGTCTTGGTGGCGGAAGACGCAAAGGACATGCGTCCATTCTGTTGGAATAACGCGATAAGCGTCAGCGAATACCATGATATTGCAACAGGAGAACTGCGTCGCGCTATCCGTCGCTCTCCACCGGCTCGCCTCGCACGATTTGCGCCGCGCTCCAGAGGGAGAGGGCAGCGTTCCGCTACGGTCCTGCGAGGGCATGCAAGCACTGGATATTGGAAGCTTCCAATATTCTTGCGGGAATGAAAAAGGCCTCGCATCTCTGCAAGGCCTTGATTTCACTAGCGTTTCTTGGCTCCCCGACCTGGGCTCGAACCAGGGACCTACGGATTAACAGGCTACCGCTCGATCTGCCCGCTAACCCGCATGAATGCTCACTTTCCGGGGTTCGCGCTTCCAATATCTTTTGTCCGTTTCACCTCAGGAAGGCCTGGGAAGGGGTGATTTGAACCGCTGGATATTGGAAGCGAAAAAGCGATGGTCTTCATGTCGGGTGACGCTCGTCCACCCGGTCATCTTGAGGGCTTCGGCGCTGTCGCGCAAGGCCTGATTGGTGTCCCAAGAAGCGATCCCCGCGCACCGTGGACGGCCGAGTTTTTGAGGGGCAAGCCTGACGTGCGTGACGGGAGGGAAGGTGGCAACGTCGATGCAAACGACTGCTATGCAACGGTCAGCCGACCCACAAGCAAGCGACGCGGTCGGCAACACGCGGGCCAGTGGACTAAACCGCTCGCGCGGTAGGCGCTTCGGCCAGGCCGGTGGTGTTTCGTTGTGACGGTGGTTCTGCGATGTTGACGAGCGAGGCAATCCGCCTCGTTCATCGACAGGAGCAGGATCATGGACGATTCGACACCCAC
>JANNQO010000027.1:0-9575 GCA_031400795.1 Rubrivivax sp. | reverse complement strand
CGGGAACGAGCTGCTTCAGGATGCACTGCTGCAGCGGATTCGTGTCCTGGTACTCATCGACCAGCACATGCTCGAAGCGCGCGCGCAGCGCGGCGGCCAATACAGCGTGCTCGCCCATCAGCTGCCAGTACAGCAGCAGGTCGTCATAGTCGAGCAGCTGCTGGCGCTGCTTCTCGGCGCTGTAGGCTTGCAACAGCGCTTGCAACTCGTCGTGCCAGCCGTCGCACCAGGGCAGCTCGCGATCGATCAGCGAGCGCAGGTTCGCGCGGCTGTTCACCACGCGGCTGGCCAGGCCCAGGCAGGTGGCAGCGAGCGGAAAGCGCCGCTCGGTCTTGTGAAAGCCGAGATGCTGGCGCACCAGGCCCATCAGCTCTTCGCTGTCGGCGCGGTCGAGCACGGTGAAGTGCGGCGCCAGGCCGATCTGCGCGGCGTGCAGCCGCAACAGCCGGGCGCCGATGCTGTGGAAGGTGCCGGCCCAGGGCAGGGTGATGGGCAGGCCGAGCGCTTCGTGCAGGCGCTGCGCCACGCGGCGCTGCATTGCTGCCGCGGCTCGGCGCGAGAAGGTCACGAGCAGCACACGCTGCGGGTCGGCTCCTTCGACCACCAGCCGCGCCACCCGCGCGGCCAGCGTCAGCGTCTTGCCGGTGCCGGCGCCGGCCACCACCAGCAGCGGCCGGCGCGGATCATGCTGCACCACCGCTTGCTGCGCGGGGTTCAGCAATTCGGTGGGTGTTCCGATCATGGAGCTGTGACTTTAACCAGTGTCGGGTCCGGGCTCCGGACTGATGCAGGCACTCGGCGCCAGCAACCGCACCGAGGCCTCACCCAGGCCGCCCACGCGGTGCGCGTCCTGCGGCTTTCGATAGACTCGCCGCTCCTTCGAAACACGGTCGCCCTGCGGGGCCGCGCCTTCATGCCCCAAGCCCTCCAGGAAGCCGCACTGCTCGAGCAGCTGCAGACCGTGCTCGACCCCAACACCGGGCGCGACTTCGTCAGCACGAAGCAGTTGAAGAACCTGCGCGTCGAAGGCGGCGATGTCTCGTTCGAAATCGAGCTCGGCTACCCGGGCAAGAGCCAGGCGGCGCCGCTGCGCAAGGCCTTGATCGCCGCGGCGCGCACCTTGCCGGCGGTCGAAAACGTCAGCGTCGTCGTCAGCTGGAAGATCATCGCCCACTCGGTGCAGCGCGGTGTGCCGCTGCTGCCGCGCGTGAAGAACATCGTCGCCATCGCTTCAGGCAAAGGCGGCGTTGGGAAGAGCACCACGGCCGCGAACCTGGCGCTGGCGCTGGCCGCCGAGGGTGCCAGCGTGGGCATACTCGATGCCGACATCTACGGCCCCAGCCAGCCGATGATGATGGGCTTGAAAGGCCGCCCCGAAAGCGCCGACGGCAAGACCATGGACCCGCTCGTCAACCACGGCGTGCAGGTGATGTCGATCGGTTTCCTTGTCGAAGACGACCAGGCGATGATCTGGCGCGGCCCGATGGCCACGCAAGCGCTCGACCAGCTGCTGCGCCAGACGAATTGGGGCGACCTCGACTACCTGCTGGTGGACATGCCGCCCGGCACCGGCGACATCGCGCTCACGCTGAGCCAGCGTGTCCCGCTGACCGGGGTGGTCATCGTCACCACGCCGCAAGACATCGCGCTGCTCGACGCCAAGAAGGGCCTGAAGATGTTCGAGAAGGTCGGCGTGCCGGTGCTGGGCATCGTCGAGAACATGGCCGTCTACCACTGTCCGAACTGCGGCCACAGCGAGCACATCTTCGGCGCCGACGGCGGCAAGCGCATGGCCGCCGAGTACGGCGTGGACTACCTCGGCGCGCTGCCGCTGACGATGAAGATCCGCGAGCAGGCCGACAGCGGCACCCCCAGCGTGGTGGCCGAGCCCGAAGGCGATGTGGCGGCGCTGTACATGAGCGTGGCACGCGCGGTGGCCATCAAGATCGCGCAGAAGGCGAAGGACTTCAGCGCCAGGTTCCCGACCATCAGCGTGTCGAAGAACACCTGAACGCCCCCGGGCCGGCCGTCGCCGGCCTGCGCGCAACAGGACGGCGCGCGACAGCACAATGCTCGCCCGCAACCGGACAAGGAGCGCTGCCGTGGGGACCAACGTGGAGATCGCGAAGTTCGAGAACGCCGTCGACAAGGCTGCCGCCGACTGGGCGCTCGATGTGACCAAGTTGATTCACCAGATGGGTGAAGACGTCCGTGACAGCACCAGTGCGCTGCTGAAGAAGCTCCGGGCCATCCCGGCGCCGAAAGGCGCGCCCGACAAGGACTTCGCCCAGCTCGGCAAGCGCGTCAACGAAATCATCGAACAAGACGCCTCACGCCTGAAAGGAATCGTCGATCTGCACGTCTCGGTGGACGTCGACGCGAAGGCGAAGGCGCTGCGGTACACCGGGTTCGCCCTTGGCGGCAAGGTGATCGACCTCAGGTTCTGAGCGCCCCCAGGGCCGGGCCAGCCCGGCCAGCCCCCCGTGGGGGTTCAAGCAATGTGGCGAAGCCACATGTGCTCGAGAGCCCTTCCGCTGCCGTTGCGAGTTCGATCACCGGCTCGTGTTCTTGCTCCAGCCGCGGTGGCAGCGCGCCCGCGGCAATGAAACGCAGCTCCATGCTCACACGCCGCCGCATCATCGATGGCAACGCGTGGGTGCGGTGGAGCAAGGCGCCGCCGAACACCAGCGCATCGCCGGCTGTCAACACCGCGTGACGCCGAGCTGCGCTGCCGAAACGATCGGCGATCGCCGCATCGATCAGTTCGGCGGGCTGAAGCAATCCCGGTGCGGGCTCATCGACCCATTGCAGCGACGGTGCGTTGTCGCCGCAATCCATCAGCGCAATCCACACGGTCGCCATCTCGATGAGTGCCTCCGGTGTGCCGTCGAAACGGCAGTGCAGAGCGCCGTCCTGGTGCCATTGGTGCGGGTGCTGCCCCGCAGGCCGCAGTTGGGGCGGAGCCTGGCGCCGGGCCCAGCACTGCGCTGACAGGCACCACAGTTCGTCGCCCAGTCGGGAGCGCAGCGCGGGCCCGGCGGGTCCGGCGGTCACCGTGCGCAGGAGGTCATCGAAGAGATCCGGGCCCAACGCGGACAAGCGCAGCGACGCGCTCGTGGGTTGCAGGGCAGGGTGCTCCGGTGGCAGCCGCGCTGCGCAAGCGTCGATCAGCGCCAGCCACCGTGCGCAGCGCTGCTGTGGCACCGCGGCGCTCAGCCGCAGCGGCTGCCGGTCACACGATGCCGAGCGACTCGATCGCCGCATAGCTGTTGTTCATCCAGATCTTCAAGCGCTGGCGCTCCATCAGCCCGAGACCGGGGCCTTCGAGCGCAGAGGCATGCCGCGCCGCCCAGAAGCTGCTGTTGCGCGCATCGATCTTCTGCACCACCGCGTCTTGCAGCTTCTTCAGGTCCATCACCTTGGCGCCCAGGCCGATCGCACGCGTGAGCTGTCCCGAGCGTTCGAGCTGGCCGAAATCGTCGCCGCGCAGCTGGTTGCGCACAATCACGTAGTGCACCCGCTGGCCGAAGCGGTCGAGCAGGTGCGCCAGCAGATCCACCGAGTCGCGCCCGCTGTCCATCACATGCCAGTAGTGCATCGCGATGCCCGACAGGTCGGCCATGTCGAGCACGCCGGATTCGTCCATCCACTTCACGAGCCCATCGTGGGTCTGCGCTGCGAGGTCCACCAGCACGCGGCGCCCGGGCTGCTCGACGGCGGCTTCGACGATCGCGTCCAGCGCCTCGAAGCGGTCGATCAGCGCCGGCGACGCGTAGTCGGAATAAAAACGCAGCAACGAGCCATGCGAGCGATCGGTGTCGAAACCGACGAAGGGCAGCTCGTGGTCGATGAAGTACTGCGCCAGCAGCCGCGACACCATCGATTTGCCGACGCCGCCCTTTTCACCGCCAATCAGATGCACCGTGGCGGTTACGTCGTTGGTGATGGTCGGGATTTCCATGGGCGGGGCACTCGGCGGTGGACGTTGAGCGAGTCATTGTGCATGCGCGGCCGGGGCCGTCGCCGGGCCGCGCCGGGCGACATGAGCATTGAGATGGTCGCGAACGCCGGGCGGGTTGTCGACTTACAGCTCGTCACCATCGGTCGCAGCGCCGGTGGCACAAAGCCGGTTGGAGACACCTACCGAGGCCTGACGATGAACCTGCGCGCCCTGCTGCTGCCCTTGCCCCTTCTTGCTGCGCTGACGGCCCAGGCCGGCAGCGCGCTGTGCCCGGCCTCGGCGCCGGCTCTCGGCGCCCCGGTACGCGGCGCCGCGCCGCTGTTCCCGGCCGACAACTGGTGGAACCTGGACGTACGCAGCGCACCCGTGGACGCCAACTCGGCCGCCTTCGTCTCCTTCATCGGCAGCACGCGCGCGCTGCATCCCGACTTCGGCGGCGAAGAATCGCCCGGCAGCGTGGCGATCTACGGCATGCCCTACGCCGTGGTCGACGCCAGCCAGGTGAAGGCGACGGTGAACTTCTTCTACGCCGGCGAGAGCGACGGTGTCGGCCGCGCCTTCTACCCGATTCCGTTGCAGTCGATCACGCAGCCGCATTGGGTGGAGGGCGGCGCGCCGGCCAGCGTCGATCAGCGCAGCGCTTCCGACCGCCATCTGCTCATGGTCGACTGCACGAACAACCATCTCTACGAGCTGTACAACGTCTGGTACGACAGCGCCCGCAGCACCTGGAACGCTGGCTCGGGCGCCTTCTTCGACATGAACGGCAACGGCCGGCGGCCCGAGGGTTGGACCTCGGCGGATGCTGCCGGGCTGGCGATCTTTCCCGGCCTGGTGCGCTGGGACGAGGTGTACAACGTCACGGTTGGCGAGATCGGGCACGCCTTTCGTGTGACTGTTCGTGCCACGAACGGCTACGTCTGGCCGGCCTCGCACCGCGCCGGCAGCACCGCCGGTGCCTTGCCGATGGGCGCGCGCTTGCGCTTGAGGGCGACTGTCGGCGGCGCCGATCCGGCTTTGCGCAGCAGCGACCCGCAGATGCGCAAGATCTTTCGCGCGATGCAAAAGCACGGGCTGATCGTCGCCGACAACGGCTCGGACCTCTACGTCACCGGCACCTTCGACACGCGCTGGAACAACGACATCCTGAACCCGGCGTTCCGGCTCTTGAAGGCGAGCGACTTCGAGGTCATCCAGCTCGGCTGGAACCCGGTCGGTGCAGCGCCGGCGCTGACCAGCCTGACGCTGGCACCGGCCACGGTGACCGGCGGTGCCGGGGCCACCGGCAGCGTGCTGCTTTCGGCACCGGCGCCCGCCGCGGGGGCCGTGGTCAGCCTGAGCAGCGATCGATCGGCCGCGCTGGTGCCGTCGTCGGTGGGCATCGCCGCGGGCGCGACCTCGGCGAGTTTCGCGATCACCACCACCGCGGTGTCCTCGACGGTTACTGCCAACCTCACAGCCAGCTACGCCGGCGTGAGCAAGAGCGCGGCGTTGACGCTGCAACCCGCCGCTCCCACGCCGACGCTGGCGACGCTGTCGCTGCAGCCCAGGCAAGTGGTCGGCGGGCGAACCGTGTCGGGCAGCGTCAGCCTCGCAGCGCCGGCACCGGTCGGCGGCGTCGTGGTCACGCTGGCGTCGTCGAACACGTCGTTGGCAACGGTGCCGGCCAGCGTGACCATCGGCGCCGGTGCGCGAAGTGCCGCTTTCGTGGTCAACACGGCGCCGACCAGCACCACGCGCGGCCTGAGCATCTCGGCAGCGACTCCGGCGCGCAGCCTGACCGCGACATTGATCGTCCTGCGCCGCTGAACGGGCAGCGGGCATCGCTCTTGGGCTAGCCTCGTGGCCTTCATGGCCAAGCCCGCCGACGCCCTCTCCGCATATCGATCGAAACGCGACTTCGGCAAGTCCCCCGAGCCTCAGGGTGAGCTGGGCAGGGGCGCGCAGGCCGTCGCCACCGAGCTCGCCTTCGTCATCCAGAAGCACGCCGCGACCCGCCTGCACTACGACTTGCGGCTCGAGCTCGACGGCGTGATGCTGAGCTGGGCCGTGCCCAGGGGGCCGAGCTTCGACACCAAAGAGAAGCGCATGGCGGTGCGCACCGAAGACCACCCGATCTCGTACAACAGCTTCGAGGGGGTGATCCCGAAAGGGCAGTACGGGGCCGGGCGGGTGTTGATCTGGGACCGCGGCGTCTGGCAGCCGGTGGGCGATCCGCACGCGAGCCTGCGCGACGGCAAGCTGCTGTTCCAGCTCTTCGGACAGAAGCTCGCGGGGACGTGGGAGCTGGTCCGCATCGGCAAGCCCGGCGATCGGCAGGTGGCCTGGATCCTGTTCAAGAAACACGACCAGTATCAGCGTGCGCAGGCTGACTACGACGTGGTGAGGGCGCTGCCCGACAGCGTGGTGGAGAAGCCCTTGCCGCCGGCGTCGAAGGTGCTGCGGCCTGCACCACCCAAGCCCGTGCTGCCGCGCGAAGTGAGTCAACTGCCGGGTGCAGTGAAAGCCGCGCTGCCGGCGAGGCTGGCGCCGCAACTCGCCACCTTCAGCAGCGGCGTGCCGACGCAGGGCGAGTGGTTGTTCGAGATCAAGTTCGACGGCTACCGGCTGATGACACGCTGCGACGAGCAGGGTGTGCCCATGCTGATCACCCGCGGCGGCCACGACTGGAGTGCAAAGATGCCGGCGCTGGCCGCCGAACTCGCGGCGCTGAAGCTGGCCTCGAGCTGGCTCGATGGCGAGATCGTCGTGCTCGGGCCGAACGGCCTGCCCGACTTCCACGCGTTGCAGCAGGCCTTCGATGGGCGCTCGTCGGGCGGCATCACCTACTTCCTCTTCGACGCGCCGTTCTTTCAAGGCCACGACCTGCGCCGCGTGGCGCTGCGCGAGCGGCGCGCCTTCCTGCAAGCCTGGCTGGCCGAGCAGCCGTGCGAACGCATCCGCTTCAGCGGCGACTTCGAGGCCGATGCGCCGACCATCCTGCAATCGGCGCAGAAGCTCGGCCTCGAAGGCGTGATCGCCAAGCGCACGGACGCGCCGTACGTCTCGGCGCGCACCGAGACCTGGCTGAAGCTGAAGTGCCGGCAGCGCCAGGAATTCGTCGTGCTGGGCTTTGTCGATCGTGGCGGTGACGTGTCCTCTGCTGAGGTCGGCAGCTTGCTGGTCGGCGTTTTCGACGCGGGTAAGCTCGTCTCGGTGGGTGGCGTCGGCACGGGCTGGAACGCACACACCGCTGCTGAGCTGAAGTCGATGCTGTGCAGGCTCGAGACGAAAAAACCGCCCGCAGCGCTGGCTGAGCTGCCCAAGCCCGGCCGCTGGACGAAGCGCGAGGTCGACGCCATCCGCTGGGTGAAACCGAGCGTGGTGGTCGAAGTGAGCTTTGCCGACTGGACGCCCGACGGCCAGATCCGCCACGCCAGCTTTCTCGGTCTGCGCGACGACAAGCCGCCAAAGGAAGTGCGGCGTGAAACCGCCGCCACGCCCGCCGGCGTGGTGCCGCTGCGCGCCAGCCAGGCCACAAAGGTGACGCACCCAGAACGGGTGATCGATCCGAGCACGGGCCTGACCAAGCTCGACGTGGTGCGCTACTACGAAAGCGTGGCCGAGTGGATGCTGCCGCACCTGGCCGGGCGGCCCTGTTCGCTGGTGCGTGGGCCCGATGGCATCACCGGCCAGCTCTTCTTCCAGAAGCACGATGACAAGCTGAGCATCCCCGGCCTGAAGCAACTCGACGCGAAACTCTGGCCCGGCCACGAGGCGCTGCTCGAAGTGCCCACGGCGCACGCCATTGCGCAAGCGGCGCAGCTGAACGTGATCGAGTTCCACACCTGGAACGCCACCGTGAAGAAGATCGACAAGCCCGACCGCATGGTCTTCGATCTCGACCCCGGCGACGGCGTGCCGTGGAAGCAGGTGCAGGAAGCGGCGCTGCTGGTGCGCTCGCTGCTCGGGGACCTGGAACTGCAATGCTGGTTGAAGACCAGCGGCGGCAAGGGCCTGCATGTGGTGGTGCCGCTCATGCCGCGCGACGGCTGGGACGCGGTGAAGGACTTGTCGCAAGCGGTCGTGCAGCACGTGGCGCGGATCATTCCGCAGCGCTTCGTCGCCGTGAGCGGACCGAAGAACCGCGTCGGCCGGATCTTCGTCGACTACCTGCGCAATGGCCATGACGCGACCACGGCGGCAGCGTTTTCGGTGCGCGCGCGGCCCGGGCTCGGCGTGTCGATGCCGCTCTCTTGGGACGAACTGACCGCGCTGAAGAGTGGCGCGCAATGGAACGTGGCCACCGCGCGCGAGCACCTGTCGTTCCAGCGCGAAGACCCGTGGCGCGACTACTGGAGGATCCGACAGACGCTCACGGCAGCGCGCAAGCGGCTCGCGCTGGTGCGTTGAAGTGCTTGCGGCACCAGCGCAACAGAAGCGCTTTTCCGCGCAGAAACAAGCGCTTATGCTCGCCCTCCCGGCTAACCCCGCAAGACGGGCGCGAGGTCTTCCATGGCAGCACGTTCGATCGCTTCGCTCACCTTGAGCTTCGGCTTGGTGAGCATTCCCGTGAAGCTGTACTCGGCCACCGAGACCGCTTCGTCGGTGAAGTTCAACCTGCTCGCCAAAGACGGTGCGCGGCTCAAGCAGCAGTACGTCTCCGAGCGCGACGGCAAGCTCGTCGAGCGCGCTGACATGGTGAAGGGCTACGAGTTCGAGAAGGACCGCTACGTGATCTTCACGCCCGAGGAGCTGAAGGCGCTGGAGACCTCGCCGACGCACATGGTGGAGATCGTCGCCTTCGTGCCGCAGTCCTCGGTGGACCCGATCTACTACGACAAGGCCTACCTGCTGGCGCCCGACAAGCGTGGCGGCAAACCTTATGCGCTGCTCGCCGAGGCGATGCGCGAAAGCGGCCGCTGCGCGCTGGCGCAATGGGCCACCAAGGGCAAGCAGCACGTGGTGCAGATTCGTCCGGCCGAAGACGGGTTGATCCTTCAGCAGTTGCTGTATGCGGCCGAAGTGCGATCACTGAAAGACCTGGACATCGAACGCATCGAGGTCTCGCAGGGCGAACTCGCGCTGGCGGCGCAACTGATCGACCAGAACGCGCAGGATGCGTATGACCCGGACGCGTTCAAAGACACCGAGAAAGAACGCGTGCTGGCCGCCATCGACCAGAAGATCTCCGGCCAGCAGATCGTCGCCGTCGAAGCCAGCGAGGCACCGGCCAGCGGCCAGGTGATCGACCTGATGGAGGCGCTGCGTGCGAGCCTGGAGCAGCGCAGCGCGAAGGCAGCGCCGGCAAGAGGAGCTGCCAAGACTGCGGCCGGAGCACCTGAGGTGGTGCCCGTCGTCGCGCTGAAGGAGCGCAAGCCCGCCAAGCGTGCCGCCGCGGTGGAAGAGCCTGCCGTCGCCGCCGAAGTTCCCGCGCGCGCCCGAGCCAGGAAGTGAGTGCGCCGGCGCCTGCAGCGCCGAATGCAGCGCCGCCGGCACCCTACACGCTGCGCCACATCGAAGAGATGCTCGGCCTGCCGCGCAGCGCGGTGCTCGGGCTCGTCGCGGCCGGCTTCGTGACGCCGACGCGCGGCCCGCGCAACGAATACCGCTTCGGCTTCCAGGATGTGGTGCT
>JANNQO010000026.1:0-2966 GCA_031400795.1 Rubrivivax sp. | reverse complement strand
GTCGATGTACAGCAGGGCGTGCTCGCTGCGGTCCTCGTGTGCCTTGTCCAGGGTGCGGCGCAGCCGGGTCTCGAACTCGGCCCGGTTGACCAGGCCCGTGAGGGCGTCGTGCGTGGCGCGGTAGCTCATCTCGCCGGACAGTCGCCGCTGTTCGGTCACGTCGTGAAAGACCAGCACGACGCCAAGCACCTCGCCACTGGGGTTGCGAATCGGTGCGGCGGAATCCTCGATGCCGAATTCGTCGCCGTTGCGCGAAATGAGCACCGTGTGGCTGGCCAGGCCCACGATCTTGCCCTGTGCCAGGCAGATGGCCACAGGGTTCTCGGTGGGCTGGCGGGTCTCTTCGTTGACGATGTGAAAGACATGGGTCAATGGCCGCCCGAGTGCTTCGCTGGACAACCACCCGGTCATGCGCTCGGCTGCCGGGTTCAACCAGGTCACGTGGCTTTGCGCGTCGGTGGTAATCACGGCGTCGCCGATCGAGTGCAGGGTCACGCGCAGCAGTTCGTGCTGTTCGGCCAGGCGCTCGTTCAGTTCACGCAGCGGCGTCACGTCCCAATCGACGCCGATCAGCTTCGTCGGCTGGCCCTGACTGTTGGCCACCACCTGTCCAGCGCTGTGCAGATGATGGAGACTGCCATCCGGCCAGACCACGCGGAAATCGACCTCCACTTTGCTGCCGTGGGAGATGGCGTCGCTCATGCCTTGCTCCACCGCCGCCAGGTCGTCGGGGTGGATATGGCGGGCCCATGTCTGCAACGGGTCGTCGTCGCAGTCGGCCGGCAACCCGAACAGTTGATACGTGCGTGTATCCCAGCGGCGCTCGCCGGTCTGCAAGTCGCGCTCCCAGATGCCGATGCCGCCGCTTTGCGTCGCCAGGGTGATGCGTTGTTGAGCGGCCTCGAGGGCCTGACGGGCTTTCACGCGTTGGGTGATGTCCTGGAAGGCGCCGAACAGCCGCACCGGCTGCCCGCCCTCGAACTCTGCTTGGCCCACCGCACGCACCCATATCCGATGACCGCCCTTCTGGATGAAGGGCAGTTCCAAGTCCCAGTCTTTGCCGTCGGCCATGGCCTGTGCCACGGCCGCTTCGATGAGGGGGCGCGCTTCCGGGGCATAGAAATCGATTGCCTCTGCCAGCTGGGGCTGGTATCCAGGCTCCACGCCATGGATGCGGCAGGTCTGCTCGGACCAGTGAA
Source organism: Rubrivivax sp. (assembly GCA_031400795.1). Lineage (GTDB taxonomy): Bacteria > Pseudomonadota > Gammaproteobacteria > Burkholderiales > Burkholderiaceae_C > Rubrivivax. The sequence continues at coordinate 1,767 of JANNQO010000026.1, read as the reverse complement.
CGCTGCCGCTGGCAATGTGGACCTCCCAGCCGCCGACCTGTGCCAAGGCGCCGGTGCGGTTCAGCAATTCCTCGCTCTTGCGCGACCGGTCTTCCTGCGCCTTGCGCGCCGTGATGTCCAGGTGGGTGCCGAACATCCATTCGGGCTGGTCGTCTGCGGTTCGCGTCAGCACCTTGCCGCGGTCGAGCACCCAGACCCAGTGGCCATCGCGGTGGCGCATGCGCGCCTCGCATTCGTAGGCCGCGGTCTCGCCCGTAAAGTGGGACTGAAGCAGCGCACTGGACCGCGCCATGTCCTCGGGATGGGCCAGATCGGCCCAGGTCTGGATGGTGGTGGGGGAAAGCTCGTCCAGGGTGGCCCCGACAATCTCGGCCCAGCGGTCATTGAAGCGCGTCTCGCCGGTCTGAACGTTCCATTCCCAGGTGCCCGCGCCGGTGCCCTGAATGATCGCTGCCAGGCGCACGCGTTCTTCGTCAAGTGCACGGCGCGACTGCAAGCGCTCGGTGGTGTCCTCCACCGAACCCACGTAACCGGTGACCTCGTCATCGCCATCCAGCAAGGCGCGAGCAACAGAGCGCACATGGCGCACCGTGCCATCGTGGCGGCGGACCCGGAACTCCATGTCGAATGCTTGCTTCAGCTCCGCTGAGTGCTGCCATTGGGCGAAGACAGCGGCCTTGTCGTCGGGGTGCAGCGTGTGGCTCCAGCCTTCGCCCTGGGCTTCGGCCTCACTCAAGCCGTAGATGGCTTGCCAGCGCGCGTTGGTGTACGTGCAGGCGCCGGCCGCATCGGTGGCGAACACACCGAACGGTGACGCCTCGCTGAGCGTGCGAAAACGGGTTTCACTGGCCGCGAAAGCCCGTGCCATGCGACGTGATTCCAGCGCCTGGACAGCGGCGATCGACAGCAGGCGCAGCGCCTCGCGCTGCTTCTCGCTCAGACGGCGGGGCACACGGTCGATCACGCACAGCGTGCCAACGTGGGCGCCGTCGCTCAAGCGCAGCGTGGCGCCGGCATAGAAACGGATGTCAGGCGCCGTGGCCACCAGCGGGTTGTCGGCAAAGCGAGGGTCGTCCAGGGCATCGGGCACTTCAAAGATGCCGTCGTCCAGGATCGCGTGAGCGCAGAACGCGACGTCACGGGGTGTCTCGGTGACCCCGGGCAGGCCCACATTGGCCTTGAACCATTGCCGGTCGTGGTCGATCAGGCTGACCAGCGAGATCGGGACGCCGCACACCAAGGCAGCGGTTGCCACCAGGGCATCGAACTCGCGCTCGGGCGCGGAGTCGAGGACGTCGAGCCGTTCGAGCGCCCGCAAGCGCTCCGGTTCGTCCAATGGCATCGGTGCGGTCAGCATCGGGCGGGCTCTTTCAATCGAATCTCCCCGATTGTCTCGCTGCGGCACATCGTGGAGGGCGCGAACTGGGCTGGAATTCAGTCCCACATTGGTGATTCGTCTCCTGAGCACGTTTCGGCGTGATGCCGTTGCGCATCATCTTTACCGTGGTTCCGGTAGTCACTCTCTGGATGACCAAACCTTCTGAACGGTGGCGCGATAGTTCCATGTGTCGGCAGCGTGAGCGTCGGCTTCGCTTCAGCGATCTCGGAGGGCCTTTGGACGGCTGTGGGTCGCTATGCAAAGCTATCCATAGCGACCCCTATGCATAGACCTCAACTATGCGTAGATCCGCGGCGCCCGGCACCGCTGTTCACTATGTCGACAGCGGTGGTCGAGGTCGCGGCGCTTTGCATAGTTACAGGGCCTGC
>JANNQO010000025.1:0-10869 GCA_031400795.1 Rubrivivax sp. | reverse complement strand
GCAGGTCGCGATGTCCGGATCGCCGTTGCCGGCCAGCGCCGGTGCGCTCGGGTGCAGCAGTGCCGCCACGCCGCAGAGGATCGGCACGAGCCGGGACGACAGGCCCGACGCTGGCAAGGTGCTCATGCTGTCCTCCGATTCGAGGTTGAATCTCGAGGGCCAGTCTGCGCACCGCCCGTCCGGCCGTCCTTAGCACCGCCTGAGTTCCCCCTGAATTTGCGCTGAGGCAGCGGCGACCGTTGCGCAGCGGTGGGCCACGCCCCGGGCGCTACACTGCCTCGAGACGGCCGACCTTCCGCGCCATCCGCATGCCCGAGCAAGCTGGCTCCTATGTCTACCGATTCGCCCAGTGCGAGCTGCAGCCCGGCGAACGTCGGTTGCTGGTCGGAGGCGAGCCGGCGGCGCTGGCTCCGCGCGCGTTCGACGTACTGCTGGCACTGGTCGAACACGCGAACCATCTCGTCACGAAGGAAGAGCTGTACCAGCGCGTCTGGCCGAAGCTGGTCGTCGAGGACAACAACCTGCAGCAACAGGTCTCGGCGTTGCGCCGGCTGCTCGGCGCCGAAACGATCGATACGGTTCCCGGGCGCGGCTATCGCTTCACGCTGCAAGCGCAGTGTGTCGCGGTGCACGGCGCGCCATCGCCGCCCGGCCGGCTGCCGCTGCAGCTCACGTCCTTCATCGGGCGCGAGCGCGAGATCGGCGAGGCTCGACGGCTGCTGGGAACAGCGCGGCTGCTCACGCTGGTCGGCATGGGCGGCATCGGCAAGACGCGCCTGTCGCTGCAGCTGGCCGCCGACACGCCGCAGGACTGTCCGGACGGGGCATGGTTCGTCGACCTTGCGCCGCTGCGCGACCCGTCACTGGTCACGCACCAGGTCGCGCAGACATTGGGCGTTGCCGAGGAGGCCGGCCGCACAGTGATGGACACGCTGTGCGCGCACCTGCGCTCGCGCGGCCTGCTGGTCGTCCTCGACAACTGCGAGCACCTGATCGGCGCCTGCGCCACCCTCTGCGGCGCGCTGCTACGCCAGGCGCCCGCCCTGCGTATTGTCGCGACGAGCCGCGAGCCGCTGCGCGTCCCCGGCGAGCAGCTCTACTGGCTGCTGCCGATGGGCGTGGAACCCGCGGCCGGTGCCGACATCGCCGAGCCGAGCGACGCCGTGCGGCTGTTCGTCGATCGAACGCGGCTGCACAAGCCATCGTTCGTGCCCGGAGCGCGTGACGCCGTGCTGCTCGCCGAGCTGTGCGCACGGCTGGAGGGCATCCCGCTTGCGCTCGAACTGGCCGCGGCGCGCATGCGCACGCTGTCGATCGCCGAGATCAACGAGCGGCTGCGCGATCGCTTCCACCTGCTGACCGGCGGCGGCCGCGTGCTGATCGAGCGCCAGCAGACGCTGCGCGCCTTGCTGGATTGGTCGTACGAGCTGCTGCGCCCCGACGAGCGCGTGCTGTGCGAGCGCCTGAGCGTGTTCGCCGGCGGCTTCGATCTCGCTGCAGCCGAGCAGGTCTGCAGCGACACGCCACTGGCTGCCGATCGCATCGTCGACCTGCTGGCCTCGCTGGCGGACAAGTCGCTCGTCCTGGCCGAGCAGTCGGGTGATCACACGCGCTACCGCATGCTCGAGACGATGCGCGAGTACGCGCGGGACAAACTCGATGCACGCGGCGAGGCCGACGTGATCGCGCGGCGCCACTGCGACCACTTCCTCGCGGTCGCCAAGGCGGCGAACGAAGGATCCAAGGGCGCCCGGCAGGGCGAATGGACCGAACGCGTCGAGAGCGAGCTCGACAACATGCGCGCTGCGATCGGATTCGCGCTCGCAGGCGGCGCCGACCCGGTCGTCGCGGTGAAGTTCGAGGTCGCGCTGCTGAAGTTCCGCCTGCTGCGCGGTTACGTAGGCGAAGGACGCCGGACCATCCACAGAGCACTCGAGCTGCCCGCCGTGCGAGGCGCCGATGTCGCCTATGCCCATGCGCTGTATGTCGCCGCCGGGCTCGCGGCGGACCAGGGCGAGCGCGCCGAGGCCGCACACCTGCTGCAGACGTGTCTGGCCTTGCGCCGCGTCATCGGCAACCGCGTCGACCTCGCCGCGACGCTGTCCACGTTGGCCCTGGTCCGGCTCCAGGAAGGCGAGGCCTCGAGCGCGCGCGAAGGCGAGGAAGAAGCGCTGGCGATCTTTCGCGCGCTGGGCGACAGGATCGGCGAGGCAATCGGCCTGCTGCACCTCGGCCAGATCGCGATGCACGTCGATGACGACGGCCTCGCGCACGATCGTTTCGAGGCTTGTCTGGCCATCGCGCGCGAGATCGACCATGCCGAGATCCGCAGCGAGTGCGAACGCATGCTGGGCGAGCTCGCGCTCGACAGTGGCGACGTCGCCGCCGCACGGGAGCGCTTCGCGTCGTCGTTCGAGGCTTGCCGGCACGCCGGGGACAAGCGCGACGAGGCGATCTCGCTGTGGTGCGTGGCGCGGACGGACATCGCCGCCGGCCATGCGGCGCCGGCTCAGCGCGCGCTCGAGGGCGCGATGCGCGCGTTTCGCACGTTCGACATGAAGCCGGAGATGATCGGCTGCCTCGAGGACTTCGCTGCGCTGGCGCAGTTGTCGGGAGACACGAGGCACGCCGTGCGCCTGTACGCGACGGCCGCAGCGGCGCGCGAGCGGCTGACGCTGACGCGCATGCCGCGCGCGGAGCGCCGGCTGCGCGGCTCGCTGGCGCTGGCTCGGCGCGCGCTCGGCGACGCCGACTTCGCCGCGGTATCGCTGCAAGGCCGCGACGCGAGGCTCGAAGACGGGGTCCGCCAGGCGCTCGGCGCAGCGGCATCCGCGATGCCGCCCGACACCGCGGCGGCGACGCCAGCCGAAGCGGCGCCACCGCGGTGACGCGGGTCAGAGCCCGAGGCTTCGCGCACGGCGCCCGCGAGCGAGCCGGACGGCACCCAGGGCGCAAAGCGCGGCGAGCGTCGATGCGAGCCCACCCGGCCCGGGAACGCGGAAGAACGCCGCCGCGGCCGTGCCGACCGGCTTCCCGTCCTTGAACAGCGACACGAGATCACCGCTGAACATCAACGAGAACGAGCCGTTGAACTCGGCGATCGGTTCGCCAGCGATCACGACAGGACCGATCAGCATCGAGAAGACGCCGGCGAGGTCGCCCAGCAGCACGTCGATCCCGACCACGGCGCTGGCGCTCGGCAGGAAAGCGGCATACGTGTACGTGAGCGTTTCCCCACCGGGAAGAGCGACCAACGTCACCGAAGCGTCAAGCCACTCGACGGCGCAGGGCATGCCGTCGTTCAGCTTGAAGCCGTCCGACGTGAGGCAGGCCGCGTCTACATCGAACGTCGCGGTGCCGAAGAAGTCGAGCGGATCGAAGGTGCTGGCGTAGATGACCGCCCGCGCCGGCACCAGCGGCGAGGCCAGCACAGCCGCGAGCACGCCCCGCGCGATGCAACTGCGCAGGTTCCTGCCAAACCAGTTCGCGGCTCCGGTCATTGATGCACGCTCGCCGGGGAAAGGAGCCAAGCGGCCCCGCGGGCATTATGGAGGCTTCCTTCGCGGCTGCCGGTGCCGAGCCAGCCGATCACCACCGGCGGATTCGCCTGCGCGCGCAATCCGCCCATCCATGCCCATGCGGGCAATCCCACGCCGGCCGCGAACCATCTGCGGCGTGCATTGACTGAACGAAGGCCGTTGTTCTCGATCATTCGATCACCTCCGTCACGCGAAGCAACATCGCTGGCGGAATCGTGATCCCCAGCGCCTTGGCGGTCTTCAGGTTGACGACGAGCTTGAAGGTGGTCGGCTGCTCGATCGGCAGGTCGCCGGGCTTCGCACCTTTGAGGATGCGATCGACGTAGTAGGCCGAGCGGCGAGCCAGCGCGATGGTGTCGGCGCCAAAGCTGAGCAGGCCGCCCTGCGCCGGGATCGCGTGCAGATTACCGGCGACCGGCCAGCGCTGCGCCAGCGCCATCGGGATGATCTTCGGGAAGTGGGAAAAGAACCACGCGGAGGCCATGAGCACCAGTGCCTGCGCTTTGCCGTTCACCAAGCGTGCCATCGCTGGTTCGATCTCATCGGGCTTGGCCATGTCGGCGATGACGGCCTCGACGCGAGCGTGCTCGGCCGCGCGACGGGCCGCTTCGATCGACCCGGCGCCGCGACTGGGAACCGACGAGTCAACCAGAAACCCGACACGCTGCAGCTTGGGGCTAGACGCCACGAGCAACTCGACCACCTTCAGACTCGCAGCGTTCGATTGATTGCTGACTCCGGTGATCAGGCCGCCCGGCCTGGCCAGGCTCGTCATCAAGCCCGTCGCCAAGGGGTCCCCGTTGGCGATGACGATGGGTGTCGTCGGCGCCGCCGCGGCCGCGGCCCTCACCGACGAAGAAGGCTGCGCCACGATAAGGGCGGGCTTCTTCGCGGCGAGTTCCTGCGCCAGCGCCGGCAGCCGCTCTGGATGTCCCTCCGCAAAGCGTTGCTCGAGCACATAGTGGGTGCCGAGCTTCCAGCCCAGCGCGGCCATGCCTTCGATGAAAGCGTTGAGCCCGAAGTCCGGGGTGCCGAGGTTGACGTTCAGCCAGCCGATGAGCACCGGCGGGTTCGCTTGCGCGTGCAGTGCACCCATCCACGCCAGAGCGGGGAAGCTCGCGCCGGCCGCAAGCAAGCGGCGGCGTGCATCGACTGAGCGCGCGGTAGGTGTCTGCATGGTGCATTTCGGATCGTTGGTGGATGGACCAGACCGGGCTGGGGCCGTCCGTATGATGGACCGCAGTGTCCGTGGCGAGGCTCTGATTGCGGTCTTGGTGGTCGAGCGGCGCGGGCGGTGATCTCTGGCTGGCGCGCGCTCTTCGGCGTCGGCCCGCCGTCGGTGCCGGTGATCAGGAACTCGTGGCCGTGCAGGTGGATCGGGTGGTTCGTCATCGTCAGGTTGCCGATGCGGATGCGCACCTTGTCGTTCTTCCTCACCACCAGCGGATCGATGCCCGGGAAGATGCGGCTGTTCCAGCTCCACAGGTTGAAGTCGAGCATGGTCATGATCTTCGGCGTCGCGCTGCCGGGCTCGATGTCGTAGGCGTTGAGCAGGAAGCAGAAGTCGCGGTCGACCTCGTCGATCAGCGGATGTTTCGTTTTCGGATGCGTGACCCAGAAACCCATCATGCCCATCGCCATCTGCACCATCTCGTCGGCATGCGGGTGGTACATGAAGGTGCCAGGCCGCCGCGCGACGAACTCGTAGACGAAGGTCTTGCCCGGCGCGATGCCCGGCTGGGTGAGGCCGGTCACGCCGTCCATGCCGTTCGGCAGGCGCTGCCCGTGCCAGTGGATGCTGGTCAGCTCGCCGAGTTTGTTGGTGACGAACAGGCGCACACGGTCGCCTTCCACCACCTCGATCGTCGGCCCCGGGCTCTGCCGTTGTAGCCCCACAAGTGGGCCTTGAAGCCCTCGGTCGTTTTCACGCACCACCGGCTCGGCCACCAGGTGGAATTCCTTGACGCCGTTGTTCATGCGCCAGGGCAGCGTCCAGCCGTTCAGCGTGACCACCGGGTTGTAGGGGCGGCCCGTGGGGGGCACAAGGGGCGGCAGGCTGCATGTGGCAGCCCGCGCAACCGTCCAGATTCATCGTCGGCCCGAGGCCGTCGGCAACGCCTTCTTCTTCGGAGAAGTCTTCCTTGCCGACCAGGAAGGCCGCCAGTTCGGCGGGCGTGAGTCCCGGCAAGGGCGCGCCGGCGCCGGCAATGCCGGTGCGCGGCCCGGGGTCGCGCACTGCGCCGCTCCACTCCTCGGTGGTGGGCGCGCTCGCCGCGCTGAGCATGCCCAACGAGGCGACCAAGCCCGTCAGGCAGGAATGAACGATGGCTCTGGTGTGCATGAGGAAATCTCCGGGTTGTGCGCGCTGCTGCGACCGCCCTTCGCGGCCGGCAGCAGGCGCGCCGTCGCAAGGTAGGCCGGCCGCCGCCCGCGCCGGCAGCACCTTGGTTGCGACAAGTAAGCCGCGACACAGCCGATCGATCGGTGTCGAGACGGTGCATGCCGCGATCGGCTGCCGACCAGGTCAGCTGCTGACAGCTCTTGCGTGTCGGCGAATCTCACGCCTGTTGGTATTCCGCAGCGTGATGCCCGCATTCCGGCTCGAAACGGGTTGAGAACTAGTATTTACCCTAATATGGATTTGCAAGGCCATTTGCCTCGTCACAGAAGGGAACAGACCATGTTGTCGAATCAACGCGAGATGTTTTTGGTGCCACGCGCAGTGCAGCCGCCGCGGGGCGCGATCTGGGCTGGCCTCGCTGCGTCCTGGCTGCTGCGGACCGGCAGCGCGCTGTGGTCAGCGCTCGAAGAGCAGGGGCGGCGCCGTGCCGGGCGCCAGCTGGCCGGCATCGCCACCCGCTGCGAGCCACGCGAGCCTCAACTGGCCAGCCAGCTGCGTGACGCGGTGCAGTTCCTGGCCAAGGGCCGCCCGCAAGACGAGCGCGCCGTGGCAGCTGCCGAGGTTCGCGAGTTCGCCTACCGTCACCTGAAATCCGACCCCGGCTTCGCTGCAGACCTGTTCGCGGCGGCCAACCGGCACGAGATGGTGGGAAGCCTCAGGTCACCGGCAGCGGGTTGAACGGCGTCCGGCGTCGGGCAGGTCCGAGTTCAGCCGGCCCGCGCGCCGGGTGCCGCCGAGCGCAGCGCCTCGAAGCGCTTCGAGAACTCCTGGCGCAACTGCCGCCGCACGTCGGCCGCGGCATGCCGGCGTTGCTCGTCGGGGGTACTCAGCATCAGCGGCGGCACGGCCACCGGCTTGCGCTGGTCGTCCACCGCCACCATCGTGAAGAAGCAGCTGTTGGCGTGCCGCACCACCTGCGTGCGGATGTTCTCGGCCACCACCTTGATGCCAACCTCCATCGACGACGTGCCGGTGTGGTTGATGCACGCCAGGAAGGTCACGAGTTCACCGACGTGGATGGGCTGGCGAAAAATCACCTGGTCGACCGACAGCGTGACCACGTAGCGCCCGGCGTAGCGGCTGGCGCAGGCGTAAGCCACCTGGTCGAGGAACTTCAGGATCGTGCCGCCATGCACGTTGCCGGCGAAGTTGGCCATGTCCGGCGTCATCAGCACGGTCATCGAGAGTTGGTGCGCTGGCAGGGTCATGGCAAGTCCTCGATCGCTCGGAAGCTCTTCTCAAGTGACCGGTGCCGGATTGAACAGCACCAGCGCGTTGTGCAGCTTCCACTGCTCGGCCCAGGTCTTCTTGCGGCCGCTGGCCACGTCGAGCATCAGGCGAAACAGCTCCCAGCCGACGTCTTCGATGCTGGCCGTGCCATCGGCAATCGTGCCCGCGTTGACATCCATCAAATCGTGCCAGCGCCGCGCCAGATCGCTGCGCGTGGCGACCTTGATCACCGGCACCGCGGCCAGGCCGTAGGGCGTGCCGCGTCCGGTGGTGAAGACATGCAGGTTCATGCCGGCAGCGAGCTGCAGCGTGCCGCAGATGAAGTCGCTGGCCGGTGTGGCCGCGTAGGTGAGTCCCTTGGTCTTCAGCTTCTCGCCGGGCCCGAGCACGTTGCCGATCGGTGACGAGCCCGACTTGACGATCGAGCCCATCGCCTTCTCGACGATGTTCGACAGGCCGCCTTGTCTGTTGCCCGGGGTCGTGTTGGCGCTGCGCTCGGCGCTGCCGCGCTTCAGGTAGGCGTCGTACCAGGCCATCTCACGGATCATCGCCTCGGCCACCGCGGGCGTGGTGGCGCGCGACGTGAGCTGGTCGATGCCGTCGCGCACCTCGGTCACCTCCGAGAACATCACGCACGCGCCGGCGCGCACCAGCAGATCGGTGCAGAAGCCGACCGCCGGGTTGGCCGTGACGCCCGAGAAGGCGTCGCTGCCGCCGCATTGCACACCGACCACCAGTTCGCTGGCCGGCACGGTCTCGCGCCGGCGCGCGTTCAGGCGCTCCAGGTGTTCTTCGGCCCGGCGCATGATCGAATCGACCATCGACATGAAGCCGACGTGGGCGTCGTCCTGCAGGCAAACCACGTCCAGTGCGCTGTCGGCGCTGGCGGCCACATCGATCGTGAAAGAGCCGGGCGGCAGCAGCCGTTCGGGCTGCAGCTTCTCGCAGCCCAGGCTGACGACCATCACTTCGCCGCCGAAGTTCGGATTCAGGCTGATGTTGCGCAGCGTGCGGATCGGGATCACCGCATCCGGTGCGTCGATGGCCACACCGCAGCCGTAGCCATGCTCCAGGGCCACCACGTCATCCACATTCGGGAATCTCGGCAGCAACTCGGCCTTGATGCGCCGCACCGCGACATCGGTGACACCGGCCACGCATTGCACCGTCTGCGTGATGGCCAGGATGTTGCGCGTGCCGACCGAGCCGTCGGCATTGCGGTAGCCCTCGAAGGTGTGGCCCTCCAGGGGCGGCGGCGGTTCGGGCTTGATCGTCGCGATGGGAAGGCCTTCGAGCGAGCGCGCATCCGGCGTCTTCAGCAGCCGTTCGTGCACCCAGCTGCCGGCAGGAATGTCCTGCAACGCATGGCCGATGGCGATGCCGTAGCGCAGCACGGGCGCATTCGCGGCGATGTCGGCCAGCGCCACCTTGTGGCCTTGCGGCACGCGGTCCACCAGCACCAGACCCGACGCCAGCGCCGTGCCTGCGGCCAGGCCCCCGTCGTTGGCCACGATCGCGACGTTGTCGCGCTCGTTCATGTGGATGGTCAGCGCAGCAGATGACATCGGGTTCTCCTGGCCCATGGCGAAGCTCGAGGCCGCGCGCCGACTTCGGCGCTCTCTCGCGTCCAGGCCCTGCATTGTTCGCTCAAGCTCGAGCCCAGCCCCGGCCGCGTGGGGACGAGCGAACGCACGACGCCTGCCAAGGCGGCCAAGGTGATTTGACTTCCCGAGCCGACCGGTCTAGTCTCAAGCCCATGAACCGCGGACTCGAACGCCCGGCCAACGCCAGCGCAGAACACCCCAAGGTGGAGCCAACGGCCCCGCGCGTGCGCGGCCGCAGCGAGCGTGCGACAGGTCGCGGCGATACCAAGAGTGCGCTGGTCTGGTGCGGAACCGAACTGCTGACCGAGCGCGGTTTCCAGGTCACCGGCATCGACGAAGTGCTCAAACGCGTCGGCGTGCCGAAGGGTTCCTTCTATCACTTCTTCGCCAACAAGCACGAGTTCGGCGAGGCGGTGATCCAGAACTACGTCGAGTTCTACGCGCGCAAGATGAGCCGGATCTTTGACGACGAGTCGCTGTCCCCCTTGTCGCGCTTGCGCGCTTTTGTCGAAGATGCCAAGCGGGGCATGCTGAAGTACGGCTATCGGCGCGGCTGTCTGATCGGCAACCTGGGGCAGGAGCTGGCCAGCCTGGATGACTCGTTTCGCGAACAGTTGGAAGCGGTGCTCCTGGCCTGGGAACGGCGCGTGACCGCATGCCTGGATCGAGCCATCGAGGCGGAGGAATTGGTGCCCGGCAGCGACACCGCAGCCATCTCGCGGTTTTTCTGGATCGGTTGGGAGGGCGCGGTATTGCGCGCCAAGTTGACCCGCAACGCCGAGCCGCTGGACCAGTTCGCTGACTTGTTCTTCGCCATGCTGGCACGCGGCGCGCCGGCGGCCCGCCCGCGCAGGTAGCCCCTCTGACCTGGCTCCCCGGGTTTTCCTTCAACGTTTTCTAGACGACCGGTCTAATATTGGTCGGCCGATGCAGCAAAAGCTGCCGCTCATGACATTCACAAGGGGTTTCGGTGCGTCCAACCGGGTTCCGAATTGACAAGGCTCTGCGTCATGGCTGAACCCCTGCTCGTGCTGAACGGCTTGGGCAAGCAGTTCGGCGGCGTGCAGGCCGTCAGGGACCTTTCGTTCTCGATTGGCGCGGCCGAGGTCGTCGGGCTCATCGGCCCGAACGGCTCGGGCAAGTCGACGTCGGTCAACCTGATCTCGGGCACGCTGCCGCCATCGCACGGCGAGATCCGTTTTGCCGGTGCCAGCGTTGCCAGGCTCTCCGTGAGTGAGCGCGTGCCGCTTGGCTTGGCACGAACGTTTCAGACGACCAGCGTCTTGCCCGAGTTCAGCGTGCGCGAGCAGGTCCTGACGGCGTGTCACGTTCGCTATCAGTCCAGTGCTTCGGGCTCCGTGTTTCGCCTGGCCTCGGCGCGCCGCGAAGAGAGCGCACAACGTGCCAAGGTGAAAGAGATCCTGGCCTTCGTCGGGCTCTCGGCGGTGGCCGATCAACCGGCATCGGCAATTTCCTCGGCGCAACAACGGCTGCTGATGATCGCCACGGCGCTGGCGACCGAACCCCGCCTGCTGCTGCTCGACGAGCCCGCGGCGGGCATGGTGGCCAAGGAGCGCAAAGACCTGGCCGGGGTGATTAAGCGCATTTGCGAGCGTGGCATCGCGGTGCTGGTGATCGAACACCACATGGGCTTGATCATGGAGGTCTGCTCGCGCATCGTGGTGCTCAACTTCGGTCAGAAGATTGCCGAGGGCAGCCCGGCCGACATTCAGCGCGACCCTGTCGTCATCGACGCCTACCTGGGCGGAGCGCACTGAATGCTCAAAGTACGCGACTTGCGAGCCGGCTATGGCAAGGCCGATGTGCTGCATGGCGTGAGCTTCGATGTCGCCGCAGGTGAGTGCGTGGCACTGGTGGGCGCCAATGGTGCCGGCAAGAGCACGACGCTGAAGTGCATCTGCGGCCTGGTCGAGGTGCGCGGCGGCAGCATCGGGTTCGAAGGCCGGCGCATCGACGGTCTGCCCGGCCATGCCATCGTGCGCCTGGGCCTGACGATGTGCCCCGAAGGCCGCCAGGTGTTCCCCGACATGTCGGTGCGCGAGAACCTGGAAATGGGCGCCCATGTCAGGCGCGA
>JANNQO010000024.1:0-4920 GCA_031400795.1 Rubrivivax sp. | reverse complement strand
GCGCCTTGTCGGATGGCAGTGTCGGGATGAGAAATGCCCATGCATTGAAGGCCGTATGCAGCACCAGCGCTGGCACCACGCTGTGCCCCGTTCGATTGAACAACCAGGCAAACAGGACCGACAGCGCGACGATCATCGCCAAGAAGACAACCGCAGGGGTCTGACTCTGGGACGTGCCCACCAGGAAAGACAACGGCAAGTGCCAGAAGCCCCACAGGGCACCCATCAGGAGGCTGGCGACGCGCCATCCGAAGCGCGTCTGCCATCGCCACCCAACTCTCCATCGCAGACATCGCTTCAGCCAGCGGCGAAGTTCGCCAGGGCCGGCGCTGAAGAACACAACGACAGCGGCCGCCAGGCTGGGCCCGAAACTGGCAGCCACAGACAGGACGACAACCAACGCGCCTGACGCCGGGTGGACCGCTGCGGACAGCAGCCAGAGCGACCATGACCACGTGAACGTCAGCGCGAAGAATCCCATCAAGCCCGCGCGGTTCGCCATCGCAGTAGCGCCACGGAGTCCGGCCAGGCGCTTTGAGACGCTGCCATCCATCGAAGGGCGGGAGGACCGGGGCGCGATCGTCATGGCCTGGCTGCCGCGATGAGCAGCTTGGCGATCTCGGCCTGCACCGCTGCGTTGTGCCGGACGAGCAGGTGTCCGCCGTCCTCGACGCCGACAAACTTCGCGCCCGGGATGCGGCTGGCCGTGTACTGCGCCGCGGCGTAGGTGCCGAAGCCGTCGTCGCGCGCGCTGACCACGAGTGTAGGCACGCGGATGGATTCCAGCGCGTAGGGGCCGAGGCCTTTGCCCAGCCGCGTGTCGTCGCGCAGCCCCGCAGCGCGGCTGGATACCGGCAGGATGCGTTCGGCCAGATCGTTCACCCGCTCGCGTTCTGCATCGCTGGCGGCGGCCACCTGCTCGGGCGGGGTCGCCAGCACATGGCGGATCAGCGCGTCACGCGCCACATGCAGCGCGGTCCAGAACAGGAAGTCCGAGCGGAGTAAGCGCAGCAGCAGCGCATCCTTGTCGTCAGACACCGGCGGCGCGGAGTCGGCCAGCGTTCCGGGCTTGTAGGCGATGGGCACGACGAGCACCAACGCGCTGACACGATCCGGGTGGCGGATGGCAGTCTGCATCGCCGACGGGCCGCCGGCGGAGACGCCCATCACGGCAGCTTTGCCGATGCCCAACGCATCGAGCAGGCAGACATGCGCATCGGCCTGAGCCTCGGGCGAGGCATCGGCGGGGCGCGGCGTGCGCAGGTAGCCGAAGCGCGACATCGCGATCACGCGCACGCCCTGCTGCACGAGCGGCCGCGCCCAGGCCATGCCCTGGTCATGGCCGCCGCCGCTGCCGTGGATCATCAGCAGCGGGATGCCCGTGCCCGCCTGCTGCACTTCGATCGGGCCGCAGCGCGTGGCGATCAGCTCGCTGCCTTGTGCGGCGCGTTCGGCGGCGATCGCGAGATCACGCTCGAAACGCGCGCGAATCACCAGCGCGGCAACGAGGATCGCAGCCGCCATGACCGCGAGAGTGGCGAGAACGGCAAACACAATCCTGCGCGTCATGTCGGCGGATCGATTCGGCTGCCCGCGAAGAACCGTCGCATCCACGCCCCTGCACGCAGCGCCGCCGGCAGGCACAGCAGCACCAGTGCGGCCGCCACGACCAACGCGACGTCAGGCGCGAATGCCGAGAGCATCCTGGCGGTCAGGCCCATGACCTGCAGGGCGACGACGATCGCGATGGCCACCAGCAGCAGCACCACGGACCATGCCATGCGGCGTGCGCGCCCGACCCACCTGGCCAGCGCGACCAGCACGACCAGAACGAGTGCGCATGCCGCGTTGAACGGCAGATAGGCCTCGCGAAGGCTCGCCCCATGCGGTGGGGGCTCGCCCCGCAACAGGTTCACGACGCCAAGCGGCAGCCGGCTCGTCACGGCATCCACGCCGTTGAAGGGCAATTCGCTGTTGGCGTTGATCAGCAGCACCACGGCTTGTTGGGTGTTCGGCAGCAGCACCATCCAGGCCTCGAACGGCGCCAGAGCGCCTTGGTGCCAGCGCGCATCCGTTGCAGCTCCGAACGGTCCGACCAACCAGCCTTCGCCGTAGCGGAACTCGAAGTCTGCCGCCCCGAGCTTGAAGCGGCGCAATGGCGCAGCCGGCGCCAACAGCTGTGCCACCCCCAGCTGCGAGACGACCTGGCCGGCCGGGCCAGCGCCTTCGGCCAGCAGCATGGCCAGGTAGCGCGACATGTCGCCCGCGCTGGAAACGAGGCTGCCGGCCGGTGCGAAACCCGGCAGCAGAGCGACCCGCTGCGCGAACGGCAGGCCGAACCACATGCGGTGCACGGCGGTCATGCCCGCTTGCCGGCCGGCATCATGGTCGGTGTAGCTGCGCATCATCTGCAAGGGTTGGAACACCTGCGCCCGCACCTGCGCGTGCCACGAGCGGCCCGACACGGCTTGCAACACCGCGCCGAGCAGCACGAAGTTCAGATTGCTGTACTCGAAGCGTTCGCCGACCGGACGGTTGAGCGACACCGCGCCGAGCCCGCGTGCCAGTTCCTCGACGCTGGCGTTACTCCACTCAACAAGCGGTGCAATGCCATCGGCGCGCGAGAAGCCGCTGGTCTGGTTGAGCAGGTGGCGCAGCGTGATGCGCGCCGAGGCTTGCGCGTCGGCGACGCGGAACCAAGGCAGGTAGCGCTGCACAGGCGCGTCGGCGTCGAGCTGGCCGGAGTCGATGGCCTGGCGCACCAGCAGCGCGGTGAACGACTTCGTCAGCGAGCCAATCGGAAACGGCGTGTCGGCGCTGATCGCCTTGCCGCGCCCGTCGTGACCGAAGCCGCGCACATGAGCGGCGCCACCCGCATGCACGATCGCCAGCGCGATGCCCGGGATGCCCGACGCCCGCCGTTCGCTTTCTACGAAGGCGTCGATGCGCTCGAGCAGCGCGGCGTCGAAGGCCGGGGCTTGCGCGAACCCTTGCCCTGCCACGGCGCACAGCCCGAGTGCGGCCACACAGCGTGCGAAGAGGACTCTCGAGGCCTTCCTCACGCAGACCACGTGGTCGTACCGGCTTTGGAGCGTGTCGTCCCGGCTCGCTGATGTGGCCATGGCGCGCATTCGCTCATCTTCGCCGTGTGGTCCTTGCGCCTCTTGTCGGCTGTCAAGCATTGAACGGGCCGCGGAAGGCCGCCCGTTCGCGGCGACCACATGACGCTTCGCGACCTGCAAGGCCTCGTCGTCGCGCATCCATGGCGCCACGTGCCCGTCGACCGCACAGTGTCATACCTGTTCACTTTCCTTCATGCGGACCATGCTGCGCGCCATCGTGTTGTTGTCGCCCTTGATCCTGGTTGGCACGATCGCGTCACCGCCGTTGGCGGGTGGGGCCTGGCTGTGCGGCGGCCTGCTGATGATCATCCTGGCCGCGCGGGGCCGAAGCTGGACGGCATGGGCTTCGGCGCCAGACTGGCCGGGGATGACCCACGATGTCTTGTTCGCGCGCATCAACCGTGCACTTTCGGCGCTCTGGGGTGGCATCTTCGCTGTCTCCGGCTTGGCGCTGCTGCTGGGCGGGGGACGGGTCTGGAGCTGGGTGTTGATGCCCCTGGGCGGCCTGGTCGCGGCAGTGTTGCCCCGCTGATGGTCTGGACATGCCCTGCAACGGCGGCTGCACGACGCCGACCCCAAACCCCTGGCCTTCGCCGCTGCGCGGGCCGGCTGCCGCTGATCTGGACTTGGACGTCGCGGTCGTCGGCGCTGGCATCGGCGGCCTGACCGCGGCGGCGTTGCTGGCGCAAGCCGGGCAGCGTGTGGCCGTGTTCGAGCAGCACGACAAGCCCGGCGGGTTCTGCCATTGTTGGGAAGGAGTCGGCAGCGACCGCGGCGAGCTGGTGCGATTCCGGTTCGATGCCGGCGTGCACGACATCTCCGGCTGGTTCGAGGGCGGCACCGTGCGCGAGATCCTGCGCCGGCTGAATCTCGATTCGGCGCTGGAGTGGCGCCGCCTGGACCACGCCTTCGTGCAGGCTGGTCAGCGCTGGGACGCTCCGCGCGGCTGGGACGCCTTCACCGATGCGCTGGCGGCGCGCCATCCGACCATGGCGCCGGCGCTCAGGTTCTTGCTGGCCGACGTGCGCACCATCGACGCGATGTACTCCACATCGAAGCAGCGAGGCGGCGTGCCAGGGCTTCCGGGCAGCGTCGATGGCCTGAAGGCCTTCGCACGCGAGCACCCACTGGCCGTTCGCTGGATGACGGAGCCCTTCGGCGATCTGCTGGCCCACCATGGCGTCACCGGCGCGGCGCGCGTGCAACTGCTGGCGCTATCGGGTTACGTCACCCATGACGCCGCGACGCTGCGCGTCCGCGACATGGTGCCGCTGCTCGGCTACTTCCTGCATGGCGGGCACTATCCCGTGGGCGGGTCCGGGGCGCTTTCGCAGGCACTTGCCGACAGTCTGGCGCTGGATGGCGGTACCTTGCACCTGTCAACCCCGGTCAGCGCCGTGGAGCTTGCCCCAGACGGCAGGGGCGTGCAGGCTTTGCGCCTGGCCGACGGCAGGCGCGTGCAATGCCGCGCCGTGGTGATGAACGGCGACGCCATCGCGGCGCACGGGCTGCTGCAGCCGGCCGGCGTCATCCCGCCGGCACTGTGCGCCGAACTGGCCGCGCTGCGGCCGGCGACGTCGATGTTTGCAGTGCATCTGGGCGTGCGTGGCGACCCTCCTGCGCTGCCCTCTGTGGTGCACCTGCACGATGCAGGCCGTGGCGGGGCCCTGGAGATCGTGCTGCCATCCAACGTGGACGCATCCGCCGCACCCCCTGGCTACTTCACCGTGGAGCTGATGCGGCTGGTGCCGCCAGACGAGATGGCCGGCTGGTTCGATGACGCGTCCGCCTTCGACCC
>JANNQO010000023.1:0-23614 GCA_031400795.1 Rubrivivax sp. | reverse complement strand
CGGTGTAGCGCTCCAGCGCCGGCCGGTCCAGGCCCAGCTTGATTTGCAGCGCGGCGATCGATTCGGGCGTGGCGGTGTCGCCGAGGATGACTTCGGCGGCGTTGCCCGGCAGCAGTTCGAGCACCGCGAAGACCAGCGCCGAGGCCACCGCGAGTGTGGCGATCAAGGTGGCCAGGCGCTTGAGCAGGAAGAGCACCATCGCGGCCTATGATGCCCGAAGCCTCGGCGCGGCCGGGCAGGAGACGCGCGATGGCCTCGATCAAATTCGACAGCAGCGAGGTGCTCATCGGCGGGCATTGGGGCGCCGCAGCCAGCGGGCAGACGCTGGCGCTGATCAACCCCAGCGACGGCAGCGAGCTGGCGCGCATCGCGCGCGGCACGGCTCGGGACATCGATGCCGCGGTGGCCGCTGCACAAGCTGCGCTGGATGGCGACTGGGGCGAGTTGAGCGCCACCGAACGCGGCCGGCTGCTGATGCGCATGAGCGCATTGGTGCTGGAGCAAGCCGACGAGCTGACGCGCCTGGAAGCACTGGATGTCGGCAAGCCCTTGAAGCAGGGCCGCGCCGATGCCGTGGCGCTGGCGCGCTACCTGGAGTTCTACGGCGGCGCGGCCGACAAGGTGACGGGCGAAACGATCCCGTTCGCCAACGGCTACACCGCGCTGACGCTGCGCGAGCCGCATGGCGTCACCGCCCACATCGTGCCTTGGAACTACCCGATGCAGATCATCGGCCGCTCGGTCGGTGCGGCGCTGGCCATGGGCAACGCCTGCGTGTTGAAGCCTGCCGAAGAGGCCTGCCTGACAGCGCTCGCGTTCGCGCGCATCGCGCAAGCCGCCGGGCTGCCGGCCGGCGCGCTGAACGTCGTGCCGGGGCTGGGCGAAGAGGCCGGCGCGGCGTTGTCGTCGCACCCGGGCGTTCGCCATGTCTCGTTCACCGGTTCCGTGGCGGTGGGGCGGCTGATTCAGACCGCCGCGGCGAAGAACCTGGTGCCGGTGACGCTGGAGCTGGGCGGCAAGAGTCCGCAGCTGGTCTTCGACGATGCCGACCTGGACGCAGCGCTGCCTTTCCTCGTCAATGCCGGCATCCAGAACGCCGGCCAGACATGTTCGGCGGCGTCGCGCATCCTGGTGCAGCGTGGCGTGTTCGACGAGGTGGAGCGGCGCATGGCCGAGCGCTACCTGGCCTTGCGCGTCGGCCCCGCGCTCGACGACCCCGACGTCGGGCCGATGATCTCTGCGCGCCAGCGCGACCTGGTGAACGGCTACCTCGACGTGGTGGCAGCGAGCGGCTTGCGCATCGCGGCGCAGGCGCCGCTGCCGGCGTCGCTGCCGCGCGGCGGCTGCTATGTCGCGCCCACGCTGGTGGCCGGCGTCGATGCCCGGCACCGCATCGCGCAAGAGGAGATCTTCGGCCCGGTGCAAGCGCTGATCGCTTTCGACGACGAAGCCGATGCACTGGCGATCGCCAACGGCACCGCCTACGGCCTGGTGGCGGGCGTGTGGACGCGCGACGGCAGCCGCGCGCTGCGCCTGGCGAGAAAGCTGCACTGCGGCCAGGTCTTCGTCAACAACTACGGCGCCGGCGGCGGCATCGAGCTGCCCTTCGGCGGCGTCAAGCATTCCGGCCACGGCCGCGAGAAGGGCTTCGAGGCGTTGTACGGGTTCTCGGTGATCAAGACGGTGGCGATCAAGCACGATTGAGTCGCCGGCTCAACTGTCATACACTGTCTGACAACCGAAAACCGGAGCAGACCATGCGCGTCAATGCCCGCCTCGACGAAGACACCGAGCGCCAGCTCAGTTACCTGACGCAGCTCACCGGCCAGAGCGTCAGCCACGTCGTGCGCGAAAGCGTGGCGCGCTACTACCACGCGTTGACGGCAGACAAGGTGAAGCGCTCCAAGTTCCTGGCGCTGGCCGGCAAGTTCAGCAGCGGCGGGAGTGATTTGTCTTCGCGCGTGAAGGAAGGGGTCGCGGAGATCCTCGACGAGAAATATCGGCGCGTGCAAGGCGAAAAACTGCACCGATGATCATCGTCGACTCCGGCTACTTCGTCGCGCTCGCCGATGTGAATGATGCTGCGCACGAACAAGCCCGGGCACTGGCGCCGAGTCTCGAAGAAGGCTGGATCACCACTTGGCCGGTGCTCACCGAGAGTTGCTACTTCCTCGGTCGGCGAGTGGAGTTGCGCAGCGCCATCGGGCTGCTCGATGACATCGTCGCGTCGGTCATCGATGTTTGGAATCCGCCGCCTTCGGCCTACGCTCGCGTGCCGGAACTGATGCGCCGCTACGCCGATCTGCCGATGGACCTCGCTGACGCATCCCTGGTGCTGCTCGCCGAACACCTCGGCCACGGCCGCATCCTGTCCACCGACCGGCGCGACTTCCGCACCTACCGCTTCAAGAACCGCAAGCCTTTCCAGAACTTGATGGAGCCTTTGCCATGACCCTGAGACTTTTGAACAAGGTCGCTATCGTCACCGGCGGCGGCTCCGGCTTCGGCGCCGGCATCGTGCGCAAGTTCGTCGCCGAAGGCGCGAAGGTGCTGGTGGCGGACATCAACGAAGCCGCGGCAAAGTTGGTCGCGGCCGAGGCCGGGGCGGCGGCGCACGGCCTGCGCGTCGATGTCACGCAAGCCGCCGACATCCGCGCGATGGTCGAACAGGCCGAGGCGCGCTTCGGCCCGTTGGACATCCTCGTCAACAACGCGGGCCGGGGCCACCTGCCGCAGCCGCTCGAAGGCCTGCCCGAGGACGAGTTCGACGCCCTCAACCTGCTCAACATGAAGTCGATCTACCTGGCGATGCGCGAGGTCGTGCCGCGTTTCAAGGCCAGCAAGCGCGGCGTGGTGCTGAACATCGCATCCACCGCCGGGGTCAGCCCGCGCCCGCGGCTGGCCTGGTACAACGCCAGCAAAGGCTGGGTCATCACCGCTACGCGCGCCGGCGCGGTGGAGCTGGCGCCGTTCGGCATCCGCGTCGTCGCACTGAACCCCGTGGCCGGCGAGACGCCGATGCTGAAAACCTTCATGGGCGAAGACACGCCCGAAATGCGCGCGAAGTTCCTGTCGACGATCCCGATGGGCCGCTTCTCGACGCCCGAGGATCTGGGCAACGCGGCGTGCTTCTTGTGCAGCGACGAGGCCAGCCTCATCACCGGCGTGTGCATGGAGGTCGACGGCGGGCGCTGCATTTGACCGCCTGCGGAGCGCCCGTGGGCCACTGATCTGGCGTCAGTCGCGGCCGCGGTGGCGCATCATCCAACTCAGCACCGGGAACCACAGCGCATCGCGCGTCTTGTTGCGGAAAAAACCCATGTGGCCCACCGAGCCGTAGCCCATGTGCTGCACGTCGACGATGCGCCGCTCGACCTGAGCCTTCGGGTAGTGCTCCAGCAGCGCCAGGATGGTGGCTTGCGGGGCCAGTTCGTCGTCCGAGACGGCGATCGACAGGATCGGCAACTCCAGCAGCGCGTAGTGCGCCGTGTTCAGCTTGAAACGCTCGTCGAACAGGTACTGCCTGGAGCGGCACCAGCGGGCCCATTGCCGGAACACCTCTTTCGGCGCCAGTGCCCCGGGCATGCCCGGCACGCTCATCAACCCGGGGCCGCCGCCGCGCGACAGCAGCGGGATGATCACGCGCCACAGGAACGACAGCGCATAACGGTCGGGCCGCGGGTAGCGCGAGCGGTGCGGCAGCGACGGCGCGATCATGATCGAGCCGGCCAGTTGCTTGGCCGATGGCGCCAGGCCGAGCAACTGCCCGCCGCAGCTGTGGCCAATCAGGAAGATCGGCGTGCCCGGGTACAGCGCCGCGGCACTGCGGATTCCGGCGTCGATGTCCAGGCGGCCCCAGCGCTCCATGTCGATCTGCGCTTCCTGGCCTGGCCTGGCCAGCGACTCGCCGACGCCGCGGTAGTCGAAGGTCAGGCAGGCCACGCCTTGCGCCGACAGGAACTCGGCAAAACGCGCATAAAAGCGCCGTGGCACGCCCAGCGCCCCTGCCACCACAGCGATGGCGCGCGGAGTTCCGGCCGCCTCGAAACAAGTCGCTTCGAGACGAAACTCGTCATCGCAGACCAGCGACAACGGCGCCGGGCCGAGTGTGGATAACCTGGAGAAGCCTTCAGGCTCACGCATTCATTGCTCCGAGGGGCCCACCCATGACGCTATTGAAACACCAACCCGGCATGCGACGGCACCGTCAATCAGGGGATATGCACCTTCTACGCTGTAACGATTTGCAGCACATCGGTTCCCCGGATGATCTGGTCGGCCGTCGATTCAGGGCCGCTTCGGGGTCTTTCATCCCATGCGGTAGGTCTGAAGGTGGATGCTGGTTTCAGTGGCGCCGATGCCTTTGATCAGACGGATTCGTTCCAGCACCTTGGCCAATTCGGAGAGATTAGGCGCTCGCAGTTCGGCCAGCAAATCCCAGCGCCCGTTGGTGTCGTGCAGCGAGGCCACGCCGGGCTCGCCGAGCAGCATGCTGATCACCGCGCGGGTCTGGTTGCCTTCGACGGTGATGCTGGCCCAGGCACCGATCTGGTCAGGCTGCGAATCGGGCCGCAAACGCACCGTGTAGCCGACGATCACGCCGTCGTCTTCGAGCTTGGTGATGCGATTGGTGACCGTGCCGCGCGAGACACCGAGCTTGTGCGCCAAGGCCGCGATGGTGGTGCGGGCGTCGGCGCGAAGCAGCGCGACAAGTCGCTGGTCCAGGGTGTCCATACAGCATTGTGCTACTGCTTCATGCCGAAATGCCACATTCCTCGCAATCTGCTGGCACGATTGCCGCTTCTTGTTGTCGCAGGCCACGCGAAGAATCCTGGCTTCAGGAATCCCACAACCCGCTTCGCGCCATGACCACCCTGCTCACCCCTCAAGATGTTGCCCGTACCGTTGCCACGCTCGGGCTGCCGGAATGCCTGCGCCAGCTGGTCGAAGCGATCGAAGCCGACTTCCGCCGCTGGGGCGAATTCGACAAGTCGGCGCGTGTGGCCAACCACTCGCAAGGCGGGGTGATCGAGCTGATGCCAACCTCGGACGACCGCCACTACAGCTTCAAGTACGTGAACGGCCACCCGAACAACGGCCGTCTCGGCCTGCCCACGGTGATGGCGTTCGGCGTGCTGGCCGACGTTGCGACGGGCGTGCCCATCCTTCTGAGTGAGCTCACACTCACCACAGCGATGAGAACAGCCGCGACGTCGGTGATGGCGGCGCGGCGGCTGGCGCGGAGCGGCGCGCGTTCGATGGCCCTCATCGGCAACGGCGCGCAAAGCGAATTCCAGGCGCTGGCCTTCCACCACCTGCTCGGCGTCCGCGAACTGCGCCTGTTCGACACCGACCCCGCGGCCACGGCCAAGCTGGTGCGTCATCTGCGCGCTGTGCCCGGCCTGGCGGTGCAGGTCTGCCGCAGCACCGCCGAGGCGGTGCGCGGCGCCGACATCGTGACCACGATCACCGCCGACAAGACCTTGGCCACCATCATCACGCCCGACATGCTCGAGCCGGGCATGCACCTGAACGCGGTGGGCGGCGACTGCCCGGGCAAGACCGAGTTGCACGCCGACGTGCTGCGCGCGGCGCAGGTCTTCGTCGAGTACGAGCCGCAGACGCGCATCGAAGGCGACTTGCAACAGATGCCGGCCGACTTCGCCGTCACCGAGTTCTGGCGCGTGCTGGCGGGCCTGGCGCGGGGCCGCTCGAGCGACGCTCAGATCACGGTCTTCGACTCGGTCGGCTTCGCGCTGGAAGACTTCTCGGCGTTGCGCTGGTTGAACGAGCGCGCGCTGGCGCTGGGCCTGGGCCGCCCGTTGTCGCTCATCCCGCAGCTGGCCGACCCGAAGGATCTGTTCAGCCTGCTCGCGCCTGCTGAGCCCGGACGAAGCACAGCCCCTGCGCAGCGTTCTTCGGCGGGCCAGGGTCGGACCGGCCTACTTGCCGGCCGGCGGGCGCTGCCTGATCGCCGCATCGCCGCGTGAGGCGAACGCCAGAACTCGCGTCGTTCGGTGATGGCGATCACATCGTGATCAGGATCCGCGGCCGATACTGGCCGCATGGACGCAAGAATCACATCGACCGAGGCAACACGGCCGGCGCCGCAGCCCCGGCTCAGGGTCTGGGCGAGCCGTACGCGCGCAGCGGCCATGAATGTTCGCCGCGGAGCCGTGCCGCGAAACCAAACCGTTGACGCGGCACAGCAGGTCGACGCAGGCGAAGACCTGCTGCGCCGCCTGCGCGAAGCCGGCCTGTAGCCGCTCGCGCTACAGCACCGCGGCCATCGCCGCCGCTGTGCGCTCGACATTGGTGCTGTTCAGCCCCGCCACGCACAGCCGCCCCGAGCGCACCAAGTAGACGCCGAACTCCTCGCGCAGGCGATCGACTTGCGCCGCCGTCAGGCCGGTGTAGCTGAACATGCCGCGCTGGCTCAGGAAGTAGCCGAAGTCGCGCCCGGGTTGGCGCGCCTGAAGCGCCGCGTGCAGCTGCCGGCGCATCGCCAGGATGCGCTCGCGCATGGCGGCCACGTCGACTTCCCACATCGTGCGCAGCCGAGGATCGGTGAGCACGCGCGAGACGATGCCCGCGGCATGCACCGCCGGGCTCGAATAGTTGCGCCGCACGGTAGCCTTCATCTGCCCGAGCACGAGTTCGGCCTCGGCGCGGTCGGCGCACACCACGCTCAAGGCGCCGGCGCGCTCGCCGTACACGCTCATGCTCTTGGAGAACGAGTTGGCGATGAAGAACGGCAGGCCCGACGAGGCCATCGCACGCACCGCGGAAGCGTCTTCGGCGATGCCGTCGCCATAACCCTGGTAGGCCAGATCCAGGTAGGCGATCAGGCTCTGCCGCCGCAGCAGCGGGATGAGTTGTTGCCACTGCGCCGCGCTCAAGTCCACGCCGCTCGGGTTGTGGCAGCAGGCATGCAGCAGCACGATGCTGCGTGGGGGCAGCGTCGCCAGCGTATCGAGCATCGGTGCGAAAGCCAGGCCGCCGGTGGCCGCGTCGTAGTAGGGGTAACTGTGCACCGTGACGCCGGCGCCTTCGAACATCGCCCGATGGTTGTCCCAGGTCGGGTCGCTGACCCACACCGCGCTGCCCGGCAGCCAGCGCTTGATGAAATCGGCACCCACCTTCAGCCCGCCGCTGGAGCCCACGGTCTGCAGCGTGGCGATGCGCCCGCTCTTCAGCGCCTCGTGCTCGGCGCCGAACAGCAGAGCTTGCACTGCCGAGCGCATCGCCGCCGAGCCTTCGATCGGCAGGTAGGGCTTGGCCGCACTCTCGGCCAGCATCTGCGCCTCGGCTTCGCGCACGCAATCGAGCACCGGGACGCGGCCGGCGTCGTCGAAGTAGATGCCGATGGAGAGGTTGATCTTGTCGGCGCGCGGGTCCTTTTGAAACGCGTCGTTGAGGCTCAGGA
The DNA here is from genome assembly GCA_031400795.1 of Rubrivivax sp. Lineage (GTDB taxonomy): Bacteria > Pseudomonadota > Gammaproteobacteria > Burkholderiales > Burkholderiaceae_C > Rubrivivax. The sequence goes on along the minus strand of JANNQO010000023.1, from coordinate 16,188 downwards.
TCGGGTCGCCGGCGTAAGGCTCGAGGTGCGTGAAGGTGCTCATGCTGGATGTCAGGCCGCCAGGGCCTTTTCGATGTCGGCAGCAATGGCGGCCGGCTCGGTGTTGGGCGCGTAGCGCTTCAAGACCCGGCCATCGCGACCAACCAGGAACTTGGTGAAGTTCCACTTGATGGCCTCGGTGCCGAGCAGCCCGGGCGCCTCGTGGGTCAGCCATGTCCACAGCGGATGGGCCTGCCTGCCGTTCACCTCGACCTTGGCCATCATCGGAAAGCTCACACCGTAGTTGATCTGGCAGAACGACTCGATCTCGCCGTTCTCGCCCGGGTCCTGCGCGCCGAACTGGTTGCTCGGGAAGCCGACCACGACGAGACCGCGCACGGCGTAGGTCTCCCACAACTTTTCGAGCCCGGCGAACTGCGGCGTGAAGCCGCAGGCGCTGGCGGTGTTGACGATGAGCAGGACTTTGCCGCGTTGCGTGGACAGATGTGCTGGCTTGCCGGATATCGACAGCGCTTCGAAGTCGTAGATCGTGGCCATGGGGTGCTCGGGTTGGAAGGCAGCGGTGATTGTCGCCAAGTCTGCGTGTTAGGCTGTGCTGCCGCCTTCAACCGCCTTCGATGAGCACAACGTTCCGCGTCTGCCTGCTTGGCTTTCGATCTGCCGAACATGGTGCGATGCTCGACCTGTTCGGCCCCGCAGCGGTGCGCACGCCGGCCTACCAGGTGGTGGCCGCCGCGCAGGCCTGCGACTTCATCGTGGCCGACGCCGACCATGCCGAGTCGCTGGCCGAGGTGGTGCGGCATGGGCTCATCGACCGCGCCGTCTACATCGGCTCCGGCGTTCCCGACGACACGCCGGGCTGGCTGGCGCGGCCGGTGGAGGCGGCCCGGCTGCTGCGCGAGCTCGACGTGCTGGTGGTTCAGCATGTCGGCGCGGCCGCCCTCGAACCCGAGCTGAAGCTGCGTGAGTTCCCTGCCGCGCCGGCCCCGGCCGCAGCGCCCGCCGCACCGCCGGCAGCGCCGCTCAAACGCAACAGCCCGCCCAAACGCGCCTTGCTGGTGGACGACAGCGAGATCGCGCTGCGCTACCTCGAATCGCGGCTCGAGCCGCATGGCTTGAAGATCGAACGCGTGCAAACCAGCGGCAAGGCGATCGAGCTGCTCGCGCAGCGGCCCTACGACCTGGTGTTCCTCGATGTCGAACTCGGCAACAGCAGCGACCTGGACGGCCTGGCGCTGTGCCAGCACATCAAGCGCCACCACCGCCACGCCGGCGCGCTGCCGCCGGTGGTGGTGATGATTTCGGCACACCACGCCGAGATCGACCGCGCGCGCGGCGCGCTGGCCGGCTGCGACGCCTACCTGGGCAAGCCGCTGGACGACGCCGCGCTGCTGCACGTGCTGGAGCAGCAGGGCGCCGTGCCGCCGCCGGCGAAGGCCAAGCGCGCGCCGAAGACCTGAAGGCAAGGCCGCGGGAGGGCTTTGACCGCGCGGCCAGGCCCGAGCGAAGGCTTGGACCGCGCGGTCAGGCCCGCGCAGAGAGAAGCGCAGCGGCCAGGATCAGACCTCCGCCGAACAGCAGCGGCAGCGTCAATGCGCCAGCCCCGAGCAACAGCGCCGAGAGGCTCGCGAACACCACCTCGGTGAGCATCACCACCGCCGTGACGTTGGCCGGCAGCCGCGCCGCGCCATATTGCAGCGCGAGGTTGCTGAGCAGGAAAAACACGGCGAGCACCAGCGCGCCACCGATCCACGCCAGCTGCGGCGCCGGCGGCAGGGGCACCTGGCCGCCGCGGCCGAGCGCGAGCGCCAGCAATCCCGCCACGATCACGCCACCCGAGAACATCGCCAGCGCTCGCGCGCTTTCACTGCGCGCCGCTTCGCGCCGCAACATCACGTTGTTCAGCGCGAAGCTGAAGCCGCCCACGATGCCCAGCCAATCCGGCAACGAGCGTGGCACCGGGAAACCACCCTCGGCGGGCCACAACACAATGGCCGCACCGGCCAGCGACATCACCACGCGCAGCAGCGCCGCTGTCTTGAAGCGCTCGTGCAGCACCACCCGCGCCAGCAGCACCGCCCACAGCGGCATCAAGTAGAACAGCAGCACCACGCGCACCACGTCACCGATCGTCACCGCCCAGTTGAAGGCGGCATTGGTGGTGCCCGAGGCCAGCACCAGCACCCACAACGCCGGCGTGCGCAGCAGCTCGCGCCAGGCCGCCGCTCGCCACAGGCTGATCGCCAGCACCGCCATGGCGTAGATCAGTGCCGTGGCCCACAGCGGATGCAGGCCGAGCACCTCGAGCTGGCGAAACGGCCACCACGAAACGCCCCAGACGAAGGCGTTGAAGATCAACGCCAGCGCGGGCAGCCCGAACCTGCGGCCGTCAGTGCCCATCGGTGCGCGTGATGACGAGCAAGCGCTCGACCTCCTCGGCGTGGTGGCGCAGGTTGGACAAGTGCCAGCGCCGAATCAGCTCCATCGTGCCCGCCACCATCAGCCCGAACACACCGATGGCCACGAACACCGACAGGCCGACCTTGGTCATGCCGACGTAGAACGCGCCCAGGCCGAGGATGCAGGCTTGCTCGTTGAAGTTCTGCACGGCGATGGATCGTCCCGCGCCCATCAGGTTGTGGCCGCGGTGCTGCAACAGCGCATTCATCGGCACGATCAGGAAGCCGCACAGCCCGCCCATCGCGACGAGAAAAGGTGCCGCAGTCCACAGGTTGTCGATCAGGTTCAGCCCGACCAGGAAGAATCCGACCGCGATGCCCAGCGGAATGACGTTGGTCGCGCGATCGAGCTTGCAGATCGCCGAGGCGATCACCGCGCCGGCCACCGAGCCGATGACGACGATGCCGGCGAGGTTCGATGCCTGCGCGGTGCTGTAGCCCAGCGCTGCCGCGGCCCACGGGAAGACGATCAGCCGCACGTTGCCGAAGATGCCCCACAGCAAGGTGGTGGAGGCCAGCGAGATCTGCCCCAGCTTGTCGGCCCACAGCCGCGCGTTGCACTGCGAGAAGTCGCGCACCAGCGACCAGGTGCCGGTCATCGGCTGCAAAGGGGCGCTGGTGCGCGGGATGTACAGGTTGAAGATCGCGGCGATGACGTAGAGGAAGAGGATTGCCGAGATCGCGGCTTCGGGCGGCGTGTCGATGCCCGAGTCGACGATGGGCAGCTCGAAGCCCAGCAGCATCGGCGCCACACGCGGGCCGATGAGCTGACCGCCGAGCAGGATGCCGAGCACGATCGAGCCGACGGTGAGGCCCTCGATCCAGCCGTTGCCCTTCACCAGCTGCGAGGGCGGCAGCAGCTCGGTCAGGATGCCGTACTTGGCCGGCGAATACGCCGCCGCGCCGAGCCCGACCACCGCGTAGGCCAAGAGCGGGTGCGAGCCGAACAGCATCATCAGGCAGCCCGCGATCTTGATCGTGTTCGCGATGAACATGACCTTGCCTTTGGGGATCGAGTCGGCGAAGGCGCCGACGAACGGCGCGAGCACGACGTAGAAGAGGGCGAACATCGGCGCCAGTGCGGGCACCTGCCAAGACGGCGCATGGGAGGCGCGCAGCAGCTCGACGGCGGCGACCAACAGCGCGTTGTCAGCCAGCGAGCTGAAGAACTGCGCCGACATGATGGTCGAGAAGCCTTTTTTCATCGTGTCGGCGGCAGGGCACCGCGGTCTCAGCAGCGGCGCCGCTCGTTGTCTCCAGGGTCGAGCGCGGCGGTTTATAGCATGCAGGTTCGGCTTCACCCCGGGCAGAATCCCCACGCCATGCCCCGCCCGATCGAAGCCCTGATCCACCGCAGCGCGCTGGCCCACAACCTGGGGCGCGCACGCGCCGCGGCCCCCGATTCGAGGGTCTGGGCGGTCGTGAAAGCCAATGCCTACGGGCACGGCATCGAGCGCGCCTTCGAAGGGCTGCGTGGCGCCGACGGCTTCGCATTGCTCGACCTGGCCGAGGCCGAGCGCATCCGCACTCTCGGCTGGCGCGGCCCGGTGCTGCTGCTCGAAGGCTGCTTCGAGCCGCGCGACCTGGAACTGTGCTCGCGGCTCGCCCTGTGGCACACGGTGCACCAGGAGCAGCAGATCGATTGGCTGGCTGCGCACAAGACGCAGCAAGGCCACCGGGTTTTCCTGAAGATGAACAGCGGCATGAACCGGCTCGGCCTCACGCCCGCGGCTTTCCGCGGCGCCTGGGCGCGCTTGAACGCGCTGCCGCAGGTCGACAGCATCACGTTGATGACGCACTTCTCGGACGCCGACGGGCCGCGTGGCATCGCACACCAGGTTGCCGCTTTCGAAGCTGCCAGCACCGATCTTCCCGGCGAGCGCAGCTTGTCCAACAGCGCCGGCATGCTGCGCCACCGCGGCTTGCGCAACGACTGGGTGCGCGCGGGCATCCTCTCGTACGGCAGCGCACCCGACTTTCCCGATCACGACGCGGCGCATTGGGATCTGCAACCGGCGATGACGCTGCGCTCGCGGCTCATCGCGACGCAGCAACTGGCCCGTGGCGACACCGTGGGCTACGGCAGCAACTTCACCGCAGCACAGCCGATGCGCATCGGCATCATCGCTTGTGGCTACGCCGACGGATACCCGCGCCACGCCGGCACCGGCACGCCGGTGCTGGTGGACGGCGTGCGCACGACCACCGTCGGGCGCGTCTCGATGGACATGATCGCGGTTGATCTCACGCCGGCGCCGCAGGCGCGGATCGGCAGCGAGATCACGCTGTGGGGCAACGGACCGGGCGGCTCGCGCTTGCCGATCGACGAGGTGGCGCGCGCCGCGGCTACGATCGGCTACGAATTGATGTGTGCGCTGGCGCCGCGGGTGCCGGTGCACGCCACCGATTGAACAAGAGGAGCCATTGCATGGGAATCATCACCACCATCATCGTCGGCCTGATCGTCGGCGCGCTGGCGCGCTTCGTGCTGCCCGGCGACCAGAAGATGGGCTGGATCCTGACCTGCCTGCTGGGCATCGGCGGCTCGCTGATCGCCGGCTACGTCGGAGCGGCGCTGGGCTGGTACGCGGTGGGCCAGCCGGCGGGCTGGATCGCCTCGGTGGTCGGTGCGGCGCTGCTGCTCTTCGTCGTGCAGAAGCTGCGCGGCAGCAGCGCGGGCTGATCCGGCTTCGTCTGGCGACCTGCCGGCGCCGTTTCGCGCCGATGGTTTTCGCCCGGTCGCAACGCGGCTGACGCGGCCACGCTCGCCGCGCACAGTGCGGCGCATCCACTTCTGGAGCGCTGCATGAAACACCTGCCCACCCTCACCACCGCCCTGGCCATCGCCGCGGCGGTGTTCACGATCGATGCTTCGGCGCAGACCGGCTGCACCACCGTCGAGGTGCACAACGTACGCCCGCAGCAAGGCTTCCTGATGCTGGCCGCCTACACCGACGCGGAGAGCTTCAACAAGAAGCCGGCGGTGTCGCTGCGTGTGCCGGCCGGCGAGGCAGTCACCAGCGTGCAGCTGTGCGGTGTGAGCGCGCCGGTGATCGCGATCGCGATGTTCCAGGACCTCGACAGCGACGGCCGCATGGCGCAGAACATCATGCGCATCCCCACCGAGCCCTGGGGATCGTCGGGCACGCCGGGTGCATTCGGCCCGACCTGGGAGACCGCGAAGACGGCGCTGAACGGCAGCCCGATCGTCGTGCGCTTGTCGCAGTGAAGGAGCGCAGCATGCAACGCCGCCGATTGATTCGAGCCGCGCTGGCAACGGGCGTCGCCGCGCTCGCCTCGCCGGCCCTCGCCAAGCCCGCCCGCGCCGACGACTTCGCCGCCGCGGTGGCCAAAGAGCCGCTGTACGCCCCGTTCAAGGGAGTCGACGACCGCAGCGGCGATGTCGACGGCCAGGCCTTGCTGCGCGGCCGCTGGCCCGACGAGCTGCGCGGGCGCTTCTACCGCAACGGCCCGGCGCTGTACGAGCGCGGCGGTGAGCGCTACCACCACTGGTTCGACGGCGACGGCATGGTGCAGCAGTACACCCTGGCAGACGGCCGCGTGAGCCACCGCGGACGCCTGGTGCGTACGAGCAAACTGCGCGCTGAACAGCGTGCCGGACGATTCCTGATCGACACGCTGGGCACGACGATCGAAGGCGGCCTGCTCGGCGGTGGCCCCGATGTCTTCAACGTCGCCAACACCAATGCGCTCGAACATGCAGGAAAGCTGCTGGCACTGTGGGAAGGCGGCTCGGCCTACGCGATGGACCCGAAAGACCTTTCCACGCAAGGCCCGGTGACCTGGCGCAAGGATCTGCAGCAGGTGCCGTTCTCGGCGCACCCCAAGGTGGACGCGAGCGGTGAGCTGTGGAACATCGGCAGCTTCGGATCGAACCTGGTGGTCTGGCACATCGATCCGATGGGCCGACTTGTCGACGTGCAGCTCGGCGAATCGCCCTACCCCGGCGGCATGGTGCACGACATGGCGATCACCGAGCGCCACCTGGTCGTGCCGCTGCCGCCGATCAAGTTCCACTTCGAGCAACCGGTGGCCAGCGGCCCGCGGCGCTTCGCGATGGAGGCGGGGCAGCCGCTGCGCATCCTGGTGATGGAGAAGGCCGACATCCGCCGCCAACGCATCTTCGAACTGCCGGCCGAGATGGTCTTCCACGTCGGCAATGCGCACGACAGCGCCGACGGCCGGATCGTGCTGAGCTATGTCGGCGCGCCCGACGCCTGGTCGCTCGACCAGGGCGCGGTGGCGGTGATGGCCGCGCGACCGGCCAGCGGCGGCGTGCCGAGCCTGAAGATCGCCGCACTCGATATGAAGAGCGGCCGCTCGAGCAGCGACGCCTTCGCGCTGGGCAATGCGGAGTTCCCGCGCATCGATCCGCGCCGTGTGGGCTTGTCCGCACGCTGGCTGCTCACCACCTCGGGCTGGCGCGTCGGCGCCGATCATCAGGGCGGGTTGCGCCACGGCGTGCAATGGCTGGACACCACGAGCGGCCGCGTGCAGCGCTTCGACTACGGCGAGCAGATCGTCGCCGAGGAGCACATCGTCGTACCCAAGCCCGGGCGCCGCGGCGAGCTCGATGCCTGGCTGCTCGGCACCACCTACGACGCGCGGCGCGGCGCCACGGTGCTGAACCTGCTCGATGCGGCGCACATCGAGGACGGGCCGATCGCGCAGGCGGTGTTGCCCTATCGCTTGCCCTTGGGCTTTCACGGCAACTTCACGGCGACGTGAATCGATTCCTCAGGCCGCGCGCAAACGCCAATTGACACTCCGCGGAGCACGGCGTCTATTCATCCTGGGACGACGTGGTGGAGGGGTGTCCGATGGTGTCGCGAGAAGACACGTGCAACCTGCTGCGCGCAGGTCTCGCTTCGGTACTGACGTTCGCCGCGATCATGCTCGGCGCGTGTGGCGGCGGCAGTGACACTCCCGACGCTCAATCGGCGCCCAATCGAAGGGCTGTCGCTGCGTTCGAGCAGCGTGCGAGACCCGCGGTGGCCAATACCCCGGGCGTGCGTTTGTCCCGGCCGCTGGCGGCAGGCGATCCGTCGGTCGACGCGCTCGATGCGGCTTCGCAGCTCATGGACTTCGGCGAGGCGGCGTTTCCCGTCTACTTCCCAGGGAAGCAGCCGAACCGCATCGTCAACAATTGGGTCTATCGCTACTACCCGTTGACGCAGGCGTACCTGGCCGTCATCGATGGCCGAATCCTCGTGCTCGGGGGCCCGTTCGGTCCCGATGTGCGCGATGTCGGCGCGGTGATCGACTACATCACACCGCGCAGGACGAGACCCACTGCCAATGCGGGCAACGACCGTTCCGCGAACGCGGGATCGGTGGTCGCACTCGACGGCAGCGGCAGTTCCGACCCGAACGGCGACCCGCTGACCTATCGCTGGACCCTCACCACTCGGCCCGGCACGAGCCGGGCGACCTTGACAGCAGCGACATCGCCTCGCCCGAGCTTCACGGCTGACGTGACAGGCGCATATGCCGCTCAACTTATCGTGAACGATGGCAAGCTGGACAGCGTCGCAGACACCATCGCCGTCGTTGCCAACCCCCCGAACACAGCGCCAGTCGCCAATGCCGGCGCGAATCAGTCCGTCCTGTTGAACACGCCAGTGAACCTCGACGGCACGGCAAGCCGCGACGCGGACGGCAACGCCCTCACCTATCGGTGGACGATCACGTCGGCACCCCCAGGGTCTGCGACAACGCTCTCGCTGGCTGCCACAGTACGGCCCCAGTTCACGCCGGACGTCCTGGGAAGCTACGTGCTGCGCTTGGTCGTCAACGATGGTCAGGTCGACAGCGCACCGGCATTCGTGACGGTCACGGCGCTGGCGGCCGGCTCAGCGCCGATCGCCAACGCAGGGCCGGATCGCGAGACGACGATGGGGGTCGCGGTCGAACTCGATGGCAGCGCGAGCAGGGACGGCGACGGAGACCCGCTGACGTACCAATGGGACGTCGTCGAGTCGCCCTCGACGCCCCCCGGATCGTTCACTCTGTCCGGGACCAACACCGCTCGCGCAGGGCTGACGTCAACAGTGGCGGGGCGCTTCGTGTTCCGGCTGACCGTCAGCGACGGAAAGCTGAGTGCCACCGATCAAGTGGTCGTGAACGTGGTGAATCGGCACCTGACGCTGGACGGGACGGACGACTACGCCGTGGAGAACGAGGAGTTCAGCGGGCTGATGTCTACACTGGATGTCTCGACCTTCACGGTCGAAGCCTGGATCTATGCCGAGCGCGACCAGGACATGTTCATTTCGAGCGACAGCGCTTATGTCTTTCGGTTTGTGTCGGATGCGTCGACGCGCGGGATACACGGCGGCATCTTCGTCAACGCCGATATCACCAGCGGATTCGACAGCCGGAGTGCGGCGAACAGACTCAACACCTGGATCCACGTCTCGTTCAGCTATTCGGCCAGCACGAACACGTGTCGACAATCGGTGAACGGTACGCTTCAGTTCGCAAACACCTGCCTGCCGCCCGGACAACTACCGTTAACCGGCGCCGACATCCTGTTCGGCATCGGCACCGGCAAGGCCATCGGCAAGGTCGATCGGACGTTCAGCAGTTTCCAGATCTTCAAGGGCGCGATCGACGAGGTACGCCTCTCCAACATCGTCCGCTACACGGCCAACTTCACACCGGCGCGAGCACTGACGGCGGACTCGTCGACCCTCGGCTTGTGGCACTTCGACGAACCGCCGGGAGCTACTCGGTTTGACGATGCCTCGGGCAACGGCCGACACTTGATCGGGATGAACGGCGCCACCACCGCGGCCGGGACACGCTGACGGTTCTTCGTGCACGGCCACGACAATCAGCCGTGGCCAAGTCGATCTACACCTGCCGCGACTGTGGCGGCACCAGCCCGAAGTGGTTGGGGCAATGCCCGCAGTGCGGCGCCTGGAACACGCTGGACGAAGGTCCCGCGGACGTGCGCGCCGGCAGGAACCGTTTCCAGTCGCCGGCAGCGTCGCAGCCGGTGGCCACGCTGGCCGATGTCGAAGCCAGCGACGTCGAGCGCACCCCCACTGGCCAGGACGAACTCGACCGGGCGCTCGGCGGTGGCATCGTCGCCGGCGGCGTGGTGCTGATCGGCGGTGACCCCGGCATCGGCAAGAGCACGCTGCTGCTGCAGGCGCTGGATGCGATGAGCGGCTCGATGAAGGTGCTCTACGTCACCGGCGAAGAAAGTGTCGCGCAGGTGGCGCTGCGCGCGCGACGGCTCGGCCTGGCAGGCAGAAAAGTGCGCGTGCTCGCCGAAATCCAGCTCGAGAAGATCACTGCGACGCTGGCCACCGAAGCGCCGGCGCTGTGCGTCATCGATTCGATCCAGACGCTGTACTCCGACCAGCTCACGTCGGCCCCCGGCTCGGTGGCACAGGTGCGCGAGTGCGCGGCGCAACTCACGCGCATGGCCAAGACCTCGGGCTGCGCGATGGTGCTGGTCGGCCATGTCACGAAGGAAGGTGCGCTGGCCGGGCCGCGCGTGCTCGAACACATGGTCGACGCGGTGCTGTACTTCGAGGGCGACACGCATTCGAGTTTTCGCCTGGTGCGCGCGATCAAGAACCGCTTCGGCGCGGTCAACGAGATCGGCGTCTTCGCGATGACCGAGCGTGGGCTGAAAGGCGTCAGCAATCCGAGCGCGATCTTTCTCTCGACGCATGGCGAGCCAGTGAGCGGCTCGTGCGTGATGGTGACGCTGGAGGGCACGCGGCCGTTGCTCGTCGAGCTGCAAGCGCTCGTCGACAGCGGCGGGCCCAGTCCGCGCCGCCTGTCGGTGGGCCTGGACCGTGACCGCCTGGCGATGCTGCTGGCGGTGCTGCACCGCCATGCGGGCGTGTCATGCATGGACCAGGACGTGTTCGTCAATGCCGTCGGCGGCGTGCGCATCGGCGAGCCGGCGGCCGATCTGGCGGTGCTGCTGGCGATCCAGAGCAGCCTGCGCGGCAAGCCGCTGCCACGCGGCTTCATCGCGTTCGGCGAAGTCGGCCTGGCCGGTGAGGTGCGGCCCGCGCCGCGCGGGCAGGAGCGCTTGAAAGAAGCCGCCAAGCTCGGTTTCTCGGTGGCAGTGGTGCCCAAAGCGAACGCGCCGAAGAAGGCCATCGAAGGCTTGGCGATCCACGCCGTGGCGCGTATTGAAGAGGCCATCTCCGTGGTCCGCGGCTTGTGATGACGAAAACCGCCGTGCTCTCCGACATCCACGGCAACCTGCCGGCGCTGCTGGCGGTGCTGGCCGACGCCCGCGAACAAGGCGCGAAGTCGTGGCTGAACCTGGGTGACATCCTGTCTGGCCCGTTGTGGCCGGTTGAAACGGCCGAGCTGTTGATGAGGCTGCACTGGCCGACGATTGCCGGCAACCACGAGCGGCAGCTGCTGACGCTGCCGCTCGCGCGCATGAGCGCTTCCGACCGCTTCACCGCCGAGCGGCTCGGCGACAAACACCGGCGCTGGCTGGCTTCGCACCCGCCGGCGATGCAGCCGCTGCCGCATCTGTGGTGCGTGCATGGCACACCGGGCAGCGATCTGATCTACCTGCTGGAGACGGTGACAGCGCCACGCGGCGTGCGCGGGGCCGGCGACGACGAGGTGCTTGAACGCCTGGGCGGCGAACGGCCTGCGGGCGCGACGCTGCTGCTGTGTGGCCATACGCACCAGCCGCGTGATCGGGTGGTCGACGGCCTGCGCATCGTCAACCCCGGCAGCGTCGGCTTGCAGGCCTACGACGACGGACATCCCTATCCGCACGACATCGAGGTCGGCACGCCGCATGCACGCTACGCGCTGATCGAGTCGGATGGCGCCGGCTGGCAGGTGCAGCTTCGCGACGTTTGCTACGACCACGAACAGGCTGCGGCACGGGCCGAGCTCAACGGTCGACCCGACTGGGCCGACGCGCTGCGCACGGGGCGTGTCGGGCGGCGCGAGAGCGATCTGCCCCGCTGATCAGCCGCCCCGCTCGCGCCAGCTCTCGCGCAACCCGTAGCGAAGCCGCCGCCATTCGTTGCCCAGCCGGTACAGGTGCGTCGGCCAGCGCTGCGTCCAATGAAACTTGCGCGACGGCCCGCCGCCCGGCGTGCCGATCGTCGACACGGTCTCGGCGTCGTGTTCACAGGGCGTGGGCGTCAACAGCCGCACTTTCAGCCCGAAGCGCCAACCCTGGTCGAAGACATGGTCGTAGGGCAGTTGCATCGGCAGCAGCCCGTGCGCGTAGGCCGCAGCGGCGCGGCGGTTCATCAGGTACGCGCTCGATCCGGTGCAGCGCGACAGCATCACCGCCAAATGCTGGCCGGGTGCCACTTCGAGGTAGGGCTGCGGCGTGCCCGAGTGCACCGCCGAGAGCTTCACCATGTCCCAACGACCGGGGTTGGCCATCAGCCCCTGCAGCACCGCGGGCAGCCGATCGGTGAGGCGCACGTCATCCTCGAGCACCAGCGCGAACTCGGCGCCGCTCGCCAGGTGGCGCTGCATGACCTCGACATGCGACAGATAACATCCCAGCTCACCGGGCAGCGGCGTCATGCCGTGGCGGCGGCGGAAGGTGGCGTCGTCGAGCTGTGCACGTTGTTGTGGCGTGAAGGCGCGGGCGTCGACGGCGGGCAAACGTTCGAACGGCAGCCCCAGCCGCTGCAGCTGCGCAGAGACCGACGCCCAGCGCTCGGGCGCTCGATCGAGGTTGATGACCCATGTACGCAATCGATCCATCAAAAACATTGTGGGGGACGGCATGACGCCCTGGATCGGCTGGGTACTGGTCGTGGCCGCCGTGGCACTCGGCTACGCGTTCTGGGCTTGGCAGGGCGTCTTGCTCGCCGTCTCGGGCATCGCGTTCTGGCTGCTGTTGCAGTTCACGCGCACGCTGCGAGTGATGCGCATGGCCGCCGGCCGCCCGGTCGGTGCGATCGACAGCGCGGTGATGCTGCACGCCAAGCTGCACCCGGGCATGCGGCTGCTGGAAGTGCTGCCGCTGACACGCAGCCTGGGCCAGACGATCAGCGATGAGCCGGAGACCTTTCGCTGGACCGACGGCGGCGGCGACTGGGTGGATGTCGAGCTGGCGGGCGGCCGCACCTGCAAGGTGACGCTGCACCGCGCCTCGTAGAATCTCGCTCCCCTTCCGGCTCCACAAGAGAGATGGCCATGTCGATGTCCGACCGCGACGGCAAGATCTGGATGGACGGCAAGTTGATCGACTGGCGCGACGCCAAGATCCACGTGCTCTCCCACACGCTGCACTACGGCTGCGGCGCTTTCGAAGGCGTGCGTGCCTACAAGACGGTGCAGGGCACCGCCATCTTTCGGCTGCGCGAGCACACCGAGCGGCTCTTCAACAGCGCGAAGATTCTGCGCATGAGGCTGCCCTTCACGCAGCAGCAGGTGATGGACGCGCAGCTCGAGGTGGTGCGCGCGAACCGGCTGGAAAGCTGCTACCTGCGCCCCCTCACCTGGATCGGCAGCGAGAAGCTCGGCGTCAGCCCGAAGGGCAACACGATTCACCTGATGGTCGCCGCCTGGGCTTGGGGCGCCTACCTCGGCGAAGAAGGCCTGAAGCGCGGCATCCGCGTGAAGATCAGCAGCTACACGCGCCACCACGTCAACATCACGATGACGCAGGCCAAGGCGGTGAGCAACTACACCAACTCGATCCTCGCCAACATGGAAGCCACCGACGATGGCTACGACGAAGCGATGTTGCTCGACGCCTCGGGCTTCGTCAGTGAAGGCGCTGGCGAGAACCTGTTCGTGATCAAGAACGGCGTGGTCTACACGCCCGACCTGTCGGCCGGCGCGTTGAACGGCATCACGCGCAACACGGTCTTCCACATCTGCGCGGACCTCGGGCTGAAGGTCGTGGAAAAGCGCATCACGCGCGACGAGGTCTACATCTGCGACGAGGCTTTCTTCACCGGCACCGCCGCCGAGGTAACGCCGATCCGCGAACTCGACCGCATCGAACTCGGCGCCGGTTCGCGTGGGCCGCTGACCGAGAAGATCCAGAGCGCCTTCTTCGACATCGTGAACGGCCGCAACCCGAAGTACGCCGAGTGGCTGAGCCCGGTCTGAGCTGATGAATGCGCCGAAGTCCGTTGTCGAACTCGTCGCGGGTGAGCTGCAGGGCTCCGGCGTCGTGTTCTGCCCGAACCCGAAGATGCCCCTGTGGAGCAACCACCCGAAGGTCTTCATCGATGTGGCCACCACCGGTGAAGGACGCTGCCCCTACTGCGGCACGGCTTACCGGCTGAAGGCCGGCGAGAAGCTGCACGCGGGGCATTGACCCCGATGTCCAGTCCTCGCGAGTTCGTCCTCACCCTTTTCTGCCGCGACACCAAGGGCATCGTCTACGCGGTCTCGGGCCTGCTGTTCCAGGCCGGCTGCAACATCATCGATTCGCAGCAGTTCGGCGACGTGGGCCACGCCGACAGCACCGACTTGTTCTTCATGCGTGTGCACTTCGGCGCGCCTGCACACCTGGACTCCGCGGCGACTCTGGAACGCTTGTTCACCAACGTGCGTCAGCAATTCGGCATGGAGGCAAGCATCCGCTCCCTGGCGCGCCGGCCGCGCCTGCTGCTGATGGTCAGCAAATTCGGCCATTGCCTGAACGATCTCTTGTACAGCTGGCAGTCGGGGCAACTGGCGGTGGACATCGGCGCTGTGGTGTCCAACCATCCTGACTTCGCCGAACTCAGCGCGCGGTTCGATGTGCCGTTTCACCACTTCCCGCTCGCCACCGGCTCGGGCAGCCAGGCCAAGCGCGCGCAAGAGCGCAGGGTCGAGGCGCTGGTGGAGGAGTTGGGCATCGACCTTGTCGTGCTGGCGCGCTACATGCAGATCCTCAGCCCCGAGTTCTGCGCGTTCCTCAAGGGCCGCGCCATCAACATCCACCACAGCTTCCTGCCCAGCTTCAAAGGCGCGAAGCCCTACTATCAGGCGCACGACCGCGGCGTCAAGCTGATCGGTGCGACGGCGCACTATGTGACGGCCGAACTCGACGAAGGCCCGATCATCGAACAGGACGTGGCGCGCGTGGACCACTCGCTCAGCCCGGACGACCTGACCGCGGTGGGGCGCGACGTCGAATCGGCGGTCCTGGCGCGCGCCGTGCGCTGGCATGTGGAACACCGCGTCCTTGCCAACGGCCACAAGACAGTGGTCTTCACGTAAGCCCGCGCCATGCCACGCAGCTCGAAGCCGCCGCCGATTCCAACGCTGGCCCTGGCGTCGGCGAACGAGGTCGAGCAGCAGTTCTATGCGGCGCTTCGCGGCGCCGATCTCGAAGGCTTGATGGCGTTGTGGGCGGACGATGACGACATCGTCTGCGTGCACCCCGGCGGGCTGCGCGTGGTCGGGCCGGCAGCGGTGCGAGCGAGTTTCGAAGCCATCTTCAGCAGCGGGCCGATCGACATCCACCCGGAGAAGGTGCGCCGCTTCGAAGGCCCTGCGTTTGCCGTGCACAGCGTGCTCGAGCGCGTGCTGGTGCACAGCACCAAAGGGGACGAGACGGGTTGGGTGGTCGCGACCAACGCCTACGTCGAAACGCCAATGGGCTGGCGCGTCGTGTCGCACCATGCCAGCCCTGGTGCGCAAAACGAGCCGCAGGACGGCGCCGACCCGGCGGCAGTGCTGCATTGATGCTCTATCGGGCACCGGTCTGGCTGCCGGGGGGCCACGCCCAGACCATCTGGCCGGCGTTGGTGACGAAGCGCTTGTTGCATGCGCTACCCGACTATCGCCGCGAGCGCTGGGTCACACCGGACCGCGATTTCATCGACCTCGACGTGTTGGGTGAGGCCCCCGACGCGCCGTTGCTCGTGCTCTTCCACGGCCTGGAAGGATCGTCGCGCAGCCACTACTCGCTGGCCTTCGCGCAGGCAGCGCGGCTGCGCGGCTGGCGCTTCGTCGTACCGCACTTCCGTGGCTGTTCGGGCGAGATGAACCTCGCGCCGCGGGCCTACCACTCGGGCGACCACGAGGAGATCGCCTGGATCTTGCAGCGCCTGCGCCGCGGCCACACCGGCAAGATCTTCGCGGTCGGCGTGTCGCTTGGCGGCAATGCGCTGTTGCGTTGGGCGCAAGAGGCAGGACAGACCGCCGCCAGCGCCGTGCACGCCGTTGCCGCCGTCTGTTCACCGCTGGACCTGGCGGCGAGCGGGCACGCGATCGGGCGTGGCCTGAACCGGCATATCTACACACGCATGTTCTTGCGCAGCCTCAAACCCAAGGCGCTGCGCAAGTTGCAACAACATCCGGGGTTGTTCGACCGCGACGCGATGCTGGCGGCGCGGAATCTTTATGAGTTCGACAACCTGGTCACCGCACCGCTGCACGGATTTCGCGACACCGACGACTACTGGGCGCGAGCCTCTGCCAAGCCGCACCTGGCGCGAATCCGCATTCCGGCGCTGGTGGTGAATGCGCGCAACGATCCCTTCGTCCCGGCTGCGAGCTTGCCTGGTTCCGTCCCGGCCGGGTCGCACGTGACGCTGTGGCAGCCTGACCATGGCGGTCACGTCGGATTCCCCGCCGGCCGATGGCCTGGCCACATGCGCGCGCTGCCGGAGCAGGTGATGGACTGGTTTGATGCCTGAACTGCGGCGATCATCTGACCATGGATGCAATCGTTGAAGCCGCGCTGCGCAAGTGGCCGAACGTGCCGCACTGTTTCGGCTGGCTCGGCCTGGACGCT
>JANNQO010000022.1:0-23618 GCA_031400795.1 Rubrivivax sp. | reverse complement strand
CGATGCGCGCAAGGTGAAACAGGCGGTGGTGAACCTGCTCTCCAACGCGGTGAAGTTCACGCACAGCGGCGGACAGGTGACGGTGCGCGCGCGGCACGTGAACGGGTTGAACGGCCATCAAGGTGACTGGGCCGAGGTTTCAGTGATCGACACCGGCGTTGGCATCGCGCCGCAAGACCAGGCGCTGGTCTTCGAAGAGTTTCGCCAGGCCAGCGGCGACGTGCTTCGCAAGGCCGAAGGCACCGGCCTGGGCCTGGCTTTGGTGAAGCGCTTCGTCGAGCTGCACGGCGGCAGCGTCGCACTGCACAGCGTGCCCGGCGCGGGCTCCACGTTCACGATCACGCTGCCTCAACATGAATTGAAAGCATTGCAATGAGCTCCATTCTCATCGTCGAAGACAACGAGAAGAACATGAAGCTGGTGCGCGACATCCTGCTGCACCACGGCCACCGCGTCATCGAAGCCGCGACCGGCGAGGACGGCGTGCGGCTGGCGCTCTCGGAGAAGCCCGACCTGGTGCTGATGGACATCCAGCTGCCCGACATCAGCGGTGTGACGGCACTCGAACGCATCCGCGCCGTGGCCGCGCTCGACGCAGTGCCGGTGCTCGCGGTGTCGGCCTCGGTGATGCCCGACGAGCAGCAGCGCGTCGTCTCCTCGGGCTTCGACGCTTTCATCGCCAAGCCGATCTCGATGAAGCCGTTCCTGGCGGCGGTGAACACCGCGCTGAGCGAGGGCCGCAAGACATGACCGCAACGATCCTCGTCGTCGACGACGTCGAGAAGAACGTGCGGCTGCTCGCCGACGTGCTCACCGTCAAGGGCTACGCGGTGCGCACAGCGATGTCGGGCGAGGCCGCGCTGCGATCGATCGAAGAACAGGCCCCAGACCTCATCCTGCTGGACGTGATGATGCCCGGCCTGTCGGGCTACGACGTGTGCCGCAGGCTGCGCACCGAGGAGCGCCACGCGATGCTGCCGATCGTGCTCGTCACCGCGCTCGACCCGGCCACCGAACGCGTGAAGGGCCTCGAAGCCGGCGCAGACGACTTCCTCAGCAAGCCGGTGAGCCAGCCCGAGCTGATGGCGCGCGTGCGCTCGCTGTTGCGCATCAAGCAGCTCTACGACGAGGGCCAACGGCAGAAGGCCGCACTGGCCGACTGGAACCAGACGCTGGAGCAGCGGATTGCCGAAGGCGTGGCGCAACTCGAGAAGCTGTCGCGGCTGAAGCGCTTCTTCTCGCCGGCCCTGGTGCAAGCCATCGTCGACGGCGGCACCGACGACCCGCTGAAGAGCCACCGCCGCGAGATCACCGTGGTCTTCCTGGACCTGCGCGGCTTCACCGCGTTCACCGAAACCGCCGATCCCGAAGAGGTGATGGGCGTGCTGCGCGAGTACCACGCCGCGATGGGCGCGCTGATCCAGGCGCACGAAGGAACGCTCGAGCGTTTCACTGGCGACGGCATCATGGTCTTCTTCAACGACCCCGCGCCGCAGCCCGACGCGCCACAGCGAGCGGTGCGCATGGCTTTGCAGATGCAGGCGGACGTGGCGAGACTGGCCAGCGGCTGGAAGAAGCGCGGCTACGAGTTGCAGTTGGGCATCGGCATCGCCACCGGCTTCGCCACCATCGGCGGCATCGGCTTCGAGGGCCGCATCGACTACGGCGCGATCGGCACCGTGACCAACCTCGCGGCGCGGCTGTGCGGTGAGGCGGCGGGTGGAGCGATCTTGCTCGCCCCGCGCGTGGTGGCCGGCCTGGGCGACGGCTTCGTGCTCGAGCCCGCAGGCGAGTTCATGTTGAAGGGCTTGCACCGCGCGGTGCAGGTAACGTGTGTTTTGCGCGCAGAGCCATGATGAACCGACTCACGAAGATCCAGATCGACTTCAGCCCTGATGACCGGCGTCGCGCGGCAAGGCCTCGCGCACAGCCCCGTCGTGCACTGCCACGCAGGCGTGGCCGTCACCGGGATGATGGATATCCTGGCCACGAAGTCGCCGCAGAGCGTGGTCGAACCCGCCGAACTGGCCCGATTCGTCGAGGAGCCCTGCCGGCTTGTTCCCTCGGCCTTGCCCGGGCGCTTCGACGTCGTCGCTTCGACCTGTCTGCTCAGCCAGTTGATCTTCGGCGTCGTGAAGGCGGTCGGGGAAAGCCACCCTCGCTTCCTCGAGCTGGTGCAGGCGATTCGCCTGGGTCATTTGCGTCTGCTTGCGCGGATGCTTGGTCGGTGCAGCAAAGACTCCATCACCCCCTACTGCGCTCGCAACGCCTGCACCGGATCCAGCCTCGAGGCGCGACGCGCCGGCAACACGCCGGCGACAAGCCCGATGCCGACCGCGAGACCCTGGGCGAGTGCAACGAACGCGAGCGGCGTTTGCACCGGCAGCGCCGGTGCTGCGAGCCTGAGCGTCTGCGCGAGCCCAATGCCCACCGCTAGCCCGAGCAGGCCGCCTACGGCCGACAGCACCACCGCCTCGCCCAGGAACAGGCGCAGCACGGTCGAGCGGCGTGCGCCGAGCGCGACGAACAGGCCGATCTCGCTGGTGCGCTCGGCCACTGCGATGGTCATGATCGTGACGATGCCGACGGCGCCGACGAGCAGCGAAATGCTGCCCAGCGCCGCCACCGCGATCGTCAGGATGCCCAGGATGTTCGACAGCGCGCGCAGCATGTCCTCCTGCGTGACGATCGTGAAGTCCTCGCGACCATGGCGTGCGACGAGGATGGCCTTCGCGGCATCGACGATGCGCTGCGCGTTCGCGCCCTCGGCGTAGCTGAGGTTGATCTCCATCAGCGAGTCGCGGTTGAACAGTTCGAGTGCGCGCGCCGCCGGAATGTAGGCCACGTCATCGAGGTCGATGCCGAGGAACTGGCCACGTGCCTGCATCACACCGATGACGCGGAACGACAGGCTGCCGACACGAACGCGCGCTCCAAGCGGGTTCTCGGCGCCGAACAGTTCGTGCTTCAGCTTCGCGCCAAGCACGACGAAACTGCGCGCGCTCTCGGCGTCGTCGGCAGGCAGGAACTGGCCGCTCTCGACGCGCAGGTTGAACGACTCGACGAGCGCACTCGTCGCGCCGTAAACGAGCACACGACGCAGCCGGCCGTTGCCTGCGGCCTCGGCGTTGCCGCTCACGCGAGGCGACACGCCGACGAGGTTCGCGATGCGGTGCAGTGCGCGCGCGTCGTCCAGTGTCAGCGGCCGCACCGACGTCGGAAAGCCCGGGTTCGTGCCGCCGCCGGTCTTCGTCTTGCCAGGTGTGATGCCGATCACGTTGGTGCCGAACTGCGTGAACTCGGCGAGCACGAAGCGGTGCAGTCCTTCGCCGATCGACGTGAGCAGGATCACGGCAGCGATGCCGACCGCAACGCCCAGCAGCGTGAGGAAGCTGCGCAGGCGGTGCGCGGTCAGTGCATGCCAGGCCATGCCGGTAGCGTCGGGCAGGCGCATCGTGTTGTTCGTTCAGCGTCGCGCGAGTGCGGCCACCGGGTCGAGCGCCGCGGCACGCCGCGCCGGCAAGACGCCGAACAGGATGCCGGTGACAAGCGCGGTGACGAGCGCGGCGAGCACGGCCCACGTGGGTGGCCAGGCGGGGAAGGCCGGGTACAGCTCGCGGATGACGAGCGCGCCAAGGTGGCCCACCCCATAGCCGAGCACCGCACCGGCCATCGACAGCAGTGCCGCCTCGGCCAGGAATGCAGCGCGGATCGTGTCTGCGCCGGCACCGAGCGCCTTCAGCAGCCCAACCTCGGCGGTGCGCTGCGTCACCGACACCAGCATCACATTCATCACCAGGATGCCGGCCACCGCGAGGCTGATCGCGGCGATGCCCGCCACCGCGAGCGTCAGCGCGGTGAGCACGCGGTCGAAGGCGGCGAGCACGGCATCCTGCGTGATGACGGTGACGTCCTCCTCGCCCTCGTGGCGCTGCTTCAGGATCTCGATCGACTGCGCGCGCGCAGTGGGGATCGCGTCGCGACTCGTCGCCTCGACGAGGATGCGAAACAGCGTGTGGGTGTTGAACATCGCCTGCGCGAGGGCGACCGGTACCACGGCCAACTCGTCGGTGTTCATGCCCAAACCCTGGCCGGCGGGCGCGAGCACGCCGATGACACGAAAGCGCCGGTCGCCCAGGCGCACGAGTTGGCCGAGCGCCGGCTGGTTGCCGAACAGCTCGCTGCGCAGCTTGGACCCGAGCACGACGACCGCCGAGCCGCGGGTCCATTCGTCGTCGGGCAGGAAGCGGCCTTGCGCGAGCGCCATGCGCCGCACCTCGACGAACTCGCTCGTCGTGCCGACGACGTTGACCTCGCGCAGCCGGCCGAAGGCAGCGATCTCCGACAGGCCGACGACGAGCGGCGCCAGCCGCCGCACAGCACTCGCGCGTTGCAGTGCACGCGCATCGTCGACCGTGAGGTCGCGTGGCGTGTTGGTGATCGCGTTCGCCGGGCTGAAGCCGCCCGTCTGCGAACGGCCGGGCAGCACGATGACGAGGTTCGTGCCGATCGACGAGAACTGGTCGACGACGTAGCGCCTTGCGCCGTCGCCGAGCGCCGTGAGCACGACGACCGCTGCGACGCCGATCGCCATCGCGATCATCATCAACAGCGTGCGCAAGGGGCTGCCAGCAGCGGCGTCGCGGGCGAAGCGGAAGATGTCGGTCGTGCGCATCAGCCAGCCGTTTCCATGCTCGCGGTAACGCGCTGGATCGCGCCGTCCTCCATCATCACCCGGCGCCGCGCGCGCGCGCCGATCTGCGGGTCGTGCGTGACGATGATCAGCGTCACGCCCCGCGCGTTCAGTCCCTCGAGCAGGCGCACCACCTCGTCGCCGGTGGCGCGGTCGAGGTTGCCGGTCGGCTCGTCGGCGAGGATCAGCGCCGGCGCCATGATCGTCGCGCGCGCGATCGCGACACGCTGGCGCTGGCCGCCCGACAGTTCGTCGGGTTTGTGCTGGGCGCGGTCCTGCAAACCGAAATCGTGCAAGGCGCGGGCCACGCGCTCGGCTCGTTCGTGCGGCGCGATACCGGCCAGCACCATCGGCAGCGCAATGTTGTCCGCCGCCGTCAACCGCGGCACGAGGTGAAAGCTCTGGAACACGAAGCCGATGCGGCGGCTGCGCACCTGCGCCTGTTCCTCGGGCGACAGTGTCGTTACGTCGCGCTCCTCGAGCCGCAAGCGGCCGTCGCTCGGCCGGTCGAGCAGGCCGATGATGTTGAGCAGCGTCGACTTGCCCGAGCCCGACGGACCCATCACTGCAACGTACTCGCCGGCTTCGATGGTGAAGGAGAGGTTGCGCAGCGCATGCACTTGGCTGTCGCCGACCCGGAACACGCGCTCGATGCCGTCGAGTTCGATCTGCGCGTTCGGCATTGCAACCTACCGCGCTTTCGCAGGGGGTGCCGCTTCGATCACGACGCGCGTGCCGGCCTTCACACCCTCGCGTTCGAGCGACGTGACGACACGTTCGCCGGCTGCCAGGCCATCGAGCACCTCGGCGTATTCCCAGTTCGCGAGGCCCGTCGTCACCGTGCGCGCGACGAGGGTGTCGCCATCGACGACCAGCACGCGACCGCCGGCGCCGAGTGCCGCCGTCGGCGCACGCAGCACGTTGTCGCGCACGCCGAGGATGACCTCGACGTCGGCGCTGTAGCCGACGAGCAGCGGCCCGACAGCAGCCGGCTGATCGAACGCGACGTCGATGTCGACGGTGCGCGCCTGCTTCTCGACTGCGGTGATGTACGGCGCCACGCGCTTGACGGTGCCTGCAAAGCGGCGCTTGGGCAATGCGTCGATCGAGATGTGCACCGGCTGGCCGGCGCGGACGCGTGGCGCGTCGACCTCGTCGAGCGGCGCCTTGACGTACAGGCACGAATCGTCGATCAGGTCGATCGCCGGCGGCGTCGGCACGCCGGGCGGAGAGGGCGTCGAATACTCGCCGACCTCGCCGACGATCTTGGCGACCGTGCCGGCGAACGGCGCGACGACCACGCTGCGACGCTGCTCGACACGCGTGACGTTGACACGCGCCTGCGCCTGCCGCACGTCGGCATTCGCCGCGCCACAGCCGGCGCGCCGCGCATCGGCCTCGGCATGCGCCTTGTCCTCGCCCGCGTTCGACACGAAGCCCTGCTCGCGCAGCGCAGCCTGGCGTTGCGCCTCGCGCTCGGCCGCGGCGGCGGTGGTGCACGTTTCGCTGGCGCGCCTGCGCGTGGTCTCGAGCTGCGCCAGTGCAAACGTCTGCTGTGCCTGCTGGTCGTCGTTCCAAAGTTTCATCAGCAGTTGGCCCTTCTTGACCCGGTCACCTTCCTTCACGGCCAACACTTCGATGCGCCCGCCGGCGATCGTCGACAGCTTCGTGCGCTGGCACGCCTCCACGGTGCCGGCGCGCGTGTTCGCGACAGTCGATTCGACCTTGCCGCGGCCGATCTCGGCGACCACCACGCTTACCGCCTTGCCGCGGCCGAACCAGGCAGCCGCCCCGACGACGGCGCCCACGACGATGAACGCGATCAGGCTGCGGCGCAGCCAAGGCGTGCGGGGAGGCTGATTCATCGTGAACACGAGACGGCGAGTGCGACGCCGATTCTGCCTGCTGCTCCCTCGGGACTGGAGCACGGGCTCGACGAGTGGCTTGCGGTCGCTCGCCACGTGGCGCTCATGCTGCACGTGCGGGACCCGTTGACGGCCCGGCGGATCCCGGCACTGGAACGCATCGCCATCTATGCCCAAGCCGCCGGCTACGGACGGTTCAAGGCAGCGCGAACGTCAGGTTTGACCCAAAGACTGCTCCGATAACAAGCGCACTTCGTCGGGGTCACTGCGTTCACTGCGCTCATCCAACCGCCGGAGTCGACAGAGTCTTCTCGCTCGTCAACTCCACCGGCGTCTTCCACAACCCCGGCTCAACGGTCCCCGCAATCAACCCCGCCACAAAGTCCACAACCCTCTCCTCCTGGTAATACTGCGCATGCAACAGCCCCGGCTCGATGAATGCTGTCTTTACCGCATCCAGCATCATCGTGTTCGTGGCCGGGTCGAGCGCATCGCGCAGCGGCGCCAGGTTCACGCGCATCGCGGCGTCGAGCCGCTGCTCCAGCTCCTTCTCTATCGCAGCCGGAATCGTCACCTTCTCCACGCCATCAGGCATCTCACCTGTGCGGCGCGCGTCGAACGCGGCGCCGAGCATGTCGATGCCGGCCGCATCACCTGCCGCGGCTCGCGCGCCGATCAGGATGAAGAAGCGCGTGCCGACGTCGCCGAGCCACGGCAGCAGGCCAACCAGCTTGTCGAGCGGATAGAAGAAAAGCCAGTACAGGAGCACCGGGGCGAAGGCGGCCAGGCGCAGCCACTGCTCGGGGTAGAGCGGCGTGTTCTTCAACCCGTCGGTGACGGTCTCCATCCATGAGCCTTGCTGCCCCCGGTAGGACTGCGCGACGTAGTCATCCGCCTTCCGCCGGTTCTCTTCGATCCCCAGCCGCATGTCTTCGTCCAACGAGTGGAAGAAAAGCGCGCGCAGCCGCGGCAGGCGCGAGGTGAGGAAGGGCCGCACAGCGGGCCGGTACGGGCGGAAGCCCATGATGAGGAGCCACGTGCAGACGCCGCCCGTGAAGATGCCGAGCAGCGGCACGCGCCAGGCGCAGCCCGTCACGCGTTCGGCGGCGCGGCAGACGGGGCGATTCCACAGGTCCGAGATCCAGGCGAATGTGTTGTACGCGGCGCGCCCGGTCACGGCGAACGCGGCGCTCAGGTAGCCGAACCAGCCGTCCGGGCCTATCGCCGACCGCCGGCGTTCGGCGCGCTGACGCTGCGGCACCGTGCCGCCGAGCAGCTGGCGCAGCGTCACGTGCGGCGCGGCGGTGAACGCGGCGCACGCGCGCAACAACTGGATCGCCTCGTCGTGGGCGAACTGCAGCGCGATCGCGGGCACGTCGCCGGAGCTGGCCTGGCTGCTTCGCGCGTATCGCCACAACGAGACCAGCGACGCAAACAGGATGCCGACGACGACGTAGAGCATGTACTGGTTGTTGCTGTCGTTGAACCAGTCCGCCCCGAACCAGAGCCCTGCGCCGATCGCGCCGAACATGATCAGCATCGGCCAATGCACGCGGCTCACCCACCGGCGCCACGCGGCGCGGTCGTTGAAGTGCAGGAACGGCGTGCCCAGGCAGATCACGCGGCCGAGTTTGTGCTTGGGGGCGTTCAGGTAGCGCAGCGCGCGGCGCACGACGTTGCCGCCGTGGCTGTGCGCGACGATGTGGATCGTGCCGATGGTGTCGTCGGACTGCAGCGCGCGCAGGTACTGCGCGAGTTCGTACGCACCCTGACGGCGCTCGACCTCGGAGTTGCCGCCGCTCCAGCCCAGCCAGTACGGGCGGTCATCGCGCAAGATCGCCAGGCGTTCGACCGGCGCGTTGCAGCGCGCGTCGCTGCCGTGGCGTTCGAGCGCTTGGTCCAGCGCCTTGGCGAACGAGCCGTACGACGACCACCAGCAGTCAGATGACGGGTACTTGTCGTAAGTCGGGTTGGCGAACGTGCCGTGGACGATGACGACAAGCTTGTCGGTGCGCGGCGCCACGGCGAGCATGCCGTGCTGCAGCCCGGTCAGCGCATTGCCCCGGCCGAGCAGCTCCCCGTATTGGGCGAGCAGCTCGCGGGTCGCGGCTGGGACGGTTTTGATTGGCACGCGCATCTGGCCGTGGGTACTGGCGTCGGCGGCAGGGTACGCCCGATTTCACGCCCGTGTCGACCCACTTCCACCGTCCACGTCCTGCGCTTGAACAAACCCGGCGGCCTGCGCGGCTGACGGTGAGTCGCCGCGCCAGTTGCAGATCCTCTTCTCTATCTCGCAGCCGCTGCGAGACCGATGGTTCAATTCTTGGGCTTCTTGCCCAAGCCCAACTCGTCGATCTTGCGCGTGATGGTGTTGCGCCCGATGCCCAGGCGTTGCGCGGCCTCGATGCGGCGGCCGCGTGTCACGTCCAGCGCGGTGGTGATCATGCATGCTTCGAACTGCTGCGTCAGCGCCTGCCAGACCTCGGTCTCGCCGGCTTCCAGGCTGCGGCGCAGTTCGGTTTCGAGGTCGGCCAGCCAGGCGGCGTGGCGCAGCAGGTTCGGCACGGCGGGGGGCAGCGGCAATTCGCCGGCGGTCGGATGATCTGAAACGTTGGCCGCGTGCACGACCGCCGCGGCTTCCCCCGTGGCGAAAGCCGCCTGCCCGAGCAGCAGCACCTCGGGCGGCAGATCCTTCGCTTCGATGACCTGCGAGGGCGCCATCACGGTCAGCCAGTGGCAGATGTTCTCCAGCTGGCGCACGTTGCCGGGGAAGTCGAACTGCTCCAGCCGCTCGATCGCCGCGTGCGTGATGCGCTTGGCATCCACGCCCAGCTCGCGCGCGCTCTTTTGCAGGAAGGAACGAGTCAGCATGCCCACGTCCTCGCGGCGCTCGCGCAGCGGTGGCAAGCGCAGCTGGATCACGTTCAGCCGGTGGTACAAGTCTTCGCGGAACGCGCCCAGGCGCACTCGATCGCCCAGGTTCTGGTGCGTGGCCGCGATGACCCGCACGTTGGCGCGTTGCGGCTGGTGGCCGCCGACACGGTAGAACTGACCGTCCGAGAGCACGCGCAACAAGCGCGTCTGCAAGTCGAACGGCATGTCGCCGATCTCGTCGAGGAACAGCGTGCCGCCTTCGGCCTGCTCGAAGCGCCCGCGGCGCATCGCCTGCGCGCCGGTGAAAGCGCCGCGCTCGTGGCCGAACAGTTCGCTCTCCAGCAGATCCTTCGGGATCGCCGCGGTGTTGATCGACACCATCGGCCCTTCGGCGCGCGGGCTGTGCTTGTGCAGTGCGCGCGCCACCAGCTCCTTGCCCGAACCGCTCTCGCCTGTGATGAGCACGGTGACGTTGCTTTGCGAAAGCCGCCCGATGGCGCGGAACACGTCCTGCATCGCCGGCGCCTGGCCGAGCATCTCGGGCATCTCGGTGGTGCCCACTTCGCGCACTGCCTCGCGCTGGCTTTCCTGCACCGCGCGGCGGATCAACTCCACCGCCTTGGGCAGGTCGAAAGGCTTGGGAAGGTACTCGAACGCACCGCCCTGGAACGCCGAGACGGCGCTGTCCAGATCGGAGTACGCCGTCATGATGATGATCGGCAGGCCGGGCCGCCGCTCCTTTACCTTGGACAGCAGTTCCAGGCCCGACAGTCCCGGCATGCGGATGTCGCTCACCAGCACCTGAGGTTCTTCGACCTCCAGCGCGGCGATCACGTCGCGCCCGCTGGCGAAGCTGCGCACCGCGAACTGCTCGCGCATCAAGGCCTTCTCGAGAACGAAACGGATCGACGGGTCGTCGTCGACGATCCAGATCGGGTGCAGCGCAGCGGCGGCTTGGACGTTGGGCGGTGTCAAGGCAGCGGTCAGGGCAAGGGCAGGAGGATCTTGAACAAGGTGCGTCCCGGCGCGTTCTCGCATTCGATCAGACCCAGGTGCTGTTCCACGAAGGTCTGCGCCAAGGTCAGTCCCAGACCCGTGCCATCGGCTCGGCCGGAGACGAGGGGTTGGAACATGCGTTCACGAATGCTTTCAGGCACACCGGGGCCGTTGTCCTCGATATGCAATTCCAGTGCCAGGCGAAAGCGCTCGCGCGAGATGGTCACTTGCCGCGCGGCCCGCGTGCGCAACACGATGCGCGCGTCGCCGGCGTCGATGCGCTGGCCCAGGGCCTGCGCCGCGTTGCGCGTGATGTTCAGCACGGCCTGGATGAGGTGCTCGCGGTCGCCGCGGAACTCGGGCAGCGAGGTGTCGTAGTCGCGCTGGATCGTCAGGCCACGCGGGAACTCGGCGGCGATCACCGCGCGCACGCGCTCGCAGACCTCGTGGATGTTGACGTCGCCCACGGTGTGCGGGTGGCGATGCGGGTCGAGCAGCCGGTCCACCAGCGCCTGCAACCGATCGGCCTCGTGGATGATGACTTGTGTGTACTCGCGCAGGTCCCGCGATTCGAGGTCCATCTCGAGCAGCTGTGCCGCGCCGCGGATGCCGCCCAGCGGGTTCTTGATCTCGTGCGCCAGGTTGCGCACCAGTTCCTTGTTGGCCTGGGCCAGGCTGTGCAGCCGGTCTTCGCGGTCCAGCCGGTTCTGCTGCTCGATCTCGATCAGCTCGATCAGCACCTGGCCTGGTTTGTCCATTTGGCTGACGATCACGTGCACCGGCAGTTCGGCGTAGCCGCTGGGCAGCTGCGGCATGCGCTTCAAGGTGGCGTCGAAGCGGGCGGTGGAGACCTCGTTGCTGGCCACGCGCTCGATGGTGTGCGCGAGCGCCGCCGCTTCCACCAGCCAATCCAGCACCGAGCCGCGCAGCAGCACGCGCTGCGAGGTGGCCAGGCGATTCTGCAGCGCAGCGTTGGCGAAGCGGCACGCGCCGTTGCGGTCGGCCACCGCGAGCATGGTGGCAAGCTGGTCGAAAGCTTCGAATCCGGCCGCCGCGGAAGAGCCGCGAAACAGGTTCACTGGGCGGGAAGCTTGGCCAGCTCGCGCTTGATGGCGGTGATGTCGGTTTCCTTGCGCAGGATGGCTGCCTTCATCTCCGCCACGCGGTCCAGGTAGCGCTGGTAGTTGCGCTCGTCGCCGCGGCGCTCGGGCTCGCCGTTGTTGAAGTCCTTCTTCAGCACCGCCAGGCGGTCTTCCTCGCGTTGCAGTTCTTCGCCGAGGATGCGGCGCGCATCGCTGTCACGCGCCCTTTGCGCAGCCGGGTCGACCTTGCTGTCGGCCGGCCGCGAGGCGCTGCTATTGGCCGGCGCCGGCACCGGGCGGCGCGGCGGCCCCTGAATCACCGTCACCGGCGCACCTTCGATGGTGCGGCAGCCGCGCTCCTTGGCATCCGCCGCGGTGATCTGGTCGGTATACAGCACCGGGTTGCCCGGGCAGCGGTACACCGTGCCCTGCGCCCACGCCGTGCTCACCACCACCGGCAGCGCTGCAAACAACCAATGCGACTTCATGGGGCGCGATTGTCGCCGCAACGAAAAAGGGACGACTCGCGCCGTCCCCCCGTCCGGTTGGACACTACCTCAAAGGCTGTAGTACATGTCGAACTCGATCGGATGGGTGGTCATCCGGAAACGCGTCACCTCCTGCATCTTCAGCTCGATGTAGGCGTCGATGTAGGCGTCGGTGAAGACACCGCCCTTGGTCAGGAAGGCGCGGTTGCCGTCCAGGTGCTCCAGCGCCTGGTCCAGGCTGTGGCACACGGTGGGGATCTTCGCGTCTTCTTCCGGCGGCAGGTGGTACAGGTCCTTGGTCGCCGCTTCGCCCGGGTGGATCTTGTTCTCCACGCCGTCCAGGCCAGCCATCAGCATCGCGCTGAAAGCCAGGTACGGGTTGCAGGTGGGATCGGGGAAACGCACCTCGATGCGCCGGCCCTTCGGGCTGGGCACATAGGGGATGCGAATCGACGCTGAGCGGTTGCGCGCGCTGTAGGCCAGCTTCACCGGCGCTTCGAAGCCGGGCACCAGGCGCTTGTAGCTGTTCGTGCCCGGGTTGGTGATCGCGTTCAGCGCACGGGCATGTTTGATGATGCCGCCGATGTAGTGCAGCGCGAACTCACTCAGGCCCGCGTAGCCGTCGCCGGCGAACAGGTTCTTGCCGTCTTTCCACACGCTCTGGTGCACGTGCATGCCGCTGCCGTTGTCGCCGACCACCGGCTTGGGCATGAAGGTCGCGGTCTTGCCGTAGGCGGCGGCGACGTTGTGGATCACGTACTTCTGCAGCATCAACCAGTCGGCGCGCTGCACCAGCGTGCTGAACCGCGTGCCGATCTCGCATTGACCGGGTGCCGCCACCTCGTGGTGGTGCACTTCCA
Organism: Rubrivivax sp.; assembly: GCA_031400795.1. Classification (GTDB taxonomy): domain Bacteria; phylum Pseudomonadota; class Gammaproteobacteria; order Burkholderiales; family Burkholderiaceae_C; genus Rubrivivax. Next base: position 10,760 of record JANNQO010000022.1, on the reverse strand, counting down.
CCGGGATGCCCAGCGACTCGAGGATCAGGCACATCTCCGAACGCATGTCCTGGAAGCTGTCCACCGGCGGCACCGGGAAGTAGCCGCCCTTCACCGCCGGGCGATGCCCGAGGTTGCCGCCTTCGAGCGTGGCGCCGGTGCTCCACGGCGCTTCTTCGGAGGTGATGCGGTACGACGCATGCGCCATGTCGCTGGACCACTGCACCTGATCGAAGATGAAAAACTCGGGTTCGGGGCCGAAGTAGGCGGCGTCGCCGACGCCCGAGGACTTGAGGTACGCCTCGGCGCGGCGCGCCAGCGAGCGCGGATCCCGCTCGTAGGGCTTGCCGTCACCGGGCTCGAGCACATCGCACGACAGCAGCATCGTCGGCTCTTCGAAGAACGGGTCGATGTTGGCGGTATTCGGGTCGGGCATCAGCAGCATGTCCGACGCTTCGATGCCCTTCCAGCCGGCGATCGACGAACCGTCGAAAGCATGGCCGCCGATGAATTTGTCTTCGTCGAAATGCGACACCGGAACGGTCACGTGTTGCTCTTTGCCGCGTGTGTCGGTGAAGCGGAAGTCGACGAACTTGACCTCGTTGTCCTTCACCATCTTCATCACGTCGGCTACGGTCTTCGCCATTTATTTCTCCTGTCGGGGCGCGCTGGGCTTTTTGGGTTGAGGGGGATGCTCGAGGAAATCTAGCAGAAAGCATGCCCAGGGCTGATCCTGGGATGCGCCATGATGATGCAGCGCGGTCCCGGCCCGCGAGCCTTCTTGGTGCGTGCTAGCGCACCATTTCGGGTCCAAGCTCCGCACCAACCTGGATCAATCCGTCGCGAAGTGCCGCGAAGGCCGGCTCCAGCGGCAGCCCCTGGCTCTTCACACCGAGTTCGATGTGGCGGCCCCATTTCGGGTGGTCCACGCTCGGCAGGCTGAACACCTTCACGCCCGGAAAGCGCGCTTCGATGTCTTCCATCAGCGGCGTGAGTGTGGCTTCCATCGTGCCGAAGACGATGAGCGAGCGCTCGCTTGATTTGGAGCCGCCGTGCAGGTGCCGGTAGCGCTCGTCGAGCACCCACTCGATCATCGGCCAGGCCATCACCGGGAAACCGGGAACGAAGTGCAGGTGGCCGATCTGGAAGCCGGGAATCTTGTTGTACGGGTTGGGGATGATCGCCGCACCCTTCGGGAAGACGCCCATGTTCAGCCGGTGCACGTTGTCGCCCCGGTCAGGCTCGTAGGGCTTGCCTTGCTCGCGCGCGATGTCTTGCATGCGCTCGAGGATCAGCGTCTTCGCTTGCGGGTGCAGTTCGAGCGGAACACCGAGCGCGGCGGCGGCGCATTGGCGCGTATGGTCGTCAGGGGTGGCGCCGATGCCGCCGCAGGAGAACACCAGGTCGCCGCTGGCGAAGGCATGGGCCAGCGCTTCGGTGATGAGCGGCCGGTCGTCACCGATGTAGCGCGCCCACGCCAGCGCGAGGCCGCGCGCGCCGAGCAGCTCTATCACCTTGGGCAGGTGTTTGTCCTCGCGTTTGCCGGAGAGGATTTCGTCGCCGATGATGATCAAGCCGATATTCATGGTTGGGGCAGCGCGGGAGTTGCGGGCGTCGGCTCGGCGACGATGGGAGCCGGCGCCGCAGCGCGGCGCAGCCGCTCGAGCTCGGCCAGCGCGAAATGCGCGAACCAGCAGGCCGCGAAGGCGAACACCAGCGTGTACAGCCACACCGAGATCACGATCAGGAGCGGCGCGAAGACCAGCGTCGCCGCGCCGAGGGCCCACACCAGCGTCGGCGCCGCGCCGAGATACCCGCAGGTGATGCCGATGAAGAGCAGCGGCCAGCGCTGCTCGTGCGCGACCTGGCGCCGCTCGGCCGCGGTTGCGTGCAGCGCCAGCACGTCGAAGGTGAAGACACGCGTCGTCAGCCAGCCCCAGATCAGCGGCGGCAAGAGCAGCACCATAGGCGGCACGAACCAGAGCGGGATCGACAACACCAGCGCCAGCAGCGCCGCCACCGTGCAGGCCAGCGACCAGAAGAGGCCCTGCCACCAGCCGGCGCCATTCCTGCGTTCGAGATCGGCGAAGCGCCGCGCCGCGACCAGCGCCACGATCGCCGGAGTCATCGTCGTGGCCACCAGCAGCAACGCCACCACCACGATCAGCGGCACGCTCGCCACCACCACGATCATCGGCGCCATCATCGCGTGCAGTGTCTGCGCGCCGATCGAATCCAGCCAGCGCAAAAAGCCCGCCACCCACTGCCACTCCTCCAGGCTTGCGCGCACCGTGGCCACGGTGGATTGCCAGTAGAACCAGCCCAGGCCGACCGACAATCCGCCGGCCACCACCAGCGGCAGCAGCGACCACAGCATCAAGCGTGGGTGCAGGCAGTAGGCGGCGGCGCGCCACAGGGCGTCGAAGACAGCTCGCATGATCGGCTCCCGGTCAGCGACTCAGCGCATGTTGCCGGTATGCCCGAGCGAATAGCGGCCCGGCTGCGGCCACACGGTCAGGCCGTGCGGCTCGGTGCCCACCTTGATCTGGCGCACCTCGCCCGAGGCGGTGTCGAAGCGGTACACCACGTCGTCGTAGCGTGCCGCCAGCCACAGGTACTTGCCGTCGGCGCTGACGTTGCCCATGTCGGGGCTGCCGCCGCCGGGCACGCCCCAGCGCGCGACGATCTTCTCGCTGCCGAACTCGATCACGGCCACGCCGCCGTTGCCCAGCCGCGCGCCGCGAATCTTGTGCGAGCCGCGGTTCGCCACATACAGGCGCTTGCCGTCGCGGCTCGGGTACAGGCCGTGCGCGCCCAGACCGGTAGCGATGAAGCCGACCTGCTTGAAGGCATCGCCATCGACCACGTGCACGCCGTCGGCATGCATGTCGGCGACGTAGAAGCGCTTGCCGTCAGGCGATGAGCGGATGTCCTGCGGCATGCCGCGCCGCGTCGTGCAGATCTCGGTCTCGCCCGGCTCCCAGACCTGCCCGGGCTTCAGGCGCGGCGCGGCGGGCAGCTCTTTGTATCGCGTGGCCGGCATTTGCAGTTTGAGATAACCGAGCACCTTGCGGTTGGCGATGTCGATCTTCACCAGCGTGCCGGCGAACTCGCAGGTGAAGATCGCGAAGCGGCCGTCGATCGAAAAGTCGGCGTGGTTCACGCCGGCGCAGCCGGGCACGTGGATTTCGTGCTGCAGCGCCATCGTCTTCGGGTCGCGGAAGTCCAGCCGCTTGCGCGCCTCGGCGACCACGATCGCCGACTTGCCGTCCGGCGTGTAGTACATGTTGTACGGGTCGTCGACCATCACCGCCTTGCCTGGCTTGCCGGTCTTCGGGTCGATCGGCGTCAGGCTGCCGTCGGTGCGGCCTTCGGCGTTGTTGGTCGCCCACAGCGTGCTCATGTCCCACGACGGCACGATGTGCTGCGGACCGATGCCGACCTTGAAACGGTCAACCACCTTCATCTGCGCCGGATCGATGACGTAGACGTCGTTGGAGCGCAGGTTGGGCACGTAGATGCGTTCGAGGTGGCCGGCCAGCGCCGGGCTGACCTTGCCGGCGGAAACTTCGCTGTACAGGTTGCCGGCATCGGGCACCGGCGGCATGCCGGGCAACGTTGCCAGCGCGCCGGCGGCTGCGAACACGATCATCATGGCTGGAAGCATCAATAGGTTTCCTCGAACGTTAAAGAGATCCGGCGTGCCGGCTTCAGCGGCGCGGCGCAGCGGCCAGCAACACCCGCAAGGCGGCGACCGAGCCCTCGACGATGCGCTCCACCGCCGACTGGCCGAGCGCCGCACTGGCCCGGCTCGGATCGCCGCTCACGCCGGGCACACTGGCGGCGCTGGCCAACGCGGCCTGGCGCACCAGCCCCGGGTCGATGGCCCAGGCGAGTGAGGTGTCGGCCAGACCGGCGTGGCGACCGATCTCGCTCTCGGTGTAGCCGCGTTCGCGCAGCCAGCGGGCGTGGTCGACCGTCGCCAGTTCATAGTAGGTGGCCAGCGCATGCACACGGCAGGGGCGCTGCGATGTCGACGCAGGCCGAGCCGCGCGCCGCGCCCCCAAGCGCGCGGCCACCCGCGCGAGGCTGGCCTGGTAGCCGCCATGGTCGCCCAGCAGCACCACGTCGTGCAGACCGTGCCGGCACAGGCTGCGCGCGGCGCCTTCGAGCAGCGCTTCGAACGCCGCCACCGGAATCGAGATCGTTCCGGCGTAGCGCATGTGGCCGCTCGGCGGATCGACATCGCCTTCGGGCGCGTAGGCCAGCAGCGGTGCGACCACCGCGTTGCCCAGACGCTCGGCGATGCGCTCGGCCAGCCGTTGCGCGCGCACGTTGTGCTTGCCCAGCACCATGTGCGGGCCGTTCTGCTCGGTGGCGCCGATCGGCAACAACGCGGTGGTGGTTCCCGCGGCGATGCGCGCCGCCAGCTCGGGGCTTGTCATCGCGTCCAGTTGCAGCGGGGCTGCTGCCGCGAACGCGCCGGCGGCCCACAGCGCCGCCGGGCCAAGCAAGAGCAGCGCGAACGCCCCGGCGCCGGTCACGCGTGCCGCCCTACTCGTCATCACCACCCAGCAGGCCACCCAGCAGGCCGCCAGCCCCGAAGCCGGCCAGCACCGAGCCTTCTTCGCGCGAGCCGCCGCGCTGTGGCGCCGCGGCGAAGACACGCGAGGCCAGGCGCGAGAATGGCAGGCTCTGCAACCACACCGTGCCGGGCCCCGTCACGCGCGCGAAGAACAGGCCTTCGCCACCGAACAGCGCGGTCTTGATCTTGCCGACGAACTGGATGTCGAAATCCACACCGGCGGTGTAGGCCACCACGCAGCCGGTGTCGATGAGCAGCGTCTGCCCGGCCGCCAGCTCACGCTTGAGCACCGTGCCGCCGGCATGCACGAAGGCCAGGCCGTCGCCTTCGAGCTTCTGCATGATGAAGCCTTCGCCGCCGAAAAAGCCGGTGGACATCTTCTTCTGCAGCGCCAGGCCGATCGAGACGCCGCGCGCGGCGCACAGGAAGGCGTCTTTCTGGCAGATCAGCGTGCCGCCGAGCGGGCGCAGCTCCATCGGCAGGATCTTGCCGGGGTAAGGCGCGGCGAACGCGACACGCTGCTTGGCCGAGACGTTGTTGGTGTAAACGGTGGTGAACAACGATTCGCCGGTGATGAGCCGCTTGCCGGCCCCCAGCAGCTTGCCGAACAGGCCAGCGTCGCTGCTGCTGGCCGAGCCGTCGCCGAACACCGTGTCCATGCCGATGCCGGCGTCCATGAACATCATGCTGCCGGCTTCGCCGACGGCCGCTTCGCCTGGATCCAGTTCGATCTCCACGAACTGCATCTCGGCGCCTTTGATCTGATAGTCCACCACGTCCATCGCCATCACCGCACCGCCTGGGAGGCCCGTCGCCGGGTCCCGAATTGAAGAGGCCGCGATGGTACCCAAGCGGGACGCGATGGCCGGGCCGTCTTGCGTAGCATCCCGTTGCCTTGCAGCGCCCGCAGCCGCAGCCGGCACCTCCACAATGGTCGCGATGGAGTTGTTGTCACCGGGCTTGTGGGCCGTCGCCGTTACCACCGCGGCTGCGGCGGCATCGCTCAGCGTTTTCGGTGCAGTGCGACGCCGCGGCAAAGGCTGGCCCTGGTGGCTGGGCGCAACCTGGGCAGTCGCCGCCGCGCTCGTGATCGCACCGGCCGGTACCGGCTCGCGCTGGCTCGCGCTGCTGGCTGAACTGCTGCTGTTGCAATGGCCGCTGGCCTGCCTGGTGGGTGTGCGCCGATTCCACGGCCGGCTGCACCTGCCGGGCGAGAGCCACCTGGACCTTGCCGTGGCCGCTGGCGCCGCGGCTGTGTTGCTGGTGGGCAGCGCCTGGCCCAGCGACAGCGGGCCCTACGCACTGGCGCCCGCGGCGGCGGCGCTGGCCGCCCATCTGTATGTCGCCAGCGTGCTGTTCTCGGGGCCGGCCAGCCCGGAAGGCAACCTGCTGCGCGGCTGGGGCGTGCTGATAGCGGCGGGTGCCGCGCTGCCGGTGCTGTGGAGCCTGTTCACGCTGGACGGCCTGCCGTCGCTGGCACCGCGCGCGCTGGCCACCGCCATCGCTGCGATGGTGAGTGCCTTCATCGTCATCGCCCTCGTTTGCGACCGCACCGAGCGGCAGCTGCGCGATTCGCGCCGCCGGCTGCGCTGGTTGGCCAACATCGATGCGCTGACCAACGTGCCCAACCGGCGCCACTTCGTCGAGCTCGCCAGCCGCGCGTTGGCCAGCGACCCGCCGGGCAGCGCCGCACTGGTGCTCTTCGACGTCGATCATTTCAAACTGGTCAACGACCGCCATGGTCATGCCGCCGGCGACCGGGCGCTGCGCCTGGTGGCGCGCTGCGTGCAGGACGTGCTGCGCACCAACGATGTACCGGGCCGCCAAGGTGGCGACGAGTTCGTGCTGCTGCTGCGCCGCGCCAACACGCAGGAAGCCCTCACGGTGGCGAATCGCATCGTGACCCAGTTGCAAAGGCTCGCAGAAGGCGCCGGGCTGCCGAAGCTCTCGCTGAGCTTCGGCGTCGTGCACTTGAACCGCGGCGAGGTACTCGACGACGCGCTGCGCCGCGCCGATCAGGCGCTGTACGAAGCCAAGCGCCAGGGTCGATCGCGCGCCGTGGCCGCCACGGGCGAGGAGCAGCGCCCGGTCTTCACCGACAGCAAGAGCCTGGGCCTGCGGGCGGTGTGACGCGGACCGCGCGACGGCGGATGCGGATAATCCGCCGCCACCCAAGAGGCCGCCCATGCTCCTGACGATCACCGCCATCAGCCTGGGCGCTGCCCTCGGCGCGCTGCTGCGCTGGCTGCTCGGCGCCTGGCTCGACGAAGCCTGGCCGGCGATGCCGCTGGGCACGCTGGCTGCCAATCTGATCGGCGGCTACTTCGTCGGCGTGGCAGTGATGCTGTTTGCCCTGCACCCCGAGTGGCCCGCGCCGTGGCGACTGTTCGCGATCACCGGGCTGCTCGGCGGCCTGACGACGTTTTCGACCTTCTCGGCCGAGGTGGTGGCGATGCTGCAGCAAGGGCGCGTCGGCGCGGCGGCGCTGACGATCAGCATGCACTTGCTGGGTTCGCTGCTGCTCACGCTGGCCGGGATGGCGAGCGTGGCGGCGCTCAGGCATTGAGGGCCGGTGGACGATGACCGCTGGCACGAGGGCGTGTCAGAACTCCTTACATCCGCGCGCGTCGTGAGCCAGGGTATCAACAATCTGTGAATCAAATCAATGATCTACGCGCGCGGCACAAAAAATGCTTCGCATCACACAGGAGTACGGGACAAGTGCCGCGGATGGTCGGAGTGGCGATTTGTATCTGTACGTTCTTCACACGTTGAACCTGAGGATGGAATGAACATGAAGTTACTTGCAAGGAAGTTGTCGCGGATGGCGGTTGCCGCGGCTATGGTTTTCGTCGCGCAGGCGTCGTCAGCAATGGTCGTGCCCGGCGCCACTCCGACGGCCGATGACTTCACCACGATCGGCACGGCCTGGAATCTGGGCCCGAACTCCGCACGCGTGCACGGTGCACCGGCGCCTGGCAGCGCCACCTGGAGCATCATGGGTGCCGGCTTCGTCGACGTGTCGGGCTTTGACGGCGGCCACGTCGGGTCGACCGCGGCCATCACCGTGCTGGGCTTCACCGCAGCGCAGTTCGCGAGTTTTGTCGACATCGCCATCAACACCTGGGCCGCAGTCGCCAATTTCACCAACCTGGGCCAGGTGGCCGATGGTGGCGTGAATGCGGGGGCTTCCGAAGCCAGCGGCGGGCACCTGGGTGACCTTCGTTTCGCCGCCTGGAACATCGGCAGCTCGAGCGTTTTGGCGCATGCCTTCCAACCCGGTACCGAGGCACTGTTCGGGCCCGGCGGCACGATTGCCGGCGACGTGCACATGGACACCGATTTCGTCTGGGTGGACGATGCAGCCGACTCCGCCTCTGATTTCGATTTCGACATCGTGACCGTGTTGATTCATGAGATCGGCCATGCGCTCGGCCTGGGCCATTCCAGCGTGGTCGGCTCGATCATGGAGCCGGTGTACGCGGGCGGGCGCAGAACACTGCATCCCGATGACATCGCCGGCATTCGGTCGATCTACGGTGCCCGCGTGGCTGACCCGGTACCCGAGCCCAGCGCGTTGGCCCTGATCGGCCTGGCGCTGGCCGGATTGGCAGCCACACGTCGCCGCCGCACGGCTCAGTAAGCAGCGCGGCTTCCGCTCTCTCAAAGGCCCCCCAGGCGACTGGGGGGCCTTTTTTTTGCATTGGGTGGACCGGGGCCCGGACTGGCCCCATGCGGCAAAGAAAAAGGCGCTAAGCCGTTGATCTGCTTAGCGCCTTCGTCGCTTCTGGCCCTGTGCGGGCCCGTGACTGGTGGAACCGGGGGGAATCGAACCCCCGTCCGCAAGCCATCGCCGGACGGTTCTACATGCGTAGCTGACTGATTTGGTTTTGAGGGCAACGGTCGCGCAGCAGCACGCTACCGTCACCCCGAGTCACGGGGTTTCGCCTTGCGCTCGTGTGACCCGGCGCGGGCTAGTCGATGTGAATGACCTCGCAGCCTTCGGCGTTGCCGCCTCAGACCCAGCCCATCGGCCAACTGTTGCGAGGCTCACCGGTGTTAAGCGGCGAGTGCGTACGTTTGATCGTTCGCAGTTACTTTGTTTCCAGTGGATTAACGAGCGAACTGGTGCTCGGCATGCCCCGCGCCGACTCCGCACCCACGTCGAAGCCAAGTCGGTCCCAAGGAAGCGATCTTAGGGCAGTTCGAGCCAGCGCAAGAGTTCTTGCGGTTCGGCCAGAATGGCCTGCGCGCCCCAGGCCTCGATCGGCCCGGCGTCGCCCAGGTAGCCCCAGGCCGCAGCCAGCCCCGCCATGCCTGCGGCGCGTGCGGCCTGCATGTCGCGCAGGTCGTCTCCGACGTAGGCGCAGCGCGCGGGCGCCACGCCGATGCGCCGCGCGGCTTCGAGCAAGGGCTCGGGATGCGGCTTGGTGTGAGGGGTGCTGTCGCCACCGATCAGCGCGGCCGCCCGGTGCAGGCCCAGGCCGCCGACGATCGGTGCCGCCAGCCGCAAGGCCTTGTTGGTGACGATGCCCCAGGGCAGCGACTCCTGGTGCAGGCGGTGCAGCACGGCCTGCATCGCCTGGAAGACGCGCGTCTGCACGAGCAATCGCCGTTCGTAGCGCTCGAGGAAATCCTGCTTCAGCGCCGCGAAGGCGGCGTCACCGGGCTTGATGCCGAACGCCACGCCGAGCATGCCGCGCGCGCCCGAGCCGACCATCGCTCGGTAGTCGCGGTGCGGCAGTTCGTCCAGCCCGCGCGCAACACGCTGCTCATTGGCCGCTGCCGCCAGGTCGGGCGCGCTGTCGATCAAGGTGCCGTCCAGGTCGAACAGCAGCGCGTCGACGCGCCAGGGCATCATCAGCCGCCCCGCCGCGTCGCCAGCAGGTAGTTCACGCTGGTGTCGCCGCTGAGCTTGTAGCGTTTGGTCAACGGGTTGTATTCGAGCCCGCGGCTGGCCGCCAGCGTGAGGCCGGCGTCGCGGCCCCAGCGCGCCAGCTCACTCGGCTTGATGAATCGCGCGTACTCATGGGTGCCCTTGGGCAGCAGCCCGAGCACGTACTCGGCGCCGACGATGGCGAACACGAAAGCCTTGGCGTTGCGATTCAGGGTGGAGAAGAAGATCCAGCCGCCGGGCTTGACGAGCGTGGCGCAGGCGTTGACCACCGACGCCGGATCGGGCACATGCTCGAGCATCTCCATGCAGGTCACGACATCGAAAGACGCCGCCCGCTGCGTGGCCAATGCTTCGGCGGCGATCTCCTGGTACTCGAGGCCCTGCACACCCGACTCCATGGCGTGCAGCCGTGCCACGCCCAGCGGCTTGGATGCCAGATCGATGCCCAGCACCTGGGCCCCGGCCACCGCCATCGCTTCGGCCAGGATGCCGCCGCCGCAGCCCACGTCGAGCACGGCCTTGCCACGCAGCGGTGCCAGCGACTGGATCCAGTCCAGCCGCAACGGGTTGATCTGGTGCAGTGGCCGGAACTCGCTGTGCGGATCCCACCAGCGGTGTGCCAGTTCGCTGAACTTGGCGAGCTCCTGCGCGTCGACGTTGGCCATTTCCAGGATCGTAATCGGGCGCACAAACAAGAAACCCCGCCGGGGCGGGGTTTCTGAGGGAAGCGAGGGCGCTGCGATCAGCGGCGCGCGCGCGTGCCGACCACCTCGATCTCGGTGCGGCGGTTCTTGGCCTTGCCTTCCTTGGTCTTGTTGTCGGCCACCGGCTGCTTCTCGCCCTTGCCTTCGGTGTAGACGCGGTTTTTCTCGACACCCTTGCTCACCAGGTAGTCCTTTACCGCTTCGGCGCGGCGGATCGACAGTTTCTGGTTGTAGGCATCGCTCGCGTCCGAGTCGGTGTGACCGACGGCGATGATGACCTCAAGGTTGATCGCCTTGGTCTTGCCCACCAGATCGTCGAGTTTGGCCTTCGCTTCGGGCTTCAGGATGGCCTTGTCGACATCGAAGAACGCGTCGGCAGCGAAGGTCACCTTTTCGGCCACCGGCGGCGCGGGAGGGGCGGCCGGGGCAGCCGGGCGGGCCGGCGGGGTGGCAGGGGTCACCGGCGCAGCGGGCGGAGGCGGCGGGGGCGGCGGGGGAGCCGGCGGGGGCGGCGGCGGCGGAACGCCATCGCAGCCGTCGACCCCGGTGGCGGGCGTCCAGAAGGCATCGCGCCAGCAAAGTTCGTTGGTGCCGT
>JANNQO010000021.1:0-2690 GCA_031400795.1 Rubrivivax sp. | reverse complement strand
AAAGTTTTGTAGTCTTTGGCCGGAAACGACGGATGGACCGCAATGACATTGGGCGTTGCGGCAACGTTGCTGATGTGGACGAAGTCCTTGATCGGGTCGTAAGGCGTAGCAGGGTTGATCGCCGGGTTGGTGGCCATCGTGGAAACCGAAGACATGATCAACACGTAGCCGTCCGGTGCTGACTTGGCGACTTCCGCCGCACCGATCCCGCCGCCGGCACCCGCCTTGTTTTCCACGACAACGGTTTGACCCAGCGCCCCGCCCATCTTCTCGGCAATGATCCGGGCCAGGAGGTCGGTCGTGCCACCGGGGGCGAAGGGCACCACCAGGCGCACCGGTTTGTTGGGGTAGGCCTGCGCAGTCGCCAAGCCGGGCAGCGTGGCCGCGACAATGCTCCATGCGAGAAGGTAGGGGCTGCTGCGCGTCATCGGTTCTCTCCGGGTTGGGTTGACGATGCAGCGGGTGGCATCGGATACACAGGGTAGCGCAAGTCCAGAAGGTGTGGACTGGCCCCGCTCGGTGAGCAACGCGTGCATGCCAAGCACTGGCTCGCCACTGCACGCCCTGACGCTGTCACCGAAGGCTTGTCGCCACTGAGCCGTGGGCCCTGTTCGGCGTTGCCCTCTAAGTCAAATCCTGAGTCAACGCTGCTGACAGGCACCGAGCGCCTTCGCCGCGACGGCGAAGGCGCGCGCGTTGCTGCGCGCAGCTTGTGCACTGCTGCGCTGCGGCGCGGCGATCGGCCGTCCATCTCAAGCCCTTGATTCGATTGCTTGCAATCGAGTCCGAGCAGGCGGCAGGCCGCCGCCGCCGAAGCCGCCGTGCAACGGCTTCCTCGTCATGGCACGTGAATTGCTGATTCGATTCGCAGCAGAGGTCATGCCGACTGCTGACGCGCACGATCACGTTCAACGAACCAAGGAAGTCCCCATGCACAAACTGCTCTCCACCCTGCTGCTGCTGGCGGCATCTGCGCCGGCCTTCGCCGCGGCCGCCGCGATTCCCGAACCCGGCACGCTGGCCCTGCTTGCGGTGGCCGGCATCGGCGCGTACCTCGTGCGACGCAAGAAGTAAATCGACAAGCATTGCGGCGCGTGCGAGTCGCCGCATCCGACCATGCACCCGCCGGGGCGGCAGCCTGCCCCGGCGGGCGTATGGCGTTGCCACATGAAGCGCTCACGCAGCGCTGAAACGTGAGATCCCCCATGACGCAACCCACGGTCACCTTCGACGTTTACCAACCGTTCATCACCAACTACGGCCCGGGGTCGCCGCCCGAGACCTTCACCCTCAGGCGCAGCTACTTCGACATTTTCATCCGCACCGATTCGCTGACGCCCGACGTCTACGCCAACAATTGGTTCGACGGCTGGTGCCTGAACCCGTTGGCGTCGATCGGTGTGCCGACGATCTTTCCGGCGCCCACCAATTACCCGGCAACGCTGTACTCGAGCATCGAACTCGCGCTGCTGCCGGCCACGCTGAGCATCGGCGACCGCAGCAAGCTCGACGAGCTCAACTGGGTCATCAACCAGGACTACGCGGCGCGGCCTGACTTGTCGCTCGCCGGCGGCGCCAATTACGGCGAGATCCAGTGGGCCATGTGGCGGCTGCAAGGCTTCTCGGATGCCTCGTGGAATCCCACTCCGCCCAGCTTCACCTTCCAGACCTTGACCAAGGACGGCGCACCCGATCCGCTGGATGTGCAGAAGATCATCGACGACGCGCTGCTCCACAACGGCTTCACCCCCGACCTCGGGCAGAAGATCGGCGTCATCATGGACACCGGCGCGCGCCAGCCGATCCTGATCGAGACGTTGGCCGCCGCACTGGGTGACCGCGTCTGGCACGACCTCGATGCCGACGGCCTGCAGGATGCCGGCGAACCGGGCATCGCGGGAGCGACGGTGCGCCTGGCGCGTGACATCAACGGCGACGGCGACTTCGCCGATGCGAGCGAGATTCTCGCCACGACGACCACCGACGCCGCCGGCCTGTACGTGTTCAAGGCTCTGACACCGGGCCTGGACTACACCGTTCTCTTCACGACACCCGCGGGCTTCAGCACAGCCAGCCCACGGCAGTCCGACGGCAGCCCGCCCTCGGGTCTCAACAGCGACGGGCCGGTCAGCGACGTGATCGTGCTCGGCCCGGGCGAGTTCAATCCGACGATCGACAGCGGCTACTACAACTTCGCCGAAATCGGCGACCGTGTCTGGTTCGATGCTGACGCCGATGGCCTGCAGGATGCCGGCGAAGTCGGTGTCGGCGGCGTCCCGGTGCAGCTGAAGAACGCCGCCGGCACGGTGGTGGGCATGCAGCTCACCAATCCTTCCGGCCTGTACCTGTTCACCAACCTCATCCCCGGCACCTACTCGGTGTGCTTCGTGGCCCCGCCCGGTTTGGCGTTCACGCTGCGCGACCAGGGCGGCGACGACAGCATCGACTCCGACGCCAACCCCGCCACCGGCGCGACGGTGCCGACCGTGCTCACTTCCGGCGAAAGTGACCGCACCTGGGACGCTGGATTGATCCTGCCCGTCGCGGTCGCCTGCCTGGGCAACTTCGTCTGGGAAGACACGAACGCCAACGGCCTGCAGGACGACGGCGCCACGGGCATCAACAATGTCCTGGTCACGCTGTTCGCCGACACCGACAACGACGGCCAGGTCGACGACTTCGTGGCCACG
>JANNQO010000020.1:0-5942 GCA_031400795.1 Rubrivivax sp. | reverse complement strand
GATCGGTTCGCCTGGGCGCTGGTGCCGGGGCGCCATGTGATCGAGCTGCGCGACGGCGCCACGCTGCTGGACCGCATCCGCTTCGAGGTGCGGCCCGGGATCGGCCCGGGCCCCGCTCGTCAGCCTGGAGACGCCGCGGAGCTGAAGACGCGCTCCATCGCCACGTCGATCACCAACCCGCACAAGCTGTAGGCCAGCGAGCCGAGCAGCGCGGCGCCGAAGCCGCTGACCTCCAGTCCGTCGAGCATCTTCGCAGCGGCCCAGAACAAAAGCGCGTTGATGACGAACAGGAACAGGCCCAGCGTCAGCAGCGTCACGGGCAGCGTCAGCAGCACGAGCACCGGCCGCACGAGCGTGTTCAGGAGGCCGAGCACGAAGGCCGCGAGCAGCGCCGCACCGAAGCTCTTGACGACGACGCCAGGGACGACAGACGTCACCAGCAGCAGGGCCGCGGCCAACAACAACCAGCGCAGGATGATCTTCATGGCCACGCAGCATAGCGCCTGCCCGCGCCGGCCGGCGGCACGACCAGGCTGTTGCCGGCGTGCCGCACATGGGGCGACAAGGCGATTTACCTAGGGAAAAGCGCTTCTCACCGAGGTGCACCAGCGGTACCATCCGCGCGCCCCGGTGGAATAGCTGCCGCTAGCGAGCAGTGGACTCCGAGGTTCACATTCACGAAAACCGATGGAGAAATCAATGGCAACTGCGAAGAAAGCACCAGCGAAGAAGGCCGCCGCGAAGAAGGCGCCGGCAAAGAAGGCGGCTCCGGCGAAGAAGGCGGCGCCTGCTAAGAAGGCGGCCGGGCCAACGGGCAAGAAGGCGGCTCCTGCCAAGAAGCGCACGCCAAACGCCGCTTTCATGAAAGCAATGACCCCCAGCGCGGCGCTCGCCGCAGTGATCGGCGATAAGCCGATGCCGCGCACCGAAGTGACCAAGAAGGTCTGGGAGTACATCAAGAAGAACGGCCTGCAGGACAAGGCCAAGCGGACAATGATCAACGCAGACGCCAAGCTGAAGGAAATCTTCAAGAAGGCGCAGGTCTCGATGTTCGAGATGACCAAGTTGATCAGCACTCAACTGAAGTAAGCAGTCTATTTATTGCAGGCCTGTCCGGAGAACATCCGGCAGGCCTGAGTCGTCTCTGGGTTGTCTATCGTGCTGTTGCTTGAAGCTGCAAGAAGAGAACTACGCGACGCATCAGACGATGGCCTTCGTCAACGTTCTCTTGTGCGCATTGCCGTCTATTTGGCTCGTCGCGGCGACGTCGACGACGCACGGTCAGCGATAACTCAGATCCGGACCGAAGCCTCGTCTACGCACTACACGCTTGCTATTGCCGGTGCGAATCTGGCAGAAGGGGTGCTTGCTTTCTGCGAGCTTGATTTCTCATCGGCTGCGGACAAGGTACGACGAGCCTTGGCGATGGCGAACTCGATGCACGATGGTCGTTTGCAGCGCTGGTGCGAAGCTTGGGATGCCCACGTGGCGTTTACTCTTGGCAGAAATGACGAGGCAGCTCGAATTGCAGGAGCCGTAGTTGCCGCCGCCGAGGCCGATGAGCACAGCGCTCTTTCACGCGCTGCGGGAACTTTGGCGAGCGCCTCCCACTACCTTGGTCGATATGACGTGGCTCGTGGGTGGTACGAGATCGCTCGACGCCATGCAGTTTCGGAGGGCGATGACCTGACCATTGATGCAGCATTGCACAATGTCGCGGCGAATCACCTGAACAATCTCCGACTCGCGCGCATGGACTCGGACATTGACCAGCGTGAAGTCGACAGTGCGGCGTTTGAGCTTCGTTCAAGCATCAACTATGACCGAATGAAGTCAGCTTCATCATTTCGATGGATGTTGCCCCTATTGGACATTCACCTCGCTATGCTCAAAGACGAGACGGCGAAAGCCGCCGATCTCTTGGCACAGTGGATCGAATCGTGGTCAGAAGGAGCGCCTCGGCGTGTCGTGGCTGTGGCCATGGCCGACTTTTCCTATTGTCTCCTGTCAAGTGGGCATCTCGAAGCAGCCACTGCGCGATGCAGACAATCACTGTCGCTCATGCCTTCGGACGCCGCCAAGGAAGATCTTGCTTTGGCGTACATGCAGTGTTCACTCGTAGCTCGCGCATCCGGGTGCGCAGATGAGGCGGCCGACTTGAGTAGCCGGTCAAGAGCGAACCTTGAAGCACTGCGCAGTGACCAACATCTACTCGGCCCCATGTTCGCCGCCATCCCCAAACCCGCCCGCTACGGCCTCCCCTGACCTCGAATCCGATGCCCACGATCGCCATCCTGATGGGCTCCTCCAGCGACTGGGAGACGATGCGCCACGCCGCCGAGATGCTGGATCGGTTCGAAGTCGACTACGAGTCGCAGGTCGTGTCGGCGCATCGCATGCCCGACGAAATGTTCGCCTTCGCCGAAGGCGCCGCGGCGCGCGGCTTGCGCACGATCATCGCCGGGGCCGGCGGGGCGGCGCATCTGCCGGGCATGCTGGCGGCCAAGACCACCGTGCCTGTGCTGGGTGTTCCGGTGCACAGCGGGCCCCTGCACGGCCTGGACTCGCTCTGTTCGATCGTGCAGATGCCCAAGGGCGTGCCGGTGGCCACCTTCGCCATCGGCGCAGCCGGGGCCGCCAACGCCGCGTTGTTCGCGGTGGCCATGCTGGCACTGGACGATGCCGCGCTGGCGGCGCGGCTGGCGGCGTTCCGCGCCGAGCAGACCGATGCCGCTCGCGCGATGACGCAGGAACTGCGTCGATGAGTCCGGCCGACCCAGAAGCCATCACCTTGGGCGTGATGGGGGGCGGCCAATTGGGCCGCATGTTCGTGCACGCCGCGCAGGCGATGGGCTTTCGCACCGCGGTGCTCGATCCCGATGTGCACAGCCCTGCCGGCGCGGTGTCGCACCTGCACCTGAAGCACGCCTATCTCGATGACGCAGGCCTGGCCGCTCTGGCAGAAAGCTGTTCCGCCATCACCACCGAATTCGAGAACGTCCCGGCGCAGGCACTGGAGCGCCTGGCCAGCACGCGCCGCGTGGCGCCGGGAGCGCAAGCGGTGCTCGTGTGCCAGGACCGCCTGCGCGAAAAGGCGCACTTCCGCACCGCCGGTGTGCCCTGCGCACCGCACTCACCGCTCGCCAGCGACTCCGATCTGGCCAACGTTTCACCCGACCTGTTTCCGGCGATCCTGAAGACCGCGCAACTCGGCTACGACGGCAAAGGCCAGATCGGCGTGCACGAGGCGACGGCGTTGCCCGCCGCCTGGCAGCAGCTCGGCCGCCCGCCCTGCGTGCTGGAGAAGAAACTGACGCTGGCGCTGGAGATCAGCGTCATCGTCGCGCGCGGTGCCGATGGCCAGGCGGTGCACCTGCCGGTACAGCAGAACCTGCACCGCGGTGGCATCCTCGCCGTGACGCAGGTGCCCGCGCCCGATGTGCCCGCGGCCACGGCACAAGAGGCGATTCGCTGTGCGCTGGCACTGGCCGAGGGCATGGGCTACGTCGGCGTGCTGTGCGTGGAGTTCTTCGTGCTCGCCGATGACCGCCTGGTGGCCAACGAGATGGCGCCGCGGCCGCACAACTCGGGGCACCACAGCCTCGATTCATGCGATGTCTCGCAATTCGAGCTGCAGGTGCGCACGCTCGCCGCGCTGCCGCTCGTGGCACCGCGCCAGCACTCCGCGGCAGTGATGTTGAACCTGCTCGGCGAGCTGTGGCGCGCCGATGCATCGGGCCGCCTGCGGCCGCCCGACTGGCGCGCGGCGCTCGCGCTGCCCGGCGTGCACCTGCATCTGTACGGCAAGACGGAGGCGCGGCCGGGGCGCAAGATGGGCCACCTGACAGTCACCGCCGAGACCCCCGCGCAAGCCCGCCGCGTGGCCTTGCAGGCGGCCGAAGCGATCGGCTTCGCGCCGTTCTGAAGCCCCGGCCGATGGCTGCGGCACCGCACCTGGACGTACAGACCGCCGCCGAACGGCTGGCCCGCGGCGAGCTGGTGGCCTTTCCCACCGAGACGGTGTATGGCCTGGGCGCGCGTGCCGACGATGACGCTGCGGTGGCGGCGATCTTCGCCGCCAAGGGCCGCCCGAGCGAGCACCCGCTGATCGTTCACGTCGCGTCGCCCGAGGCAGCATCGCACTTCGCCGCGTTCCTGCCGCCGCAGGCACAACGCCTGATGGACGCGTTCTGGCCCGGCCCGCTGACGCTGATCCTGCCGCGCCGCGATGGCGTGGCCACCGCCGCGGCCGGCGGCCAATCGAGCATCGGCCTGCGCCTGCCCGCCCATCCGCTGGCGCGCGAGTTGCTGCAAGCCGCCGCGGCATTGGGGGTGCCCGGGGTCGCGGCGCCGAGTGCGAACCGCTTCGGTCGCGTCAGCCCCACCTTGGCGCAGCATGTGCGCGACGAATTCGGCGCAGCGCTGCCGGTGCTCGATGGCGGCGCCTGTACGGTGGGCATCGAATCGACGATCGTCGACCTGAGCCGCGGCCACGCGGTGCTGCTGCGCCCGGGCGGCCTGCCGCGCAGCGCCATCGAAGCCGTGCTCGGCGCAGCACTGCACGAGCGCGACGCCGCGGCGCCGCGGGCTTCGGGCACGCTCGAGGCGCACTACGCGCCGAACGCCCGGCTGCGCCTGTTCGAAGCGCCGGCGCTGGCCGACGCGTTGGCCGGCGGCGCGGGGCTGCTGCCCGCGGCGCTGGCGGTATATTCCCGCTCCGCGCTGCCGCTGCCTGCCGGCGTGGCGCAGCGGGCTCTGCCGGCCGATGCCGGCGCGGCCGCACACGAGTTGTTCGCCGTGCTGCGCGAGTGGGACGCCGCCGGCGTGCAGCACATCTGGGTCGAGATGCCCCCCGACACGCCCGACTGGGAAGGGGTTCGCGACCGTCTGCTGCGCGCCGCCGCACGTTGATTTTCGAGGTCTTGGAGTGATGATGATGTTCAGCGGCAAGGCCCTAGGCCTGGCGGGATGGCGGCGCATGCGCACCGCGGCAGCGGCGGCGCTGGTGGCCGGGCTGCTGCTGGCCTGCGGCGGCGGCACCACGCAATTGGTGAGCTTCCAGCCCGAGCGCGTGCTCGCCTTCGGCGACGAGGCCAGCGCGCTCACCGACAGCGGCCGCAAGTTCAGCATCAACGCGCTGGACCTCAACGACGCGCTGGATTGCGCCGGCCAGCCGCTGTGGATCCAGACGGTGGCCGCCAGCTACAGCTACGTCTTCGCGCAGTGCAACCCCGGCGGCACCGGCACGGTGAAGGCGTTCACGCGCGCCGCCGCGCTCGCCAAGGTCGACGATGTGAAGTTGCAGATCGACGCGCAGGTCGCCGCCGGTGGCTTCACCAACAAGGACCTGGCCACCGTGCTGGCCGGCGCCAACGACGTGCTGGCGCTGTACGCGCAGTTCCCGGCGCGCAGCGAAGAAGCGCTGACCGCCGATGCGCGCGCTGCTGGCGACCGACTCGCCGCGCAGGTGAATCGCCTGGTCGGCCTGGGGCCGCGCGTCATCATCTCCACCGTGCAGGACGTGGGCTTGTCGCCCTACGCGCTGGCGCAGAAAGCGGCTTTCACCGACACCGACCGCGCCGCGCTCATCACGCGCCTGGTAGCGGCGTTGAACTCGCGCTTGCGCGTGGGCATCGTCAACGACGGGCGGCTGCTCGGCCTGGTGCTGGCCGATGAAGCGGTGCAGGTGATGGCACGCGTGCCTGCGAGTTTTTCACTCACCAACACCACCGAGGGCGTGTGCACCGTGGCGCTGCCCGATTGCACGAGCAAGACCTTGACTGCGAACAGCGTGGCCGCCGGCGCGCTGTGGGCCGACGCCACGCGGCTGGGCGTGCCGTGGCACAGCCGGATCGGCTCGCTGGCGCAGCAGCGGGCGTTGAACAATCCGTTTTAGGTCCAGGTCTTCTTGCGTGTAGATCGATTCCGTGGATATCCGAACG
>JANNQO010000019.1:0-13300 GCA_031400795.1 Rubrivivax sp. | reverse complement strand
CATGCCGACGAGCAGCGCATGGCTCAGGAGCGCGCCCTCGAGCCGCAGCGTGAGCAGATCACGCTGCTCCAGCTCGAGCTTCAAGCGGCGCAGCTCGGCGGCGCGCAGTACCTCGAACAGCTCGAAGCCGCTTCGGTCGATCTGGCGGCGCTCGGCCGCGCGGTGGAAGAGGGCGGCGTGAAGCTCTGGGGTCTGCAGACCGAGATCGACCGCATCCAGCGCGACATCGCCGCACTCGGCGCGGTGAACCTGGCCGCGCTGGAAGAACTCACCACCTCGCGCCAGCGCAAGACCTTCCTGGACGCGCAGAACGCCGACCTGCAGGAGGCTATCCAGACGCTCGAAGACGCGATCCGGAAAATCGATCTGGAGACGCGCGAACTGCTTGCGCAGACCTTCGCCCAGGTCAACGAGCACTTCGGCCGCATGTTCCCGAGCCTGTTCGGCGGCGGCACAGCCCGGCTGGTGATGACCGGAGGCGAGATCCTCGACGCCGGCGTGCAGGTAATGGCGCAGCCGCCGGGCAAGAAGAACAGCACCATCCACCTGCTGTCGGGCGGCGAGAAGGCGCTCACGGCGATCGCGCTGGTGTTCGCGATCTTCCAGCTCAACCCGGCGCCGTTCTGCCTGCTCGACGAGGTCGACGCGCCGCTGGACGACGCCAACACCGAACGCTATTGCAAGCTCGTCGCGAAGATGAGCGAAAGCACGCAGTTCCTCTTCATCAGCCACAACAAGATCGCGATGGAGATGGCCGAACAGCTGATCGGCGTGACGATGCAGGAGCAAGGCGTCTCGCGCATCGTCGCGGTGGACGTCCAGGTCGCCGCGAGCCTGGCCGAAGCGGTCTGAGCGGCCATACCGAAAGCGCCCGCGCGATGACACTCTCCACCGCCTTGATGCTGCTGGGCGGGGTGGTGTTGCTGGCGCTGATCGGCCACGGCTGGTGGTCGTTGCGGCGCGCCCAACCGCGCGCCGCGCAGCTCGCGGCAGCGCCGGCCGAAGCCCTGCGCACCGAGCCCACGCTGGCGCACGCACGCTCGCCAGCGGAGATCGCTGCCGAGTTGCGCGCTGCGCGACGGGCGCAGCGCATCGACGCGCTCATCGACGCCATCGTGCCGCTGGCGCTGGACGCTCCGATCAGCGGCGAACTCGTGCTCGCGCAGCTGCCACCGACGCGGCGTGCCGGCAGCAAGCCCTTTCTCGTCGAGGGCCTGGACAGCGAGACCGGCGAATGGTCGCTGCCGCTGCCCGGCCATCGTTATGGCGAGCTGCAGGCCGGCGTGCAGCTGGCCAGCCGCAGCGGCGCGCTGAACCAGATCGAGTATTCCGAGTTCGTGCAGAAGATCCAGTCGTTCGCCGACAGTGTGGGCGCGAGCCCGGATTTCCCGGACATGCGCGAGGTCGTGGCGCGCTCGCGCGAACTCGACGCGCTGGCCGGGCCCCTGGACGCGCAGCTCACGGTCACGCTGCGTTCGAACTCGGTGGCCTGGTCGGTGGGCTACATCCAGCAGATCGCGTCGCGCCACGGGCTGGTGGCCGGCGCGCTGCCGGGCCGCCTGGTGTTGCCGGCCGCCGAAGAAGGCGCGCCGCCGGTGCTGAGCCTGAACTTCGACGCCCAGGCGGCGTTGGCCGACGACCCGCAGACCGCACCGGTGCGCGAGTGCACTTTGACGCTGGATGTACCGCAGACGGCGGCACAAGCCGAGCCTTTCCCGGCCTGGCACAGCGCGGCACGTGCGCTCAGCGAAGACATGGACGCCGCGCTCGTCGACGACCAGGGGCAGCCGATCACGCTGCACGCCTTCGCCGCCATCGGCGAGGAGCTGCAAACGCTCTATGGCCGGCTGGAAGCGCTGGACCTGGCCGCTGGCAGCGCCGCGGCACGGCGGCTCTTCAGCTGATGGTCTTGCCGAGACCGCGCAACGCGAGTTCCAGCGCGTGATGTTCGAGGGCAGCCGCGTTACGCCGACGGGCCCCTTGCGCTGAGTCGGATCAACCGTTCAGCAGTCGCGCCGGCTGGCGCAAGAGCACCAACTCTTCGGCGGCGGTCGGGTGCACGGCAATCGTGCGGTCGAAGTCGGCCTTGCTCGCGCCGGCGCTCAATGCCACCGCCAGGCCCTGCACGACCTCGGGCGCGTCGCTTCCGATCATGTGCGCCGCCAGCACGCGGTCGCTGCCGGCGTCGACCAGCAGCTTCATCTGCGTGCGCTGGGTGCCGCCGACGAAAGCCTGCTTCATGGGCCGAAATGATGTTTCGAAGACCTGCACGGCTCGGCCCGCCGCGAGCAGCTGTTCTTCGCTCGGGCCGATGCTGGCGATCGGCGGCAGCATGAAGACGGCACTGGCCACCAGCGACAGGTCGACCGTGCGCGGCGTTGGGCCGTACAGCGAATCGGCCACCGCGCGACCTTCGGCGATAGCCACTGGCGTGAGGTTCTTGCGGTTCGTGACATCGCCGATCGCGAACAGGTTGGGCGCCGCGGTGCGCATCTGCTCGTCCACCGGCACCGCACCTGCGGCGTCCGGCGTGATGCCCACGGTCTCGAGCCCGAGCGATGCGGTGTTGGGCCGGCGGCCGGTCGCGTTCAGCACCCAGGGCACCCGATGCAGCGTGCCGTCGGCCCTCTGCAAGGAGAAGCCGTCGCCCTCGGATCGGACAGCCCGCGGCGCCCCGCCCGCGTGCAACCGAACGCCCGCAGCCTTCAGTTCGGCGGCAGCGCCTTCACGCAGCATCGCATCGAAGCCGCGCAGGGGCAGCCGGTCGCGGTAGTGCAGATCGACGGCCACGCCCAGACGCACCAGCATGCTCGCGAACTCCACCGCGATGTAGCCGCCACCGATCACCGCGGCGCGCTCAGGCAGCTGCTGCAGGTCGAGCAGATCGTCGCTGGTGGCAACCGCAGCGATGCCGGGGATGCTGTCGGCGACCGGTGCGGCGCCCGTGGCGATGAGCACATGACGCGCCGTGATGCGCTGCAGCCCGACGAGCACTTGCCCCGGTCCATCGAGTCGGGCTTGGCCTTCGATCAGCTCGACCCGGGCCTCGGCG
Organism: Rubrivivax sp.; assembly: GCA_031400795.1. Taxonomy (GTDB): domain Bacteria; phylum Pseudomonadota; class Gammaproteobacteria; order Burkholderiales; family Burkholderiaceae_C; genus Rubrivivax. The sequence goes on along the minus strand of JANNQO010000019.1, from coordinate 10,248 downwards.
AGCAGCGTGCGGTAGATGTTCTCCAGCCGCACCGTCTCGGCCGCCTTGGCCGCGGCCCAGCGTGGCATCTCGAAACGGGCAGCGTCGAACGACCAGCCGAAGCCACGCGCTTCCTCGAACGCGTCGTGCGCCTGCGCTGCGTACATCAGCAGCTTCTTCGGCACGCACCCGCGCAGCACACAGGTGCCACCGACGCGCCGGCCTTCGACGATGGCCACGCGTGCGCCCAGCAGCGAGGCGCGCCGCGATGCCGCGATACCGCCGCTGCCGGCGCCGATAACGATCAGGTCAAAGTCAGGGTTCGTGTTCATCGGGATGGCGGCGGTGCCGCAGAATGTCGCGCATGGCTTCGCGAGATTACGCTGAACGGGCTGCCGCGTTGCGCGCGCAGCTGCATCACCACGCCCACCGCTACTATGTGCTGGACGAGCCCGAAATCCCCGACGCCGAGTACGACCGCCTGTTCCAGGAGCTGCAGGCGCTGGAAGCCGAGCACCCGCAGCTGCTGAGCGCCGATTCGCCCACGCAGCGCATCATCGGCAAGGTGCTCGACGACCTGGCACCGGTGAAACATGTCGTGCCGATGCTCTCGATCGAGACCGAGACCGACACCAGCGCGGGCGGCGCCGTGGCCTTCGATGCCCGCGTGCGGCGCGAACTCGAGCTGTCGCCCGATGCCCCGGCGGTAGCCTACGCAGCCGAACTCAAGTTCGACGGTCTGGCGATCAGCCTGCGCTACGACCGGGGTGTTCTTCAGCAGGCGGCCACGCGCGGCGACGGCGAGACCGGCGAGGATGTGACGCAGAACATCCGCACCATCGGCCAGATTCCGCTGCGGCTGATCGGGCAGGCGCCGCCGGTGCTGGAAGTGCGTGGCGAGGTCTACATGCGGCGCGATGACTTCGAGCACCTGAACGAGCGCCAGCGTGAACGTGGCGAGAAGACCTACGTCAACCCGCGCAACACCGCCGCCGGCGCGGTGCGCCAGCTCGATCCGGCGATGACCGCCAGGCGCCCCTTGAGTTTCTTCTGCTACGGCGTGGGCGAGGTGCAGGGCAGCACACTGCCGCCCGCGCACAGCGCGCTGCTCGATGCGTTGCAGGCCTTCGGGTTGCCGGTGTGTGCCGAGCGCAGCGTGACCGAAGGCGCTGCCGGTCTGGTCGCTTTCCACGACCGCATCGCGGCGAAACGCGACGCCTTGCCTTTCGACATCGACGGTGTGGTCTACAAGGTCGACTCGCTCGAACTGCAGCGCCGTCTGGGCTTCAAGACTCGCGAGCCGCGCTGGGCGGTGGCGCACAAGTTCCCGGCGCAGGAGCAGATCACGCGTCTGAACGGTGTCGAGATCCAGGTTGGCCGCACCGGCAAGCTGACGCCGGTGGCCAAGCTCGAGCCGGTGTTCGTGGGCGGCACGACGGTCAGCAACGCGACGCTGCACAACCTCTTCGAGCTGCGCCGCAAAGGCGTGCGCATCGGCGATCAGGTCATCGTGCGCCGCGCCGGCGACGTCATCCCCGAATTGGTGGGCCGCATTGCCGCGCCGCGCTCGAGCTACGTGCCCAACTTCCGCATGCCGGCGCATTGCCCCGCCTGTGGCAGCGCCGTGCAGCGCGAACGCGGCGGCGTGGACCACCGCTGCACCGGTGGCCTGTTCTGCCCGGCGCAGCGCAAGCAGGCGCTGCTGCATTTCGCCGGGCGGCGGGCGATGGACATCGAAGGCCTGGGCGACAAAATCGTCGACCAGCTCGTCGACACTGGACTGATCCGCAGCTTGCCCGAGCTGTACACGCTGGGCCTGGCCAAGCTCGCGGCACTCGATCGCATGGCCGAGAAGAGCGCCGCCAACGTCGTGGCGGCGCTGCACAAGAGCAAGTCGACCAGCTTCGCTCGATTTCTCTACGCGCTGGGCATCCGCCATGTCGGCGAGGCCACGGCGCGTGACCTGGCGCGGCATTTCGGCAAGCTCGGCGCGCTGATGAATGCCGGCGTCGAGCAGCTGCTCGAGGTCAACGACGTGGGTCCGGTGGTCGCGCAAAGCATCGCGCTGTTCTTCGCGCAGCCGCACAACCGTGAGGTCGTCGAACAGCTGCGCGCCGCTGGCGTGCACTGGCCCGAAAGCGAACCTGTGGCAGATGCGGCGACATTGCCACTGAGCGGCAAGACCTTCGTGCTGACCGGCGCGCTGCCGACGTTGACACGCGACGATGCCAAGGCGCGCATCGAGGCCTGCGGCGGCAAGGTGGCCGGCTCGGTGTCGCGCAAGACCGACTACGTGGTTGCCGGCGCCGAGGCCGGCAGCAAGCTCGACAGAGCCCGCGGACTGGGCGTTGCCGTACTTGACGAAGCCGGCTTGCTCGACCTGCTCGCCACACCCGTCGGGAGCGCTTGAGATGGCCGTGCACGAGATCCTGAAGATGGGCGACCCGCGCCTGTTGCGCATCGCGCAGCCGGTTCGCGAATTCAGCACACTCGAGCTGAAGCAGTTGATCGACGATATGTTCGAGACCATGGCCGCGGCCCGCGGCGCCGGGCTGGCGGCGCCGCAGATCGGCGTCGATCTGCAGCTCGTGATCTTCGGTTTCGAGCGCAGCGAGCGTTACCCCGACGCCCCGCCGGTACCGAGCACGGTGTTGATCAACCCGCACATCACGCCGCTGTCGCAGGCCGAAGAAGAAGGCTGGGAAGGCTGCCTGTCGGTGCCCGGACTGCGCGGCGTGGTGCCGCGCTGGACGCACATCCGCTACCAGGGCCTGGACCCCGAGGGCCGGCCGATCGACCGCGAAGCGACGGGCTTCCACGCCCGTGTCGTGCAGCACGAATGCGACCACCTGATCGGGCGGCTGTACCCGACGCGCATGCGCGATCTGAGCAAACTCGGCTACACCAGCGTGCTGTTCCCTGAACTGGATGGGCAGAGCGAGGATTGACCCAAATCCTTTACGTTTGTGCTGTCGTCGCCGCACGGGTACTGCACGTTGCACGGGGACGTTGCCGCGGCCGGGTGAACTTGTAGCGGCGGCCGCAACGAGGAGCTGGACATGAGGTTCGCATCAGGCTGGACGAGATGGCTGAAGGGGATCTTGGCGCTGCTCGCCATCGGGGCAATGGGCGCGGCGCAAGCCAACCCCGCCCAGGGCGATGCGCCAGGACGCGTCGGCCGCATCGCCGAGACCAGCGGTACGGTGTGGATCTTCGACGACGGGCAGGGCGACTGGACGCAGGCGCAGCGCAACCGGCCCGTCACCGCCGGCGACCGCTTGTCCACCGGCGCCGATGGCCGCATCGAAGTGCGCATCGGCTCCACCACGCTGCGTCTGGCGGCACGCAGCGAACTCGAACTGCTGCGCCTGGACGACGAACGCTTGCAGATGCAGCTGCACAGCGGCTCGGCGGCGCTGCGCATCCGCTCGCGCGAGGTCGCCGACGAAACCGAGTTCAGCACACCCGAAGCGCGCTTCAAGCCGCAGCGTGCCGGCCACTACCGCTTCGACCGCCAGGACGACACCACCTTCGCCGCCAGCCTGCTCGGTGAGCTGTTGCTCGACGGGCCGGTCAGTTTCCCGATCGCCACCGGCACGCGCATGGAGTTCTGGCGCGAGCGCGGAAGGCAGGGAGTCCAGCACCGCTGGGCCGCGCTGCCGCAGGACGAGCTGGCGTCATGGCTGGCGCGCGAAGAGCAGCAGGAACAGCGCTCGGCGTCATCGCGTTACGTGTCGCCGGAGATGACCGGCGCCGAAGAACTGGACCGCTACGGCCGCTGGGACCGCCACCCCGAGTACGGTGCGATCTGGGTCCCGCTGTCGGTGAGCGTCGGCTGGGCGCCGTACCGCAACGGCAACTGGATCTGGATGCGGCCCTGGGGCTGGACCTGGGTCGACCACCAGCCCTGGGGCTTCGCGCCCTTTCACTACGGCCGCTGGGTGAATTGGCGCGGCAACTGGTGCTGGACGCCGGGCGGTTATGTCGCGCGGCCGGCATTTTCGCCGGGCCTGGTCGCCTGGATCGGCGGGCCGAGCGTGTCGGTGGGCATTTCGCTGCGCGGACGCCATCTGCCGGGGTCGAGCTGGGTGCCGCTGGCGCCGCACGACCACTACCAGCCGCATTACCGGCGTGGGCCGCAGCCGAGCCCATCGCACCCGTCGCCTCATCCGCGCCACGATCGGCAGGTGCCCACCGGCCCGATCATGTACGGCAACCAGGGCGTGCCGAACGCCGTCACGCCGGTGTCGCGCGATGTGCTGGTACCGCGGGTCGGCAACGTACCCCAGAGCACGGCGCCGGTGGCACCTCCGGTGGCCCGCATCCGCGAACCGGCGCCGGCGCGCATCGAGCCGATGCCGGTGATGCCGGTACCCGCCGCCAGGCCTGCCGCTGCGCTGCCCGTGCCCGCCGCTGCACCGATGGCACCCGCCGCTGCACCGATGGCACCAGCCGCACCGGTGGCTGGCCCGGTGCCCGCCCGGCCTCCGCGCGCCAGCCCGCCTTCGTTGCGCGCCGATCCGCCGCCGGTCGCCGCACCGCCAGCGCCGCCCACCGCGCCAGTCGCACGCCAGCAACGCGGCGACCGCGATCAGCGCGAGGAGCGGGAAGCCCGTGAAGCGCCGCGCATGCGCACGCCGGAGTCGCGCGCCAACATGCGCGAACGCCACAGCACGCAGTAGTGACGCAGCGGCTGCCGGGCAGTCTTCAGCCTCAGCGCAGCAGCGGCTTCAGCACCGGCCAGACGTTGTCGAGGATGCGCGGGTGCGCTTCGGCCTTCGGGTGGATTCGATCGGCCTGGAACAGGGCGTCGGCGTCCGGCCCGTCGGCCACGCCGGCGAGCAGGAAGGGCACCAGCGCAGCACCTTGCTCGCGGGCCACTTTCGCGAACAGCGCCGAGAAGTCCGCGCCGTACTTGCGGCCGTAGTTCGGCGGTACCTGCATGCCGGCGATCAGCACTTTCGCGCCGGCGGTTTTGCCGGCGCGCGCCATCGCGCCGAGGTTCTCGCTGGTCATGGCCAGCGGCAGGCCGCGCAGCGCGTCGTTGCCGCCGAGTTCGATCACCAGCACTGCCGGCTTGTGCTGCGCCAGCAGCGCGGGCAGCCGCGATCGGCCGCCCGACGTGGTGTCGCCGCTGACGCTGGCGTTGACCACGCTGCGTGAGAGCTTTTCCTTGGCGAGCCGATGTTCGAGCAGCGCCACCCAGCCTGAGCCGCGCGGCAGGCCGTACTCGGCCGACAGGCTGTCACCCACGATGAGCAGAGGCGCCGGCGCAGCCGCCAGCACGGGCCGCGCGGCCAGCAGCAGCACGGTACAGTGGGTGAGCCACTCCCGACGGCGCAGGCCGCCCCGCATGTCAGACACCATCATCGACGTTCAACGCATCAGCAAACAGGTGAGCGACGCCACCGGAACGCTAGTCATTCTCCATGACATCGAGTTTGCGCTGCGCGTGCGTGAATCGGTGGCCATCGTCGGCGCGTCGGGGTCGGGCAAGAGCACGTTGTTGTCGATCATCGCCGGACTGGATGTGCCGAGCTCGGGCACCGTGCTGCTCGCCGGCGCCGACCTCTTCCAGCTCGACGAAGACGAGCGCGCCGCGGTGCGCGCGCGCACGCTGGGTTTCGTGTTCCAGAGTTTCCAGCTGCTCGCCAACCTGACGGCGCTGGAAAACGTGATGCTGCCGCTGGAGCTGATGGGCCGCAACGACGCGCGCGCTGCGGCCATCGAGATGCTGCAACGCGTCGGGCTGGGCGAGCGGCTGTCGCATTACCCGAAGGTGCTTTCCGGCGGTGAACAGCAGCGCGTGGCGCTGGCGCGTGCCTTCGTCGTCAAACCGGCGGTGCTGCTCGCCGACGAGCCCACCGGCAGCCTGGATTTCGCCACCGGCGAAACCGTGATGGGGCTGATGTTCGAGCTGAACCGCGAAGCCGGCACGACGCTGGTGCTGGTCACGCACGACCGAACCATCGCGGCACGCTGTGATCGCCAGGTGCGGCTGGCAGCCGGGCGCATCGTCGATTGAGTCGCCCTCAATCGGCCGGCTCGAAGGCTTCGACATGGCGTGCGCCCAGGCGCATCGGCAGCGTCACGGCGTCGCCTTGCTGCACCAACATCGCCTGCACGGTCTCATCGACACCGAGCGTGGAGCCGGGCAGGGCGTAGACCTCCATCAAGGTGGCGTGCTGCGCCTCGCGGCGCACGAAGAGCCGCATGTCCAGGCCTGGATGCCCGTGCCTGAGGGCAGCTTGCCATTGGCGCACGGCGGCGACAGCGGCCGGCAGGACGCCAAGCGACGTTCTCCAGTAGATGAAGAGCTGCCGGCCCGCGGCCGCTGCACTCATCCGGCAGCGGCGACGGCTGCATCCTCGGGCAGCGCGTAAGGCAGGGGCTGCAAGGTCAGGCGCGGGCCGCCCATGGCTCCAGCGAACAAGCTGCCACCTGATGCCGCCGCGAGCTTCAATTCGACGAACGCGGCATGCGCGCCGCCCCACGACGCCGACAACACCACCTCGCCCGCAGGCTGCTCGGGATCGTCGCTGTGGAAGAGTTCCTGGCCGATCTGCAAGGGTGCTTCGCCGTGTACCACGAAGCCGCGCCGCTTCAGCGTGCCGCGGTACTGGCTGCGCGCAACCACCTCCTGGCCGGGGTAGCAGCCTTTCTGGAAGTCGACGCCGCCCACCAACTCGAAGTTCACCATCTGCGGCACGAAACGATCGACGCTGGCCGCCACGATGCGCGGCGTGGCGCTGTGCACTTCGAGCCAGCGCCAGAGATCGGAGTCGAGGCCGGCCGCTGCGGGCCCTGTGCCGACCATCAGCCCGCGCAACCATCGCTTGCCATCCACCCAGGCATCGGGCAAGCGCATCGAAGCTTCGGCCAGCGGCCCGACCACACCGCACAAGGTCACCTCGGCGCTGGCATCGCTGAGCTTGCACTTGGCGCGCAAGACGAACATCGACAGGCGCTTCAGCACCGCCGCCAGCAGATCGGCGCTGCAAGCCAGCAGCAGTTCGTCGGGACCGTTGCGCCAGATCACGAAGCTCGCCTGCAAACGGCCCTTGGCCGAACAGAAACCCGCCAGGCGCACCTGGTGCGGCTCGAAGTGCAGCAGGTTCTGCGTCAGCTGGCTCTGAAGAAAATTCACGGCATCGGGACCGCTGGCGCGGATCACGCCCCAATCGGCAAGGGGCAATGCGCCGCCCGCGGAGCTGCTGTCGAAAGAATGAGGCATGCCGGAATTATCATCGCCGGCCATGGCACGCAGCAGGGCAGGGCTTCGTTGGATCGCCGCCCTGATCGGCCTCGTGCTGCTGCTGGGCGCTGCGCTGGCCGGCGCCGTGGTTCTCTGGCTGCAACGGCCCCTGCCGCTGGCATCGGAAAGCGCTGAACTGTCGATCGAAGCCGGCGCTTCGCCGCGCGACGTGGCACAAGCCTGGGTTGATGCCGGCGTGCGCACCGAGCCGTGGCTGCTCTACGAGTGGTTCCGCTGGTCGGGCCAGGCGCGCCGCATCCGCGCGGGCAGCTACCAGATCAGCGCCGGCACCACGCCACGGCAGCTGCTGGAGAAGATGGTCCGCGGCGACGAGACACTCGAGACCGTGCGCATCGTCGAAGGCTGGACGTTGCGTCAGATGCGCGACACGCTTGCCGCCGAGCCGCACCTGAAGCCCCTGACGCGCGGCATGGACGAGGCGCAATTGATGGCCGCTCTGGGTGCGGCCGGCACACCCGCCGAGGGGCGTTTTTTCCCCGACACCTATGCCTTCAGCCGCGGCGTCAGCGATCTCACGCTGCTCAAACGCGCGCACCAGGTGATGGCGAAGAAGCTCGCCGCGGCCTGGGCCGAGCGCGCCGCCGATCTGCCGCTGAAAAGCGCCGACGAGGTGCTGATCCTGGCCTCCATCGTCGAGAAAGAAACCGGGCGTGCCGCCGACCGGCCGCTGATCGCATCGGTTTTCGTGAATCGGCTGCGCATCGGCATGCCGCTGCAGACCGACCCGACCGTGATTTACGGCCTGGGCGAACGCTTCGACGGCAACCTGCGTAAACGCGACCTGCTCGCCGATACGCCTTTCAACACGTACACGCGCGGCGGCTTGCCGCCCACGCCGATCGCGCTGGCGGGCTTGGCCTCCTTGCGCGCGGCAGTGCGTCCGCAACCGAGCAAGGCGCTGTACTTCGTCGCGCGCGGCGACGGCAGCTCGGTCTTCAGCGAAAGTCTCGCCGACCATAATCGTGCGGTGAACCAGTACCAGCGCGGCGGCAAGTGAGCGGGCAGCCCGGCCGCTTCATCACCTTCGAAGGCATCGACGGTGCGGGCAAGTCCTCGCACCTCGAAGCCACACGGCTTTGGTTGCGCTCGCGTGGCCACCAGGTGCTGTCTACCCGCGAGCCCGGCGGCACGCCGCTGGCCGAGACGCTGCGCGAGGTGGTGCTGCATCAGGCGATGGACCCGCTCACCGAAGCACTGATCGTCTTCGCGGCGCGGCGCGACCACCTGGTGCAGGTCATCGAGCCGGCGCTGGCGCGAGGCACCTGGGTGCTGTGCGACCGCTTCACCGACGCCACTTTCGCCTACCAGGGCGGCGGGCGCGGCTTTGATGACGGCGTGCTCGTCCAGCTCGAAGCCTGGGTGCAACAGGGCCGGCAGCCCGACCTGACGCTGTGGTTCGATCTGCCCGGCGATGAAGCCGCTGAACGACGCGCCGCGGCACGCTCTCCCGACCGCTTCGAGCAGCAAGACATCGACTTCTTCGAACGCGTGCGTGCCGCCTACCGGGCACGTATGGCCGCACAGGCGCAGCGCTTCGAGCGCATCGATGCGCTCGGCGACCGCGAGGCCGTCTGGCAGCGTGTGCGCGAGGTGCTGGGAGCCCGCCTTGCTGACCGGCGCTGACGGGCAACTGCCTCTGCCCTGGCTGGCGCCCGCGCTGGCGAGTGCCGTGGCGCAACAGCGTGGCCATGCGCTGCTGCTGCAAGCCAGCGCCGACGATGGCGCGCTCGAACTGGCGCTGGCCATCGTGCAGGGCCGCTTGTGTGAACATCCGCCCCGCGCCGGCTGGCCTTGCGGGCACTGCGACAGCTGCCGGTTGATGCTCGCGCGCGCCCATCCCGACTTGCTGTTGCTGATGCCCGAAGAGCAGCGCGAGGCGCTGCGTTGGCCGATCGCCCTGGACAAGCCGAACAGCGGCGACACCGACAAGGCCCGCAAGAGGGCCAGCCGCCAGCTGAAGATCGACGAAGTGCGGCTGGCGCTTGACTGGGTCGTGAGCACGTCGTCGCGCGGGCGCGGCAAATGGCTCGTGCTGCACCCGGCAACTGCGCTGAACCCGCATGCTGCCGGCGCGCTGCTGAAGACCCTGGAGGAGCCGCCCGCGGCGGTGCAGATCATCCTCACCGCTGCCGACCCGTCCTGGCTGCTGCCCACGATCCGCAGCCGCTGCCGGCTGTGGCGCATGCCGGCACCGCGCTCCGATGTCGCGCAGGCCTGGCTCAGCGAGGCCGGCGTGGACGATGCGCCGGCGCTGTTGGCCGCAGCGGGTGGCCGTGCACTGCTGGCGCGGCGCATGCACGAGGCGGGCTTGAAAGCCGGCGATTGGAACGCGCTGCCACGGGCGCTGGCCAAAGGCGAGACAGCGGCCGTGTCGAACTGGCCGCTGACGCTGCTGCTGGATGCCCTGCAGCGCCTGTGCCACGATCTCCAGCGCCAAGCCTGCGCAGGCAATGGGCTGTACTTCGCCGCGTCGGCTTTGCCCAAGCCAGGGGCGATCGCGCCGCTGCAACGCTGGCACGCCGAGCTGCAACGCATCGCGCAGTACGCCGAGCACCCCTGGCAGGAGGCGCTGCTGATCGACAGCCTGATGCTCGGCGCGCGCCAGGCGATGAGCGAGAGCGCGGTGCTGGCGCGGTCGGTGGCGCGGCCCTTCGCTACACTGGCCCCATGAATGATCGTCTGCCGACCAAGGCCAACGCGGGCGCCGCGGTGCCCGGCGCTGCGGCGACCACACGCTCCAGCGTCATCCAGTTGGTGTTTCGCGAGAAGGGCGCGCTGTATGCCGCCTACATGCCACTGCTCACCGATGGCGGCCTGTTCGTGCCGACGACGCGCGAGTTCAAGCTCGGTGACGACATCTACCTGCTGCTCTCGCTGCCCGACGAGCCGCAGCGTTACCCGGTGGCCGGCAAGGAGGCCTGGATTACGCCGATAAACGCCCCGGGCGGCCGCACGCAGGGCGTGGGCGTGCGCTTCCCGGGCGACGACAAGAC